>NZ_CP062234.1 GCF_024707525.1 Rhizobium sp. TH2 | reverse complement strand
CGGGTCGATTTTCCATAGTCACAGAGATCGCGGCTCAAATCGCCATTTCCGCGTGACTATCGTCCGATTCCTTCGTCGTGGCAAGGAAAATAGAGTTAACGCAAATTAACCGTTGATCAATCGGCTATCGGTACTGCGTACGGACCCTCCCCGTAGGGTTTGTGTATTAATGCTCCGGGCTACCTTTACCCCCGTGAGCGAAAGAGGCGGCCTTCAGAAGCTCAGCTAGTCAATCGATGAATCATCAATTTGCTGAATCGATGGGACAGCATTGATTCGGAACTCTCGTTTGATCAACAGAGACAATTATGGGAGCGTCAATCATGAACATTCCCGCAGTTGCTATCTATCTCGAACGCCGCGAACCTATCAACAGTATGGCTCGGTTCTATTCTATGTCGCTCGAACTTGACCTGTTTGATTCAATCATACTGAGAAGACGATGGGGCCGTAGAGGTTAGCAAGGGCAGGGGAGGGCAATCGCATATGAATCCAAGGTTCTTGCGATCGCTGCGGCGCTTTCCCTGGAACTCGCAAAGCGCAAACGCGGATACCGATGAACCGGCCGCCGGCCACCGGCCACAGGTTCTTGCTCGTTAGCTAACAGTCGGGATAAAATTGCTTCCGGACAAGCCAGCACGGCGCGATCAACCTCGACCTTTGTTTAGTACGATTCCGGATCGAAAGCTTGACCTTCTTCATGCACTCGGCGTTGCGACCACTATTTCAAATTCCTGCCCGAACAAGATAGCGAACGATTCCGCCGCCAGTGAGCTGCGAATAGAGCCATTCCTTGTGAAATGGAAGGTCCTAATGCTTTGCCTCGGATGACCACGGAAAATTAATGTATTGGTCGCGTGTGTCGTAACAAATGCTACCATACATTTTGAGGTATTCGGCCTTGCGCGCCGAATCTGCGTAGACGGCCGAGGGATCAACGAGATCGGCTTCGTACTGAGCGATATTCTCGCCGGTCAGTGCAATAGGCAGTATGTCCATAGCTTGCGGAATGCTTTTACCGTCCAGCCAGTCGGCGGCAAATTGGCCCATCGCGTAGCCGAAGACGGGCGAAGACAGAGAGATACTTGCCTTGAACGGGCTGTCGGCCTTCTTGATTTCAGATACGGCCTCTGGCTCGCCGTCTATGCCGCCAAGAAACTGATCAGGCCGATCCTTGCCGGCGGCGCGCAACGCCGCCAGCGCACCGAGCACAACGGCATCACCGCCAAGGACGACGTCGATATCCGGATTTGCCAATAGAATCGTATTCATGGTGGCAAAACCGCTCTCCTTGGTGACCGGGCTCGGGGCAATATCGGCGATAATTGTAACACCGGGTAATCTTGCGAATGCGTCACGCATTGCTTCAAACCTGGGCGTGAGGAACTGCATTGTATCCTGAGTGAGTAGGACTACGTTAGCCCTGCCGCCAAGACGCTGTTGGATGTGGACGATGGCGGCATCCGCCAAGGCCTTTCCTGTTGCATACTGCGGGGCATTGAGCAGCAGCGTCGCGGGTGGCGGTACAATTGTTCCGACAAATGTTCCTGACCATATTACTTTCTGGAGACTGCCGGCTACCGCAATTGGATCCGAGGACGTGGCGACAAGGGCGCCGACCTTAGTAGCCCTGAAGCCCTCTATTTCCGCGATAGCTTTTTCAACGTCGTTTTCCACGACGCTGCGCCTGTATTGCAAGCCGCGATCCCTGGCGGCCATCTCAAGACCGTGGTTCACGCCTTGCAGGAATTCGCGCTCGTTTTCCTGGACATAAGCCAACTCTCTCTTTAGTCCGACAGGCTTGCCGCAGATCCGAGCGCTCGGAACGAAGGGGGGTAGAATCGTCGGCTCCGTGATACCAGGAGGACCGTCTTGCGCGCGTGCTGATGTAAGACTTGCGAGAACTGCGAACGCCATAACACAGGCAATCCAAGGGTGAGCCGTGCACTGGCTCTTGGATACAATTTTGCCCATCAATTTCGATCTTAAACCGGCAAGGCCAACTTGTTGAATTTTATCCATCTATGCCGCTCCGCTTCGGATGCAAAGAGAACACCAGATGGGCTGCGGTGCCCGGCTCCCGCCTTCTATATTCCAAGCGAGCTTTCAAACTCAAGCTCATTGCGTTGATAATGCGGGTGCCGACGCCAGTACCCTTTGCTGGCGCGCCCTCATCCCTGCCGATGCCGTCATCTTCGACCACCAATTCACCTTGGTTGTCCCGCTTTCTCAGGAATACACGGATTTCGCCTGGACCGTCCGGATACGCGTACTTGAATGCATTGGTGACAAGCTCTGTGATCAGAACGCCGAGATTGATACTGGCATCGGTTTCCATTTCCATGGGCTCGATGTCGAACGACAACTTCACACCGTGGCCTTCACTTCGCAACGATGTGCGGAGGTGTTCAAGCAAGCCAGTCAAATACTCGTTCAGCTCGACCGCGCGCACGTTTTGGGAGCCATAGAGCCGCTTGTGGACAAGAGAGATTGCGAATATCCGATCCTGCGTTTCGGCCAGGGCATCCTTTGCTGCTGGATCGGTCAAGGCCCTCGATTGCAGGCTCACCAGTGATGAGACCAAGGCAAGACTGTTGGCAACCCTGTGATTGACCTCCGACAGAAGCACTTCCGCCCGATCGCGCGCGTGAGCTAGGTCCGCTGTTCGGGTCGCCACGCGCTGTTCAAGTGCGGCATTGAGTGCGTTGACCTCGTCACGGGTCATTCGTAGCTCTCTGGTATGGCGTGAGACGCCATACGCCGCGCCTCCGGTAACGGCAACGATCACAAGTGCGCCGATGCCGGATACAAGACGAAGCCATCTGGTATTCGCGCGCTGCTCCGCGACGCCAGAAGTAAGCCGGCTGTCCGCCTTACCGATGATTCCGGCGAAGAAGACGTTGGCCTCGTCGGTCAGTGCCTTTCCACTATTCGTGCGAAAGATCGCCTGTATCTCGGCGTCGCGCTTCTCTCGTTTAAGACCTATCGTTCGGTCGAATTCCTCGAACTTGGCTGCGAGAAGGGCTGTGAGCCGTTCCAGCGTCTCGGAAGAGCCGGGGTAGGACGGAAGCAGCGTCTGAAGCGCGGACAGGTGCCGCTGGGCCTGGAACTTCGCAGCTTGGTATGGCGCAAGATAGATTTCGTTTCCCGTGATAATGAAACCGCGCTGGCTCGATTCGGCCGTCTGCATTGCGTTTCTCAATTCGACTGCCGCGACCCGCGTATCGCGTGCGGCGCTTGCGTCCTCGAAGTAGGATTGCGCCCGCTCGCCCAGCCAGAAATTCATGATGACGATGGCCATCAGGGCCACGAACCCGATAAAAAGGAACGCCGACGTCGATCGCAGGAGGGATTGGCTCGAAATGGACATTGCGGCATTCCTGCCCTATTTCTGAGCACTTCGCCACCGGAATCGAGAATGGCTTCGGCCTGCGAATGTTTGAGATTGCCGATGGCAATTCCAACGAGAAGATTGAACTTCTGTCCTTTGCGGATAGCGGAAACTCAACCATCATCGATTTAGCTGCATCGCCCTTGGACAGCTGACTTCGGACACGGCGTGGACCCACGTACCTATCCCATCAGGATCGGCCGCATTAAATCCAGATTATCGACGACGAAATCGAAGAAGGCGGCGATGCGCGGCGTCTTGCGGATATCAGGATGGGTAAGCAGATACCAACCGCGATGCAATTCCTCGACTGGGGGCGTTAACCGGACGAGGTCATCGTGCACATCGCCGATCGTGGTTGGTAGCGGCGCTATCCCCACACTGGACTTTACCGCTTGCAGCACGCCCAAGACGCTATTGTTGGTGGCCGTCACTCTTGCATCTGAAGCGACAATCGCAAGCCATTTCGCTGCCCGATGATTGGCAAGCATGCCGTCGAAGCCGATGATGGCATGATTGACGATATCGCCTACGCCCTGCAGGGTGCCATGGTGTTGGACGTAGCTCTTGCTGCCATAGACGGCCCAGAAGGAGTCGCCGATCTTCCGTCCAACCAGATTTTCATCCGCCTGCTCCCCAGACCGCAACGCAATGTCGGCTTCGCCCTTGGCGAGATCCAGATAGCCGTCGCTCATCACGAACTCGATCCGCAGACCAGGGTAGCGCTCGCCGAACAGTTCCATCAGCCTTGAACTCACGATGCGCGACACCAGTGGTTCTGGACAGGTCAAGCGGATGACGCCTTCGAGTTGGCTGGCATAGGCTTGTACCTGCCGCTCAACGGCGATCGCCGCCATCTCCAGCTCCTGGGCCGCTGGAAGCAGCGCCTGCCCGAACTCGGTCAACTGATAGCCCGAGGGTTGGCGTCTCACCAGCGAATAGCCGGTGGCGCGCTCAAGTTCGACAATGCGGCGATGAACGGTCGATTGGTTGACGCCCAGCGCCTTTGCAGCGGCAACGGTGCTGCCATGTCGAGCGACGGCAAGGAAGTATCTCAGGTCGCTCCAATCAAACATTGGCCATTATGCACATTTGCGCGGCGACTTTGCAAGCTTGCGGCTGCCGCAATGCGATGAACCGACTTATCCTTGCTTTATCGAAAAAAGGAGCAGTCACATGCACCAGACATTGGACGTCGCACAGTCGATCGCCGGCCTGACCGTCGGAATCACCACCTCGGCCGCCGACCAGGGGATTGCAAAACTCAACGTCATCCACCGGCAATCGACGGACGCGCTGCCCATCGGTCGGCCGCAGGAAATCCGCGTCATCAAGGCAACGCTCGAGCCGGGCGACCGTACGCCCTATCACTCCCACCGATTTCCGGTGACCGTATATATGCTCGGCGGCGAATTCACCCTGGAACTCGACGATCATCCACCCGTCACGCTCGCGGCCGGCGACGTGTTCATCGAGCCGGCCGACGTGCGGATGACCGGCAGTAACCGCCGCCTGGACGTAGCCGCGACCATGGTCCTGTTTTATGTCAGCGACCCCGATACGCCATTTGCCGATCCCGTCGCCTGACGGACCACGGGATCTCGCCCGGCGCCCATGCCAACCAATGCAAATGGCCAGTCTGAAGACAAAGCGGCGATCGGGCACTATTTGTTTTGCGAGAGACCGACAGACGGCACGACTCCCTATTGCACCGCATCATAGCATTGCGGTGGCAAAACCATTAAAACGGGGATCGGCCAGTAGGGGGTGGCAAGTGCGCACTATCTTCTACGTTAAGCACCTCTTTTGGCTACGTATGTGAACGGGCGGCGGACTCAATTTATGGCGTTGACTGGGGTCGTGTCCTTTGCGCGATTAGTGCACCTTTGACACCTGGCCGCTTCACGGCGGTATGGCAGTCGCGTCCCTCGACCTGCGGCGGTCCAGATATCCCATTATAGGCGTTACAGTCGTACCGTGGATGACGACGGAAATGAGGATTACAAGGAAGACGGTCGACCAAAGCCTCTCCTCGCCCGGGAACCGGGCTACCGTGGTGGCGAAAGCCATATAATACAAGGACCCTAGCCCACGAATTCCGAAGAAACCGATGATCGCTTTTTCGTCGCCGGGCTGCGGGGACCCAACAAGACTGACCCAGGCGGCGAGGGGCCGGACCGCGAACAAAGCCAGAAGAGCAGTCGCGACGATGGGCCAGGTCATCCCCAGAAGCAGCGTGCCGTCGCCCAGCATCAAACCGAAGAACACCATCAGGACGGCCATGAGCAGCCGTTCTACCTGCTCGGTGAAATCGTGAAGGTGCTCATGATAGACATCATGTCGCTCCGCAGACCTCAATGTCAAAGCGGCGACGAACACCGCCACGAACCCGTAGCCATGAACGATCTCGGTGATTCCGTAGGCTAGGCATGTGATCCCGATTGCAACGAGACCATCGCCGGTCCGTGCCAATTCAATGTTTTTGGGCAGTCGAAAGGTGAGGAATCCTAAGACTTTTCCCGTCAGCCAACCCAGCAAGATACCCACCGCCAGCCGCCAGCCGACGTCGTAAGACACCCAGGCAAGGAGATCGCTTCCACCGAAAGCAGGTGTGGATGTGAGTGCGATTGCCAGGTAGATAAAGGGGAAGCTGAGGCCATCGTTCAGTCCTGCCTCCGAGGTCAGGGAGAACCTGACATCGTCTTCCTTGCCAGAACGCGGCGGACCCACCTGCACGTCGCTCGCGAGCACGGGATCGGTCGGCGCTAAGGCCGCCCCTAGCAAAAGGGCCGAAGGTAGAGGCACCCCTAGAAGCAGATAGGCGATGAGCGCTATCCCTGCGATCGTCAGTGGCATTGCGATGCCGAGGAGGCGCCAAGTGACCATCCATCGCCGCCAGCCCAGGGGACGATCTAGTTTCAGCCCCGCCCCCATCAAGGCGACGATAACGACGAACTCACAGAAGCGTAGTGTCAATTCCTGGTTTTCGAGCGGATTTGCGGAAAGCGGGGACAGAGGGGTCGCGGACAGTCCAGCGCCCACGACAATGCAGATTATCGGAAGAGACAGCGGCAGCCGTCGCAACACCATCGGCAGCCACGCCGTAAGAAGGATGGTCGCGCCGAGGAGCGTTAGGAGGGTTAGGTAAGTGGGCATCTAAGCACAGCGATATCGTCTGTCAGCGTCGGGGTCTCCGGTGATCGAATTAGGAACAACGCTTTGAGGATTCCGGCGTTCCGCCCTCAGTCATCTGAGCCGGTGGGCTCGCAACCAAGAGTCCTGTCGCCATCATTCGCGAGTTGGGGCGATGATACTGCGGTGTCTAGTCGTCGCCCTTGTCGTATCGTAGTCCATGGTCCGCGGTCTCTTCGACGATAGAAGCTAGGCCCTCCATATCCAGCATTGCCGGAATCCCGAGGCGTCTACGAACCAAGACGAAAATGCCGCGTTCCATCAATCGGACGATAACAGGGGCGGGCTCCCAAGGGTGAGCCCCACCCCTGCGAATGTCTGACCAAACCATACCCCAAGTTCTTGCGATTGCGGCGTCACACCCCAACAGCTAACAAGTACCTCTTGATTAGCACTCGGGGTGAATGTTGAACCTCAAATCCATTCTCATCGCGGCCTCGGTAGGTTGGGCGACCGCAACCGCCGCATTTTGTGCCGACCCATTGACCGAACACCAAGCGTCGATGACGACAGGCGCCAGGGTCCCCCAGCCTGTCGGTCACTACTACTTCTGCAAGGCTTATCCGTCCGAATGTGGACAGACGGCTTCCGTTGGCAAGACGGCGAGTCTCACGGAAGTGGCATGGCATGTCATTAAAGAAGTGAATGCCAACGTGAACGGGAAGATAACTCAGGTCACTGACCTGGAATATTACGGCGAGCCTGAACTGTGGACTTATCCTAAGTCAGCGGGTGACTGCGAGGACTTCGCGCTTATGAAGAAAAAAGAACTGGAGGCGCGCGGCTTCCAGGAAGCCGATCTTCTTGTCACGGTCGTCAAGAAGCCGGACGGCGCGGGCCACGCAATTCTGACGGTCCGTACCTCGGAAGGCGACTTCGTTCTGGACAATCTCGATGACCGAGTGAAGCGTTGGTGGCAGACTCCTTACCGCTTTGAGAAGCGGCAGTCCTCGCTAGACTCGGCTCAGTGGGTCCTCATTGAGCAAGTCGAAAAAGATGTTCCTGTCGCTGCGGTCTTGAATTGATTGTCCGTATTCTGATGGCTTAACCAAACAGCGGAGATCCGCGGAAGCGCAAAGCGGATTATCCAATAGACGCTCATATGCGGAGCCTCTTTGCCCCGAGGTCAAACCATCGCCTTCCATAGAAATGCCGCCATGACGGCGCCGCGCTCGCTGCGACCATCAAGCTGACGTAGAACATGGTTGGGGTCCATTCCCCAATCCACCCTGAAACCGTCGGCGACCGAGCCTGCGGGCGACTGTCGATATGGGGATATAAAAAGCTACCATGTGCGGGCCCGGTCTCACGTACCATGCGGTAATTCTAAAATTTACGCAACGGGCATCCTGAAGGTGGGCATGCGGTAGCCGTTGCCGGCCCGGTCAAGGGCTCACTCAAGCTTCAACACGGATTTATAAGGCACTGTGAAAAGCGTGGTGCCCAAAACGTCCTGGACCTCGAATTCCTGCCCATCTATGACCTCATTGCGGAGCCCCTTCGAGGCCAATATCTCACGAGCTGCTGCTTTCGCTTCTTCCAAGGCCGCCCTAGCGCTCTTCATTTCGATACCCTCCATGTCCGCTATGATTTTTTCGCCGTCCCTTATGTGAAAGTAAAACCTTGGCATGCAGCCTCCCTTCGCTCTCGTAAGATCGAACGGTTTCAACGTTTCAAGGCCGAGACGGTTCGCAGCCGCCGCGCCGGCGCTCTAAGATTGGTTACTCCCATTGTCCGGTCGCCTGAGCGGTCGGGCTTTTTTCAAAGCGAAGGCGGAGAGCGCAGTTGAAACCAAAAGGCTGACTTATCTCGGCAGCGTAGGTTGGCCGCCGAATTTACGGGAGCATCGTCGACGGTTCGATCGTAAACTCTATCACGCCGCAGCCATTGCCGACTCCATCGCGAGTAGGGCCGCCCGCCGCATAATGGAAAAAACTACCCTTCGGATTTATGCCGCGTACTTCGAGCATGACTTGATCGGCCGCGACAAGCACACCACGGCGATTGAGCATGGCCGCGACATCGGCTTGAATGATAGTGATATCAAAGTCAGTCGAACAGCTCGCCTTATGCCAGTTTTTGCCGAACAATAAGTAGCCCAGGGGGCAAGCGAGATCAGCCCAACAGCGATGATAAAACCTGTGAACCGGATCGATTTACTCATACGGTTGACATAAAGCAGCGCGGAACCACGGACGAGCCGCCCAGCAGTACTACAAAGCGCGTCTTGCGGTAACGCTTGGCAAACTGTGTCAGCGTTGAGAATATTTCTGCGGATCAAAAGGCGGTATCAACACTTCATATCCGGCCCCGCGACGAACCGGCCGGCAAATACACAGTGAATTTTGGTCGGAACCATCCCTGCCGACTAACATTTAGACGGCATCGAATGATCGAAATAAGGAGAAGGCCGATGAAAAAGACATTGTTTGTTACTGCCGCTATCGCCCTTGCTGCTACCGGTTTTGCGACTCTTGCGCACGCCGACGATGATTCCGCCAAGACCACCGGCGTCGTCGCCGGCGCTGCCACCGGCGCAGTTGTCGCCGGCCCTGTGGGTGCCGTGGTTGGTGGCGCCATGGGGCTGACCACTGGCGCGATTATCGATGATGCCAGCAAGCCGAAGAAGGAAACCGTGATCATCAAGAAGCAGCCGCAAGAGCCTTCGACCGTTATCGTCGACGAGTGACCCTCAGATCGAGGATTGAATCTCGTTGCCGAGATCGAGTATCTCGGCTGGACAGTGACGGAAAGCTTTGTCACTCGTCATTCAATGGTTGAGAGACATTGCCGACATGGGCTCGGTCTATTCGCTCTGAGGAACAAAGCAGCTCGGCGCGCGTTATACCAGTTCATCAACTTTCCATTTGCCCGGTCGCTTAGGAGACCGGGCTTTTTTCATCAGATCGACTAAGCGTCTAATCGGCCTGTTCGGTTCTGAATTTGCTTTTGTAGCGTGCAGCCTGGAGCCAACCCGCCCTGGCGGCTGCCGCTGAACGCCCAGTCGTTCTTATCGCAACGCCGATGTACGTTCCACAGCAGTCCACGTTGAATTTGTCGTTTGGAAAATATCAATCTTCACTTCGGCGCGCCCGAACTTGACGGTCACCATCGAGTCTCGGTCAAGCATGTCCAACCTGTCGTCTCTCGTCACCGAAGCCTTGGCTGTCGACGACAAACTGATTTGAGTTCGCGGCGAAAAGTGTAGTCACCGGGCGCTTGGCGAGATAGACGCAGTAGTCATCGAACGCATCAGCGAGTGCGAGAGCGACTTCACTCTCGCGCCACCCGGCAGCAACCATATCGACAACGACCCGTCGTGCTACGGCTTCCGCTTCTCGCCTGCATTGTGCAGTTCGTTGAGGATTTGAGGCATCGAAGATCGGTGAATGGAGATCGACCAAAATAGGCAATGAGCCTCCGCAATGCGATTTAACGCACAACAACCCCAAAAATCAAGGGGGTTCCATCTGTAAGAATTGGAGGAAAGTGACCAAGCCGGCAGCCGTGAAACGGCGGGGTAATATGCCAGCTGGTCAATATTAGCATGACCTGATTTGCGACGGCTATCAATGTACAGAGTCAATTTTCCGAGTAACTGTGGTAGTATGTCGCAAACATCTTCCGTTAGATGCAAGTGCCCCAGCCACGGAACACCAGCGGCAGCAATCCTGCTTTGGTGAATCCTTGTTCGACTCGTTGACTCGCAATTCCGGCTATGACCAGCGAGCTAATAGTCGGGATCAAGTGCGCGCACCGAGCACAACTTCGAATATATTGACCTCGACGGGATTTATGGCACCATTTAGGGAAATGAGAGGCCGTGGCCGTGTCTATCAACTCGCCAAGTCTTCCTGGACAATACCCACAGCGAGCGAAGGAATGTGAACTCGCAATCGAGTCAGACTTCTTTCGGCAAGTCATTGATCTCCACGCACCCTTTGTCGACCTTGATCACGTTCTGGAAGCACTCGCCGCGGAGGCAACCAAAGCCGGATGGACTGAACAAGAGTTGACAGATGCAGTTGTCGAACTGGCGCGGCGCCACAGGATGAACCGGTTTCGCAGCTACGCATCTCTGGCACATGAATAGACTGGAGATGCCGCAACGCGGTCGCGCGGATGCTGGCCGGGCTTTTTTTGAAAGCGTCCGCGCTTACGATCATCGAGTTATTGCCAACCCCGGGCCGATGCAGGACGACCTAAAGGGTTTGTCCAGAATTCGATTCTGCCGAGCGGTTGCGCCACGCTCCGCATCGTCCGGCTCGCAGGCGATCAAACCAAACCTTGGGTGCTTTCTTGATCGCACTTAGGCACTGCCGCTCGGCGATTGTCGCCTTGGGCTCCATCAAAGGCGCCTCCAACACCAGTTTCAGCGATACGATCAAAATCAGCGCGGTCAAGAATACCGCAAACTTCCACATTGGTGCTCCACAAGCTGTCTTTGATACCGGCGTCGACCGGAGCCGACGCCAGGACCGTCCAGCGGCTAATGCGTCACTCGACGATTTTCACGACCTTGCGGGTCTTGGGCTCCACGATGACACGCTTCTTGTTGACGAAGGCGTATCCAAAGCCATCGTTGTCTGGAACATTCTTGATCACGACCTTGTCTGGCAGAGCCGCGCCGATGGTGATATCACCATCAATCGTCGTGTCTTCGATCTGCTGCTGGGTCACGTAGGTCGTTACCGTGTCCGGCACGACAACCATATCATCGGCAAAAGCAAGCGGAGCGGATAGAGCCAGTGACAGGCCAGCGAAAGCGATAAGAACGTTTTTCATTTGTGGTTCTCCAGTTGGGTGGCGTGGTGTGGCGCTCCAACGGTGACCAATCACGAAAGTTCCAAACTATAAGCCAACGCTCTGAATTTGTAATGATTTTCCCGTTTGGCTTGCGGAACAGATATGGGACGTCAGTCAGAAATTGAATGCAGTGATGGTGATCGAATGAGTCAACTCGTTGCCGGCCCTGCGGCGTTGAGTAAGGTTGCAATCGCGGTGACCAGTTGCGCAGGGGCATACGGTTTCGCGACCATAATACTGTTCGGCACCCCTCGTGCAGTCCATTCTGGACTATGCTCACCGCTGACATAGACAACCGGCAACTCCGGACGGGTTTCGCGAGCGAGCCGTGCTACGTCCCATCCGTTAGGACCGGTCCCCAAATTGATGTCTGTGACCAATGCCACCATCTCGCCGTTGTTGATTTCCGCAACTGCTGATCGTCCATCATTCGCCGTGAAGATGTCAAAGCCAGCCTCTCTTAAGATAGTCTCAGTTTCCATCAACAATAATGCATCGTCTTCGACCACGAGTATTCGTGGCTTGGCTGCTTCGTTCATGGATCACCCGCTCGTGAAAAGTCGTATTATTCGACCTGGGCAGGCAACGCGGATTCATTAAGGTATGTTCCGTATCATTTACGTCAATCGCTCAAAAAGCCTGGTACTTAATTGGTTGAACGATCAATTCCGGTGTTCAACTTGGGAGAAACGCAGCCTGGCCTCCGACTACAACAAGGAAGCGGCCGCTCGGGATCAAGCGTGCGGCCGCTTCTTTTGAAACGCGATTTTCGGGATCAGCGCCTCCCTCTTAATACTGTTCGGCAGTTAAAACTTTGTTGCCTGCTACTGGATATAGTCCGTTAACCCTCACTTAAGTTGCTACTACACGCATCTGCGAAAATTCAATTTCGGTTAGCAACTGAGCCCTACGATTGATCGGAGGTTTGATAGGAGAGTGGCATGCGACTTTGGTCACTGGGGCAGAAATGCTCGAATACTTTCGGAAGATTCACGAAAGACCGGGCTGGCAATTTTGCAATGGCATTCGCCATTATCAGCGTACCCTTGCTGGGGGGGATGGGCGTCGCGTTTGACTACACCATGGCTTTGAATACCCACCGTGAAATGCAGAGTAGCCTGGACGCCGCGCTCGTGGCTGCAATCAAACAGATCGAAGCCAAGAACAAAGACGAAAAGTCCATTCGAACTCATATGGAAAACTGGTTGGCGGCTGAGGCCCAGTCAGGCAGCAAGTACCAACTCGATACCAAGACTATCGTTATTGACTTCGGCGGTCAGGACATCACCGCCACGGCGCAGGCAACCGTACCAACGAGTTTCCTTAAAATTCTCGGTGTGGACACCGTGCCCGTCTCAGTACAGGCGAGCGTGCTTGGCGGTGCGGACATCGTCACTAAGACTGCTTTTTCCTTGTACCTGGTGCTTGACCGATCCGGTTCTATGGATTCCCCGACGACCACCGCCTATACGACGACATGCATGAACGCGAGCAACAAGCCTTATCTTTGCACCAAGGTCTATAAAAAGATCGAAGCCCTAAAACTGGCTACCTCCGACCTCCTCACTCAGTTCGTCGATGTCGACCCGGACCTCAAATATGTTCGAACAGGCGGCGTCTCCTACAACAACGCCATGCAGACGCCGTCCAACCTTGATTGGGGGACCTCCGCAATCCTGCAATATGTGAAGGCTCTGACGGCGACGGGCACCACGAACTCTGGCGAGGCGATGGAAGAGGCCTACGAGAGCCTGAAGGACTCTGACGAGGACAAGGCGCACAAAGACAAGAACGGCACAAAAAAGCCTGACAAATACATCGTTCTCATGACTGATGGTGAGAACAACGTAAGCGGGGCAGACGCAAAGACGAAAAAATATTGCGATAAGGCGAAGACACAAAAAATGACGGTATATTCCATCGCCTTCATGGCGCCACCTGCTGGAGAGGCACTGCTAAAATACTGCGCCACATCCCCCGCACACTATTTCTCTGCCGACAACACCAAGGAACTCGTCGCTGCGTTCAAACTGATTGGCGCTACGGCGGCGAAAACGCTCGTGAGACTGACGAATTGACGCCCAGCACATCTTAACGGTTGCCGCCTGTTCATGTAACGGCGGCATTGAGAACTCAGCGACAGTGCGCACGGCGGCTAGAAGAGACAGATTTTGTTCGTTGGTAACGTTGATCATCAAGGTGTAGATATCTTCATTTTGAAGGATTCGACTCTTCAGGACATCAGCCAATACCTCAACAGCTTATGGGTGCGCTTTCCAGGTTTGGATGTCGGAGCCGCCTTGGGCATCACGAACATTCCTACCACGCGTCTTTCAAGGGTTGCGCGACACGGCGGATCGGTGAGTGACGGCCAGCAATGCAGTTTTTTACTCGGCATAAGAAACGTGCACTCAGCTGAACGTTGTCACCGTCCAGCTGGTGCTTTACCTGTACTACCGGCCTTTACTGGAAGACTTCGAGCCGCCCTTGGACTCGCCCCCAGAGCTTTTGCTGCTTGAGCTCTTGCTGCCGGAACTGCTCGAGCCTGACTTGCCGTCAGCATTCTTGTGGCTTTGCTCGCCCGCTTTAACATGCTGTTCGTGTGTACCGCCTTGATTTGCCATATTCGTATACTCCGTTGGTTTTCGACCACATGGCCGAAAAAGTAACACGCTCCAGTTCCTAAGGTTTCGGTACGGAAACGGACAGTTTGCGATGACTCGTCGTTACCGATGTATGGAATTTGTTCTGGCAGTCGCAGTTGGTAACCCAGGAGACCCCCACGACGCTACGTCACTTCACCGTGATAGCTGACACGACTGTTGCAAAGGAACAGGTGCAGTTCGACTAGGCTTGGAATTTGCAATGTGTGAGGCCCGAAGCCTTCTGACGGACTTGGCCCGAGAGCGCCTTCATGATTACGGGGGACTCCTTGCAGCGCTCGGTCGCCGCTTGCTCCTAAAATTGTCGCAGGGGCGAGTGCTGCCTACGCCCTTTTCCCGATCGACCTCACAACCCGACTTCATTCCGGTGTCCGCTCTCGACGACCTCCCGAGCGGAGCCGAGCAATCGGCGCCGCCTATTCGAGTCCAACAAGGAGTAGTGCAATGAACAGGATTATCTGGATTATTGGTGCGATCGTGATTGTTGTGGCGATCTTGGGCTTTTTCGGCCTTCGCTAAGACTGCCAAAGTAGTTGCTTGGCTTCTTGCTCGGGTGACATTCTCGGGCAAGATCTGCCGCCAGCCCGGCGAACATAGCCACCCACGTGGCACTACGTCTTAGGTCCGAAACTCCCGTGTGTCGGGCAGATCTATTCTTGCCAAAATCTTACCCTCTTTATCACAAACCTGCACTGACATTTCTTTCACGAGATCTGGCTGATTCCGCATCGCCGAGGAAACGAGCGCCGCTTCCCTGTGAGCTTCCTCAACCGCGGCCGGAAGACCCGGCAACTCGATTCCTGTACGATCGTTGATAATTGGAATTCCATCACGAACATTGAAATAGAATCGCGGCATGCTTGCCCTCTCTCTGAGTGGAGGGAATTACCCAGACGCGAAGATAGTTCCGGGCGCTATCTGACGGATCCTCAATGCTCTGTTTGCGAGGCTTGGCTGAACCGCTCTTTTGCCGCACGAACGCAGTGCGCATAGAGCCCATCAGTGTCCACAATCCCACCCTGATAGGCGTGGATCACAATCAGCCCGAATTGCTTGAGCGTCGGAATATCATCTTTAAACCAGGCGTCCTTCGCAACCCGCTTAAAGACGGACTGCACGACTTCGAACTCCGCAGGCACAAACGCTCCCGTGTATTTTGCCATACCCCCAGCCCCAAATCACTGCGATCCCTCGAATATTCACTCTATGGCGAGGTTATCAAATTAAATTCCGATATTGCGGTTGTTCGGTACGTTATCGCACTTAGAAAATCTTTGTCCGACCATTAGCCCGGTCTGGCTCGGCGACAGGGGGTAACAGCAATGGGAGCGGGGCAGCCTTCCTCACCCTGCGCGCATGCACCCGGTCGTGAACCATCGAATACCGCACGAGGAGATTGCTCTGGATGGTCACGTCGTCGTAATCACAATGCGGATAATCTGAAGGGAGTGGCCGACGCGATCAAGAACATGTGCGAGCCGTTCCTCTGCAATATTGTTTTTTTTCTGTAGACTGGCCTCTCGTTACGAAAAAGGGCCCGCCAAACCAGCGGACCCCTTATTTATGGGTGACTTACAGCGGCCGCTTGTCGGTCAAATCGCGTTCGTCTTCGATTTCGACCTCGGTCTTGCGGACGCTGTCTGAAACCGTTTGCTCGCGCTGTTCTGCGGTTTTGCGCAGGGCGATCTCCTCGACCACGCGAGCTTCCTTGGAAATAACCGCCTCCTCGTGGCGCTCTTCGGCTTCGATAGTGCGGTCCTGGAACGCTGTCTCAGTGCCATCCAGTGCGCGATCAACCGGACGGCGCTCGATCGTGACGTTCTCGTCACGCAGCGACACGCTTTCCGAAACAGGTGTTTCCACGGTATAGGCGCGAACCTTGACCCGGCCGGCGGTGACGTCACGCTTGCCGACCCGAAGCTCTTCTTCCACGACGGGGATGACTTCTTCATCGCCACGGCCGGTGGTCAGCGAGCCCGTGCTATTGAATGCGTCCTTCGTGGAAGACGCTCCCGAATAGGTCTCGGGGCTCCAGCCCTCAGCCTTCCAGCTCTCGACCCGTTCGTCGAGATCAACGGTACCTTCGTCATCAAGGATATCGAGGGCGGTGTCGTAGAGGGAGGCGTCAAGGCCGCTCACAGTGACCAGATAACCGCCGCGGCGGAGACCCTCACTGTACATGGCCCGGTCATCGTCGGGAAAAAAGAAATCCTCGAGCGAAGCCCAGAAGCCTTTGTCATTGGTGGACTGGGGTACCTGCGCATTGCCGTCGCCCCCTTCGACGAGACGAACGTTGGCGGAATCGACCCCAGCCTCAACCAGGCGTTGGACAGCGGAGGCTGCGTCGTCGCGGTCTTCAAAAAAGGCGCTCAGTGTCGAAGGTGCATTGGAAGTAAGGGTGGATGAAGTGACGGGTTCGTTATAGGCGGTCATGGGGTTTTCTCCGTTTCGGTAGGGGTGGGGGTCCGCTCAACCGCGGCTTTCTGGTGACGCAGCTGGACGGGAATTTCGACTTTTTGCGAGGATCGGATCTTGGTAAGATGGATTTCTTCGACAAGGAAAACACGTTTTTCGACAACGAGCCGTTCTTCATAAACCGGGATAATCGTCGTAACGCCCTCTACTCGAGGGCCCGGCATTTCAGTAACTTCCCGGTCAAAGGGAACGCGCACGACATCGACTTTTTCGCTTTCCAGCCCCGCATAGACGGTTTCCTGGGTAAGTTCGGTTTGAGTGGTCACTCGGACTTTGCCGTCGGACACCAAGCGGGTGCTGATCGACGCGGTCTCAGAAATCACAGGAATTTTGTCGATGTCCGTCATGGGGTTCCTAACGTGGCGCAAAGGAACGAGAGGACTGAACTATGGTTCCCGTTGTCGCAGCATGACGCTGGTCAACGCGGCCTCATTTCGATGACGTTGATAGGACCGGCGCCTCCCAAATGAACAAGACGTATATCTTTGGTACGCAGACGCATGTCTCTTCTTTATCGTCCCGTGGCTTTTCCTTCCTCCGAGCGCGAACGGATTAGCAAGTGCAGGAGTGAATTCCCGGTATTTCGCCGACGGCGTGCAATGGGCGCGCTGAGCGAGACCTGCCGTACGCTAGAAGTATTGGTTATTTTTTAATTCGATTGGATGACACGCACGGGAGGGGCATCTCGTCGCTCTTCGGACGGTTCAGCCGATTCAAAGACAATTCCAGGGCCGGCGCCGACTTCGTCCTGGCCGTCTTGAGTAACTGGAGGATTGACTTCATTCTTGGCGAAGATGCGAAGCGTATTGATCTCCTCATTTCTTTCGATAATGACGTGGGACACATCTATTTTCTTGAGTGTCCAGCCTTCAACATTCTCCCCTTCTCGAACCGAGTAACGCGTTGTTCCGCTTGATATACTCGCCACGGCGCCATCCGGTCCAAAGGTCACGCCTAGCAGTTTGAACTCGAGGGTAGGTTCAAGGCTCTCAGCAGGCTCGACCGCCGTCGTCAATCGCTTTTCTGACGTCGGCCGTCGAGCAGACGAGAATAATGGCCGTTCCGCGAAGGCTTTCAGATCAGACGCCGTTGTCGCCGACAATGGGTTTAGCGCCTGGTCATTGCTCTCGTTCAGTTTCTCCTGTGCCAGAACAGCAGCAGACGACAAAAGAAATGACGCGACCATGGAGAAACGCAGATTTGGTCTCATGGTCCGGCGACCTTCCAGCGGCCAGTGGCTTCCATATCGACGCGAAGGGCCTCCTTGCCAATGACGCTGTCGTCGCTCGTCAGCCGCCGGACAGAGAGATGATTGATAAAAACCAACGGCAGCCCGCTCTCGAGCCTGTGCAGCAGCTCGAGAAGGCCAGGGTTATCGACGCTGAAGCTCGCTTTAATCCCAATGTTGTCCCCCACAGTCGGGTCCGAATTGTCTTCAGGCTCCGACGCCACGGTCTCGATAAGTTTGCCGGACACGTCGGCGATCGACTTCACCAGATAGGTCTGCAGGTTGGCGCTTGCGAGCGTTGCAGATTCTCCTGCAACGTATACGTGAGACAGGTCGAGCGGTTTGCCGTCTTTCGCGGGCATCGTGAGGCGCCGCATCAATGCGGATAGTTGGAATTCCTTCTCGCTTGCAACCAATGCATTGTCACCCAACTGAAACATGTTGACAATGCTGAGCGTCAGCAGCACTGCCGGAACTCCGAAGAATAGCAGCAAGGCAAGTAATCGTGAACGAGAGCTTCGTGCGGCGGTGGTCATGGGGCCGCCGCCTTTGTTTTTGTCACGTAAGACGCGGTTATCTCAAATCTATCCCTGCCGTCGTCCTGACGTGTAACGGGCGCCACGAACTTCGCTTGGAAAAATTGAGGATCATCCTCCAACAGTTTAATGAGGTTGGATGCTTCGATCGAGCTCCCTGCGATGCGCATTTCCCCCGGTTCGATCGCCAGTCCATCAAGAAACGTATTGTCAGGCAGGATTGCCGCGAGACGATCGATCAGAAAAAACCGAGCCTCCTCAGGACTCTTCATGGCGATGAAAGCGAAATCTCTCTCGCGTTCCACGCTCGAGCCCGATGCCTGAACGAGCCGATTGCGGGCTTTGGCCAAGGTGGCATCCAGCTCGGAAATTCGCTGCTCGCTTTGGGATAACGCATAGAAGGACGCACCACATGCAAAGGCAGACGCGGTCAGGACAATGGTCGCGACCGAACCAATCGAGCGCCGTCTCCCACGTCGTGCGATGTCACTTTTGCCACCATAAAGATCAATGCTAAGCCGTTGATTAAGGGGGTCGTCGCCTGCGCCCAGCCTTGAAGGGGCGAGGCCGAACGGGGCAAGGCGATCAAGGCTTGCGGAGGCGATCGTCTTGGATGTCGCTGTAACATTGATATCCAGCTGACCATCGGGCCCAGGCTTTGTCGATATGGCGTAACCATACACGATAGCGTCCATGCGCCAAGGTGTGAGCCGATCAAGACGGCTTTCCACGATCTGAGCCGCAAGCTCGGCACCCGCAGCGGGAATCTTGAAATTGGCGAAAGTCACATGCGCGGATTGGAGACGCAGTTCCACATCAGTGCACTTGGCCGCTTTCAGTTTCTTGATCAGCGCTTCGTCAGGTGCAGGCCCCCGGCCGAGCAAGGCAATTTTCCGGCCAGAGACTTTATAGAAGGCAAGATTGTTGTCTTCGGATTCCACGACAACCAAGCGACGGCGTGGAGACATCCACACCACGGCTGGTTCCACAACGTCAATAAACGCCGATAGAGCAGACTTCAGCCAGTTTGAGGAAGAGGAAGTTTTCGCCGGCGCCGTCTTCGCTATGCCGGCAACAAGGTTGGCCTTCTTTGTAGGCCCGGGCAATACAGGCTTTACCGTCATTTCCATCGCATTACCCCGTCGCTCTCAACAACTCGTCGAGCGTCGTGAGACCTTGTCCACACTTTTCGAAGCCATCCTCAAACATCGACGTCATGCCACCCTTGCGGGCCATATCCGATATGACTTTCGGATCAGGATCCTTTCGGAGGACTTCTTGGATTTCTTCATCCGTTCGCAGGACCTCAAATATGCCGATGCGTCCGCGATACCCGGTTTGCCCGCAAGCGTCACAGCCGACGGCCCGAGAGAATTTCAGTTCTGATGCGATGTGCAGGCCGCGACTTCTTGCGAGAGCTGCTGCCGTATTGGCCGCCTTTTCATCACGCAACCTGCAACGCTCGCACAGCTTGCGCACGAGGCGTTGGCCCAGCACGCCACGCAGGCTTGAAGCAAGCAAATAGGGCTCGACACCCATATCGATGAGGCGGATGACAGCATCGCTGGCGGAGTTCGTATGAAGAGTGGTCAGCACCAGATGACCTGTTAGGGCCGCTTGTACGCCGATGCTTGCGGTCTCCCGATCGCGCATCTCACCGACCATGATGACGTCTGGATCATGCCGTAGGAACGACCGCAAGGCGGTGGCGAAGGTCAGTCCGATCGAAGGCTTGATCTGGGTCTGGTGAATACCGGCGATCTGATATTCGATTGGATCTTCCACGGTCACGATCTTGCGCGACGGATCGTTGAGCATTGAGATCGCGGTCGCGAGCGTGGTGGTCTTTCCGCTTCCGGTCGGCCCCGTCACGACGACGATCCCGTTGGGTTCGGCCAATACGGCCCGAAATGACTGCTGATCCTTTGCATCCATGCCGATCCGATCGAGATCCAAGAGGCGGGTGTCACGGAGGAGGATGCGTAACACGGCGGTCTCGCCATACATGTTAGGCATGACGGCGACGCGCAGATCGGCCTCGGTATTTCCGATCTTGAGGTTTGATCTGCCGTCTTGCGGGAGCCGCCGGTCGGCAATATCAAGGCCGGCGAGAATCTTGAGCCGGGATATCACCGGGGCCGCCATAGTAAGCGGCAACCTTTGATCGCGGCGAAGATAGCCGTCCACGCGCATGCGAACCTGGAGCTGATCGCGTTCCGTCTCCAAATGAACATCGGTGGCGCCGATGCTCACGGCTCGCTCCAAGATTTCGTCGATGATACGCACGACCGGTGCGCCACGCGCGAGATCCTGCATAGCCTGCTCGGTCTCGGAGAATGGGTCCGACGTGCCGGTTTGCTCTTCGATAATCACGCCGGTCGTGGCGTTCGCGCGATCGACAACGCGCTCGAAGAGCAATTCCACTTCCTCGAAGGAAATAACTCTCAGTGCCGGCGGAACGCCAAGTGCCAACGATACGGCCTTGATAGCGTCGAGACGGGTGGGGTCGGCCAAGGCCAACGAAACGGTACCGGCATCATTGTATGGATAAGCGAACGCTTCTCTCAAATATCGATGGGACAGGTCGTCAGTGAGAGGAGCAAGGCGAGATAGCTCATCGAAACTTGTGCGAGGAATCGCATGAAACTCGGCAATGGCATCGGCTATTTCGCCTGCACTTGCCGTTCCGGAGCGCCAGATCTGCTCGATCGAATATTCGTCTCCCTCAAGAAAATCAAAAGTTTTATTCGCAGACGGGCGACTTCTTAGATAGTCTAAGAAAGTAATTCCTTCGCTTATGTGTCCATATTGATTGAACATCATGCTTCCGTCAGAGCTATATTTTTCTGGTTCTGGATCGTGTGCGCGACCGTGCAGATCGCGCCATTCATGTCACCAACAGCAAGGCTCTGTCAATCCGGGCGAGAAGACGAGGGAAGCAGGAACGGCAATCGAAAAAATAATATCTATTAACATCAATGCGTTACGAAACTTTGTTCTAAACCTTGGACCATTTCGATACGTTTTTAAGGATTTGTTGAAACTTTTCCGATGACGCCGCCGTACCTGTTGGCGTGAGGGAGAAGCAATCTTTTCACATATCGCTCAGGACTGCCTGAAGCGTCGATGTTCTTTGTTGTTCTACAGCAAGGAAGCGGGTTCATTGTCTTTTATTCGGACAATGCTTTTTGAATGTCGACTTACGGCTGAGGAGGCGAGCTAGCATGCAAAGACACTCAATCCATCCAATATGGGAGTAGCCCAATGTCGACCATCTTCTCTGAGAACTCCGTTGATCTGAAAAAAATCGATATGCAGGCGGGCCGTCGCGCCTTCTTGAAGTCTGCCGGTCTTCTGGCGGCCGGCGCCGCCACGATCGGCCTCGTGGGCGGCACGCCGAATGTTGCGCAAGCCGCGGTGACCGATCCCGACATTCTCAACTTTGCTCTCAACCTCGAATACCTCGAGGCTGAATTCTATCTGATCGCTGCGTTTGGTCGCCGGCTTGCAGCGGGTGACACCACCGGCACCGGGACGCTCGGCGCGGTGACGGGCGGCAAGAAGGTCGATTTCAACTCCAAGCTCATCAAGGAGTACGCACAGGAAATCGCCAACGACGAGGAAGCACACGTCAAGTTCCTGCGTTCGGCACTCTCGTCCTCCGCCGTCGCACGACCGGATATCAATCTCAATACGAGCTTCACCGCTGCCGCACGTGCCGCGGGCTTGATCAAGAACAATCAGAAGTTCAACGCCTTTGCGAATGAAGACAACTTCCTGCTTGCTGCCTTCATTTTCGAAGACGTCGGCGTGACGGCTTACAAGGGTGCGGCAAGATTGATCAGCAACCCGGACATCCTCGAAGCCGCTGCCGGTCTGCTCGCCGTCGAGGCCTATCATGCCGGTGAAATTCGCACGCTGCTCGCTTCCAAGGGCTTCTTCGATCAGGCACGGGCGATTTCCGACGCACGCGATTCGCTCGACGGCGACACGCAAGTCGATCAGGGCATCGGCAACAAGAACAAGGTCAATATCGTCCCGACCGACGCCAACGGCCTCGCTTTCAGCCGCACTCCCGACCAGGTCCTGAATGTTGTCTATCTCGGCGCGGAGCCGAGCAATGCCAGCTTCTTCCCGAGCGGCGTCAACGGCACGATCGGTAGCGCCTAACTCAGATCCGGGCCTCAGCCCGATCACGGACGGCCCATTGCGATGGGCCGTTCGAAGCTCGTGACGTCATTGGGTAGTTATGGGAGGTGCAAGCTCCAAAGTGCTGAAACAATCATGGGTTCTGATTGCTACGCTCTTGGTCGTGAATTTGTTGATGTCTGGCTGCCAAGGCAGTGGTATCGACGGCAAGGAAGATTCGACCTTCATCGACGGCGTGTTTGGCGACGTCAAAGCGCGCGAAGCTCGCAAGGCGAGAGACGCCGGTGTCTTTTCGACGGCCGATCGACGCTCCGATTCTCGGAGCAGAAGTGAAAACTATTTGCCGGATGCCAGCGGGATCACCCCCGTTGATTCTGACGATACGGCAACTGCCGGCGAGTACACGCTCAATTTCGACAATGTTGACGTGAAGGACGTCGTCAGAGCCGTCCTCAACGATGCGCTCAAGGTGAATTACACCATCAACGGCGATGTCTCTGGTCCCGTTACGATATCTTCGGCGCGACCTGTCAGCCGCGAGGCGCTTCTCAAATCGCTTGAGTCTTCGCTCGCCGCCTTCGGCTTCTCGCTGGTAAAATCCGGCAACGGCTACCGGGTTACTGCCACCGACACATCGGCTGGCACCATCGACAATGGCCGCAAGGTCCGTGCGGGCTTTGGCGTGTCAATCGTCCCGCTCAGATATCTGCCGGCATCGTCGGTTATGGACCTTCTCAACGGGTTTGTCGGACAAGCAGACGGGCTGCGTATTAATGCGTCTGGCAACAGCATAATAGTTCGCGGTAGCGGGCCCCAGCGCACCGAGGTGGTCGAGGCAATCATGTCCTTCGACGCGGACTTCATGCAGAACCAGCGGGTGTCCATATTTCGGCTGGTCCAGGCGCGGCCCGAGGACGTTGTTCCCGAGCTTGAGCGCATTTTCAATGTGAAGGGCGACAATAGCCTCATCCAGTTCAGGGTGGTCAGCCGCATTCGCGGCATTATGGCCATCTCGAAAAATCCGGCCCTGATACGACGCGCCGACACGTGGGTTCGCCGGCTGGATCAGCAGGATTCCGCAACGGGCCAGAACGTCGTGATCTACAAAGTCAAATATCGCAAGGCGGAGGAGCTGGCGAAAGTCGTCGCCGGACTTTTCGGCGTAGGAGCCAATACCAACACGCCTGCCAAGCCAGCGCCAGTGCCGCAACTCGATCAGCCTGGCGAAGACCAGAATGCCGGTCAGGACGATGCCGCAGACAAAGCAAATGCGCCTGCCCCCGTAGACCGCATTGCATCGGCGTTCGGCGATGACGCGCAAACGGATAGTGGGCTGCCCAATGTGGTGGATCTCACTTCGAACGCCCGCGAGGCTTCCACTCTGCGGATCAGCGCCGACGCGTCCAATAACTCTGTGGTCATCTATGGTGACGGAGACCACACAGAGCAGGTCGTCGCAACCCTGAAGAAACTGGACTCCACTCCGGTGCAGGTCGCCATCAACGTGACGATTGCCGAGGTTCGCCTGACCGAAGATCTGAAATATGGCGTTCAGTATTTTCTCAAGAGCAAACAGTTGGGACTGGGCAAGGACAATGGCTCGCTCAGCCTGATAGACCGTGCCGGCAATTCGATTCGGAAACAGACGCCCGGGCTCAATTTCGTCGGCGGAGCTGACGCCAACCCCGATGTTATCATCTCAGCGCTCAACGTGCTGACGGATGTCGAAATTCTGTCGTCACCATCTCTGGTCGTCATCGAGAACCAGACAGCGACGCTACAGGTCGGCGACGAAGTGCCGATCACCACGCAACAGTCCCAAAGCGTGGAAAACAGCTTGGCGCCCGTGGTCAACCAAGTGCAGTTCCGGGAAACCGGCATCATCCTGAATGTCACGCCGCGCATCAGCCAGACGGATGCGGTGACCATGGATATCGTTCAGGAAATATCCAGCGTGGCGAGCGGGGCAAACACTCTCACACCAACAATCTCCAAGCGAAGCATTCGCACCCAGATTTCGGTGAACGATCAGCAGACTGTGGTGCTCGGTGGCCTGATCAGCGCCAATTCTCAAAAGTCGAAAAGCGGTGTGCCTTTGCTGATGAAGCTCCCGCTAGTCGGCGACATGTTTGCCAACACTGCCAAGACTAAGGGACGCAACGAGTTGATCGTGCTCATACGGCCCGTCATCATCCGCGATGCGCAAGATGCGGCTGATGTGGCCGAGAGCCTGCGATCGCAGATGTCCGTCATCAACGACCGGAGCACTACCAAATGGTAAGGTCGCTCAATGCCGTCGAACTCCTCGCGATCATGGCGGCAGGCCTGTTGGGGTCGCTTATGTTGGTCGACGGTGGGATTTCCGACTCGTGGTTTTCGGTCGCGGTTATGTTCGTCACCGCCATGGCCATATGGATTGCCGTGCGGGATTTCCGGGACTTCATAATTCCCGATGGTCCGCTAATCGCACTAGCAATGACAGGTGCGCTGATGCGTCTGGCTGGCACGCCAGACCCATGGCCTATTGAACTCGCATTCCTGCTTTTGGACGCGGTTGCATGCGGGGGTGTCTTCCTCGTCATCCGCGAGGTCTTTTTCCACCTGCGTGGCCATGATGGCATGGGGTTTGGCGACGTTAAGCTGGCTGCAGCCTCGGGCATCCTGCTTGGCTACGAGGGATTTGCCTGGTCCGTCTTCTCAGCGAGCGCTTTGGGTCTGATCTTCGCCATCGGCCTGACGACCATCAGACCTGACCAACGCATGGACCGCTTGCCCTTCGGTGCACTGCTTGCACCTGCCTGCTGGTCGATATGGGTCCTGAAAATGTCGGGTGTCATATGACCATTTTCGAATATAAGGCGCTCAATGCAAGCGGAAAGGTCCTTGAAGGGACGATCGAGGCCGCGACACCTGCGGACGTGCTCTCCCAGCTGGACAATGCCGGTATCACGCCACTGTCCATGCGCGAGACGAGCGCCAGTGGCGGCAGGAGTTGGCGGGAATGGCTGGCACCGGAACCGGGCGCAGAGGACATAACGGGTTTCACTGTTGATCTCGCGATGCTTCTCAAGGGCGGTGTTACGCTGAATGAGGCACTTGTCATCCTGACGCAAATGGAGACCCGGCGTTGGCTGGTGCGCCTGATACGACAGCTGCACACCGGACTTGCCGGCGGTAACAGCCTGTCAAAGGCCCTCCTGCAGCACCCGAAACTCTTCCCTCCGCTATATGTAAAGATGGTGGAAGTGGCCGAAGCGTCCGGCCGGCTTGAGCCTGCGCTTAACAGCATTGCGCAAGAACGGCGGAGAAGCGAGAGGCTTCGCAAACGTCTCATTTCGGCGATGGCCTATCCCGGCTTTCTCGCGGTTGCCGCAGTCGGCGTCCTCATATTCGTGCTTCTTTACATCATCCCGCAATTCGAAGGCGCGATAGCCGGCTTTCGCGACAAGATCAGTCCGTCGGCCCTGTTCGTCTTTCGCCTCTCGGAAACGTTCCGCGCCAACATCGACGTCATTGGCGGCATTGTGCTCGGGCTTCTCGTCGCCTTACTCATCATCAAACAATTCGGAAAAAAGCGCGCTCTTTGGCTCAGCCTGTTGTCACGGCTTCCATTCACACGGCAAGCAGTAACCTACCATATAACGCTTACCTTCTGCAGGACGCTTCAAATTCTGCTGGAGAACGGCGTCGATATCTCAACCTCCCTTCGCCTCATCCGCGGCATCAGCCCGCTGCCGGACACCATGCACAAGATCGACAACGTGATCGCGGAGGTCCGGGGCGGCAAACGCCTTTCACAGGCGCTTGCCCGGGAAACACTCCTGCCCGCCCATGTCGTGCAGATGCTGCGCATCGGGGAAGAGGCGGGGGATCTCGGCGCCAGCGCGGGCCGCGTCGCAGGCTTCTACGAGACCAAGCTCGACAGCCAGCTTGGACGGCTAACCGCCATTCTGGGACCGGCGCTGATGATGGGCGTGAGCCTTTTGATCGGCTGGCTGATCCTTTCCATCATGAGCGCACTGATGAGCATCAACGATCTCCTGGTTTGATCCAATGTATGGACCCAATGTCATGAAGACTGTGCTGAAGATTCAAAATCCTTACACTCCTATTCAGTCAAAGCGGGACAAGAGCGGTGGTTTCACGCTCGTGGAACTGCTCGTCGTGCTCGTCATTCTCGGCCTGGTCATGGGTCTGGTCGGTCCACGCGTACTCAACTATCTCACAAGTTCTCGGACGCGCGCTGCCGCTCTTCAGGTCACGTCATTCAAGTCATCGCTCGATCTCTTCTTCCTCGATGTCGGGCGATATCCGTCCAAGACCGAAGGACTGAAGGCGCTCGTCGAGAAGCCCGGATCGGCCGACAACTGGAACGGCCCGTATTTGCAGCAAGCTGCAGTCCCAACCGACCCATGGGGCAATGCCTACCAATACGCGGTTCCAGGCGCGAAAGGCCCGTATCGGATTTCCTCATTCGGTGCCGATGGCACTGCAGGAGGTTCGGGAAATGATGCCGATATCAGCACCGACTGACCGGGCGCCAAAGCGCGACAGCCAGTCAGGCTTCACTCTCCTCGAAGTCGTATTGGCCATGTTGATCATGAGCATGCTGGCGACACTTGCACTGCCGTATTTCCGGCCCGGCGCCAGCGTCGCCGTCGTGAAAGCCAAGGCATTCGAGATCGCTAGTCTTTTGCGAAGAGATCGCAATATTACCGCGCTTCTTGGAGGTGCCAGCAGCATATCCGTCAATACCAAGGAGGGCGTGATCGGATCCGAGCGGCTGCGTCAAAGCGTGCGCGTTCCCGATGGCGTTTCACTTCGAATTCTGCCGGAGGGATTGAGGAGCGTAAGCTTTTTGGCCGACGGAGGCTCATCCGGTGCCCGCATCATCCTCGCATCGCGAAGCTCGACAATCGCGATCGACGTTAATCGAGTAACGGCAGCGATCCGGATTGTGGGGATCGACCGATGAATGCAAAACCGTCAAGCGCCGGGCGATACAACGACCGCAACGGCTTCACAATGATCGAGGTACTCGTCGCTTTTATGGTGCTCGCGATCGGAACGTTTGCTGTCCAACAGGGGATAGTCTCATCGGCGTCTGGAACGGCAAAGGCCGAGGAAAGGGTGGGGGCCGAACTTGTCGCACGCAGCCTGTTAGGCGCCCCACTTGGAACTGGACCAGTCGCCCTTCAACCACGCAGCGGGACCATGAACGGCTATCGCTGGCAGCTTAAGTTCAGCAATGTCGAACTCCCCTTCGCCAATTTAAATATACAGGATGGCAAACCTCCACGCTGGGCCCCCTTCCGGATGGTGGTCAGGGTTTCGGGGCCGCGTGGCTTGGATCTGACGATTGAGACGATCAGACTGGTCGGGGGATAGCTCATGATGCTCTGGCTCCATGGCAACATCATCCGTGGCAAGGCCCGAAGCGGCTTCCTGCTTGTTGAGTTGTTGGCAACAATGACGATCAGCGCGCTGCTTCTGGCGGCGCTGTTCTCGATTGCGTCACTGACCACGCGTATGTCCGGCCGCATCCAGCGGCAGAGCGAAAGCATCGAGAACGGCACATTGATACTGGCCGCGCTTTCGCGCGATATCGAGCGGGCCGCACCAATTCGCTGGGCGGGCAAGGATGCCGGACTTGTGTTCAATGGCGCCGAGCGAAGCATGGTCTTCGCCCGCGAGACAAAGTTCGCAGACGGCGGGACAAACTTGAATGCGATTCAGATCGATGGCGATCGCGGCTTCATCCGACGGGCGCCAGATATTCCGCCACAGGCGATATCGTTCAGCGACCTCGCCTTTGAACAGCCGGCGGCGATCTGGAGCGATGGATATGTAGTTACATTCGCCTATTATGGCAGGCTCCCGGATGGTCGAGAGGTCCTGACGACCGCCTGGGAAAACGCAAGTCAACTGCCGGTGGCCGTAAGGCTGACTCTATGGCGCGCCGACAAAACCAGATCGACGCTGAGGGTGAAGCTGGACACGGACGCTGAGCCGGGTTGCGGTTTCCCCGAAAAGGGCAGTTGCAGCCTGCGTCCAGGCGCAAAGCCAAGTGACAGAGCCGATGTAGTCCGCCCGGATAAATCGGGAGAAGGCGGATGATACGTCTGTCGAAGCACGGCGCTGACACGAACGGCTTTGTGTTGATCGCGGTCCTGACCGTTCTGACACTGTTATCTGCCATGGTCGTGGTCATGCTCGGCATGTCACGTGACTCGATCGACATCGCGGCTCTCTCGGGGATCGAGACCAAGCGGCAGGCCATGGTCCAGTCGGGGCTTTCGCTGGCGGCCTATGAGCTATTTCAACTCGGGCTTCCTCCTGAACGTGTGAGCGGGGGCCAGTTCCGGCTCAACGACGGCATGATCGCATTTACGGTCTCCACGGATACTGCAAAAGCCGACCTCAACGCGTCCGGCAAAGATCTGCTCGCTGCAGCCTATATGGCCGCAGGCCTCACCACATTGTCTCCGCAAGAATTCGCCGCGCGCGTGATCGACTGGCGGGATGAGAATGACGACATCAGCGCTGGCGGAGCGGAGGGACAGGACTATGTAAAGCTCGATTACCTTCCGCGTAACGGCCGCTTTCGCAGCGTTGACGATCTTCGATGGGTGATAGGTTTGTTTCCCGAGGATATCAAAGCCCTGCGGCGTTTCGTGACGGTCTACAATCCCCGTGGGCGGCTCAATGTCTTCGCGGCTCCTGCGTCAATGATTGCCGCGCTACCAAAGGTCGCGCCAGAGACTGTCGATGAAGTTCTCCAGGCAAGATCCACGCGGAGCGCCACGGCGACCGATACGCTCGATGATCTTCTCCTCGTGCAAGCTGCACTGATCGATGCAGCGCCGGCATCCACTTATCGGATTGGAATGGAGCTTCTGTCGAACGGTGAGGTCAATCCGCGGCGGACGGAAGCGGTTATCGCAGCCGGAACCTCTCCAGAGATTCCATTTCTTGTCTTGTACCGCTCTGGAGTCGAATAATGAGATTGTTCGCCGCTGCCTGGCTCATCGCTTTGTCTTCACAGCAAGTGATGGCGCAATCGGATTACGAGGTCTTTCGGCCGGTATCCTTCATCTGCCGCGATGGAGCGACTGGGACGACAGTGAAGATCGAAGAGAATGTGCTCGGCAATCGTAAAATGTACGAGATTGGCTATTTTCGAGATAAGCCGACATTGTTTGTCGTCTCGAAATCAAAAAGCGGACGCGCCTTCCAGCGGGTCGCTCTCATAGATCTCAGGTCGGAGCAAATTCCAGAGAACATTGAAGCGGCGCGCTACCTGAGCGCGGTGATGGCTCGCGATGCCGGTCGGTTTTGCAAAGGGTCGCGACGTGACGTGCTCGCGGCTCGCTATGAGTTGCAATCGAACCATTTTTTCAATCGATCGCATCCGAGATATAGGGGTAAGTGAGCATAAGATGCGAATAGAGCGGCGATGTTCGAAGGTGCGTGGCGCTCAATGGGCGAGTGCGTTGAGGACGCATCGACGACCCTCTGGGAAGAGGAACCTTTAGCAGGTTGTCGGCAGGCTCCTCGTGTATGGCTGTTATGGGCTACGCCCTTGCTGAGGGAGGCGCAATGCTCCGACGTGTCGAGCCCCTTGCCCGCCGGCTCCACACCAAGCATCATGACGTCCTTGTCTTCGAGGAAAGGGTAGAACAAGCCCATCGCATTCGAGCCTCCGCCAACCGCTGCGACCAGCAGGTTTGGCAAGCGACCCTCTTGTTCCAGAATCTGCGCGCGGGCCTCCTTGCCGATAACCGATTGAAGCGTCCTGACCATTTCGGGATAGGGATGCGGACCGGCGACCGTTCCGATGAGGTAATAGGTATCGTCGATATTGGTCACCCAATCGCGAAGGGCCTCGTTCATGGCATCCTTGAGTGTGCCGTTGCCGGAGGTAACAGGTCTGACTTCGGCCCCGAGCAGACGCATCCGGAAAACATTGGGAGCCTGACGTTCGATGTCCTTCGCGCCCATGTAGATGACGCATTGCAGGCCAAAGCGCGCCGCGACAGTCGCTGTGGCGACACCGTGCTGGCCAGCGCCGGTCTCGGCGATGATCCTGCGTTTTCCCATTCTTTGGGCAATGAGAATCTGTCCGATGCAATTGTTGATCTTGTGCGAGCCGGTATGGTTGAGCTCGTCGCGCTTGAGGTAAATCTTGGCGCCGCCCAAGCGCTTTGTGATGCGTTCGGCGAAATAAAGCGGGCTCGGTCGACCGACATAGGTTCGCGACAGGTCGTCATAACCTTGCCAGAATTCCTCATCCATCTTGGCGCGGCCCCACTCGTCATTCAGGTCAAGAAGCAGCGGCATCAAGGTTTCTGCAACGAATCGACCCCCGAATTTCCCAAAGAACCCTTGAGCATCGGGAAGCGGCTGGATTGAACGATCAAGCATGTGACGGTTTCCTTTTGGAGCGTTACGGTCGCGGCCATCATTTGGATGAGCGGAAGGCGAAACTGTCGCAAGGTCTGTTAGCGCCTGGGTGACCTCGACCGATCATCGTTTGATCCAGCGTCTCCCTGCCCTCGTAACAAGGGTTCATGACGGGAGAAAAGAATGACTATACATTTGAAGATTTCGAGATATGCAATTGCGCTGGCTTTTGCTGCGCTTGCAGTGCCCCCGGCTTTCGCGCGGGCAGAGCCAGCCGTGGCTCGCGTCGACAACAGCCATTATCGCGGGACGTGGCTGGAAATCGGTAGGCGGCCGATGTGGCTGACAGATGGATGCGTCGCCGGCTATACAACGTATCGGCCCGGTCCGCGCGCCGGACAGATCATGGTCGAAGACGGCTGTCGCGAGGGTACCCCGACCGGAAAATTGAAGACCGTCAAAGGCAAGGGCGAGCTTCTGGATGTCGGGACGACTCGCGCCAAGCTGAGGGTGCGCTATCCCTTGCTCGTCACCTTCGATTACTGGGTACTTTATGAGGCGCCTGACCGTGATTGGTTCATCAGCGCCGACCCCGAGATGACGAACCTCTGGATCTATTCGCGTCGCGTTCCGTCCAAACACAAGCTGTCCGTGATGGTGAAGAAGGCAAAGTCCCTGGGATATGACGTGAGAAAGCTCGAGTTTCCAGCGCAATAGCGCTGGTGGGCCACCGGTCGAGAATGCCCGACAAGGAGGTCTTGAAGATCATGGCTGAAACGCGCCCTGCCCAGTTGAGGATACTGGTGTTGTTCCTGCTTGTGGTCATTGGCGTGGGCATTGGCATCGGTTTGGCGATACAGCCAGGCACATGGTACGCCGCCCTGCGCAAACCGTCCTTCAATCCGCCCAATTGGATTTTCGGACCCGCCTGGACAGCGCTTTACGTCCTCATCGCTATTGCCGGATGGCGGACCTGGCGCCTTGAAGGGCATTCCAGCCGGTCAATGCGGTTCTGGACGATCCAGATGTTGCTGAACTGGATCTGGACCCCGCTCTTCTTTGGCGCCCATCAGATGATGGCTGGCCTGGTCGTCATCGTTGTCCTGCTTCTTGCCATCTTGCTGTTCATTGTCACGACCCGCGATACCGTCGCTCGGCTGTGTTTCGTACCCTATGCGCTTTGGGTGGGCTTTGCCTCGCTGCTGAATGCTTCGCTGCTGTGGCTCAATGTCTGATTCCATACTTTGCTCGCGGTAGAACCGGGCGATTGCGACGCAACACGCCATAACCCCGGCAGTCCGAACTCCCGGATAAGGCATGCGACGCCAGCGATCCGAATGATTGAGAGTCGCGTAATATGGTCATGACAGTAATGAAATCACTGAACCCTGGTTATCGCGCGCTCATTTTCGGCGCATCCGGTGGCATTGGTGGGGCAATTCTTGCCTGCCTAGAATCTGATCCGTATTGCGTGGCCGCTATACCCGTTTCTCGCCGAGGTGAGCACGGCGTGGACATCACGGACGAGGAGATGATTTCCGTTGCGGCAGTTCAACTGGCGCGACAATTCGGCCATTTCGATCTCATTTTCAACGCCACTGGCGCACTGACGATCGATACGTTTGGTCCCGAAAAGTCCATTAGGGCGATCGACCCCTCCGCGATGGCCAGACAGTTTGCGGTCAACGCCATCGGTCCCGCGCTGCTGCTCAAGCACTTTTCGCCTCTTTTGCCCAAGGACAGGCACAGTATATTCGCTTCACTGTCGGCAAGAGTGGGCTCAATCGGAGACAACAGGCTTGGCGGCTGGGTGTCCTACCGGGCGTCAAAGGCGGCCCAAAACCAGGTCGTGAAAACTGCGGCGATAGAGCTCGGCCGTAGCCATCCGCTGGCAGTTGTGGTCGCGCTGCACCCGGGAAGTGTGCAAACTCCTCTGTCGGAGCCTTTTGCCAAGGGGCACGATAGAATGACCCCGGAGCAATCGGCTTCGTTGATGCTTCGCACCTTGGACAACTTGTCGCCCACGGAGTCAGGCGGATTTTTCGCCTACGATGGATCGCGAATCGAATGGTGAGGTGCCCTCGCGAGCACCTCTCTTCACCCCCTGGCAAGCATCATGAACCGGGCTTGTTGAGGGGCATCACTCTCGAAAAGTCCTGTGAAATTGATGGTGATGGTGACAGTACCCTGCTTGCGAACACCGCGCATCACCATGCACATATGTTCGGCCTCGATCATGATCGCGACACCGCGAGGGCGGACTATCTCGTCCAGCGAACGGGCGATTTGCGCCGTCAGAGCCTCCTGTGTCTGTAGCCGGCTTGCGTAGATATCGACGAGGCGAGCAATCTTCGACAAACCGAGTACGGGGCCTGAAGGCAGGTACGCCACATGAGCCTTGCCAAAAAATGGCACCATGTGGTGTTCGCAATGTGAGAAGAACGGAATGTCCTTCACTAGAACGAGATCGTTGTAACCGGCGGCCTCCTCGAACGTGCGCGACAGAATGTCCTCCGGCATCTGCTCGTAGCCGGCGAAGAGCTCACCATACGCTTTGGCCACGCGAGCAGGCGTGTCACGTAGTCCTTCTCGTTGGGGATCTTCGCCGACCCATTTCAGCAGCGTGCGGACCGCTTCCTCCGCTTCAAGCTTAGTGGGGCGGCCCGCGTGCTTCAGATCACTCTCGCTGACAGCATATGCATCCATATCGACCGACTCCTTTTCCAACGCGCTGGTACGGGGAGAATTGAGGAACGGATCAGAGAATTCCTGACCCGATGATCCAACTGCGATAGTTTGCGTAAAGGGTGGCATGACATGTGCTATGCCCCTTTCCAACAGCTCAGATAAGCGATCGGAACCCCGCGATCCGAGATGGCGTCCACGCGTTTCGCACGGAGGAACTAGCAGCGTGACAGGAGGCCAGCCTGGACTTGACCACGATGCAATCAATGCCTTGATGGCGCGCGTTTCGGTGCATCGCGATATTGATGCGTTCGAGGCTCTCTACCGGCATTTTACCCCGAAAGTGCGCTCGTACATGCGGAAGGTGACGAAGGACGCGGCGTGGGCCGACGAACTCGCCCAAGAGGCGCTGGCCATGGTTTGGAGGAAGGCTGGCCAATTCGACCCTGTTCGTGGCCAGGCATCGACATGGATCTTCACCATCGCGCGCAACTTGCGGATCGACGCATTGCGGCGCGGACCGCGACCAGATTTCGACGAGGACGATCCGACGCTTGCTCCGGCGGGTATCGAGCCTGCGGATGTTGGATACCAACGCGCTCAGGAAGCAGAACAAGTCCGAAACGCAATCGACGGATTGAACGCCGATCAGATGCAAGTGCTGAAGATGTCTTACTTCGAGGACATGACGCATGCCGCGATCGCGACGGCATTGAACATTCCGCTCGGCACAGTCAAATCAAGGATAAGAATGGCATGCGAAAAGCTGCGAGTGTCCCTCGGAGGCATGATATGACAATCACCCATCACCTCGATGACGAGATGTTGCTGAACTATTCGGCAGGCACACTTTCGGAAGGCTGGAGCATTGGCGTGGCCACCCACCTTTCGATGTGTTCGGCTTGTCGCAATCGATTAGCGGGGTACGACAGCGTTGGTGGCCAGTTGCTCGAAAGTGAGGCCGCCGATCCAACGACTGATGATGGCTGGACTGCGATCAAGAATAGAATCCAGGCAGGAGAGATTGCGAACGTTGTACCGATCCGTCGAGGATCTACCGATCCCTTGCTCCCATACCCCCTCTCTTCATATATCGAGAAAGCTGGTGGGTTAAGGTGGCGGGGTTTGGGACGTGGACCCTCGCAGATGATCATCCCGACAAGTGATCGGACAACGACGGTAAGGATGCTAAAAGTACCCGCAGGCCAGCCCGTGCCTGAGCACAGCCATGGCGGAACTGAGTTCACGCTAGTCCTCGACGGCAGTTTTTCTGATGAAATCTCTACATTTCGCCGGGGTGATGTGGAGCTTGCCGACGGCAGCATCATGCATACGCCGACCGCTCACCCTGGGAAAGACTGTATATGTCTCGCGGTGACCGACGCGCCGCTCAGGTTCAAGAGCCGAATTCTTCGTATTTTGCAGCCGATATTCGGGATTTGAGAGGAAGCTCAAGGAAAAGGAGCGACGAACGCAACCGTTCTACGCATGTGAAGTCGTCAACTATGAGCCATCATGCTCCTCATCGTGTCTATAACGACCGACGTATCATATGGCTTAGAAAAAAACTTACCGTCGACAGGAAGCGATTCGTCACTCAATCGTCGATGCCCGGAAGTAATGACAATTTTGATCGGTGGCCATCTATCCCGCACGGCTTCGGCAAGCTTCGAACCGTCCATGCTTCTATGCATGTCAATATCGGTAAACATCAACCGGATATCGGGATGTGTGTTGAGGATATGGATCGCCTCATCCGCATCAGACGCTTCTCAAACCTGAAATCCCTCGTCTTCGAGGGCCAGCGCCATGTCCATACGCATGAGCAGTATCAAAGCGCAGAAGCGAGGCACAATCGTGCCATCACAGCCGTCTGCATTTACGGCTTAGCGCCCGCGGCGTCCTCTTTGCCATTGTCGGCTGCTTTTTTGTTTATGCCGCATTCACTGTCAATCCTGACCAGGCTGGCAGCGTTTCAGACGCGCTCAATTGGATTCGCGGCCTACCCTTTGGAGGAGTCCTCTATTTGATAGCAGCTGTCGGGCTGGCGTCTTTCGGCGCGTATAACTTGATCCAGGCTCGCTACCGCGTCGTCCGTGAGCCCGAGCTGCCGACGGATCAAACAGTTAATGACAGTCTTCGCGGCGCTCGAATGATCCAGGAATAGAGAGAATGGGATGAGGTTCTACCAGAAAGATTAAGCGGCGCGAGGCGTGATAACCGCTTAGTCTGAACTCGACGAGGCCCCATTGAGCTTTCCAGTCTTCGGAGCGGTCAGCGACGATCGTTCGACAAGCGAACAGACCATTTTGTAAGGGGTGTGGCGGGAGCCGATCGTCGCCGAATGTTTTCCAAGTTGCTGAACAACCCAGGCACCCATGGCACGATGAGGAAGCTCCAAAGTGGTCAGTTGGGGTCTAAGATGACGTGCGAGCTCGTCGTCGTCAAAGCCGACAACCGACATGTCGCGCGGAATGACGAGGCCTGCTTCTGCGAGAGCAATGAAGCACCCCATTGCCATCTTATCGTTTTGACAAAATATTGCCGTGGGTCGTTCGCTGAGCGAAAGGAGTCTCTGCGCTGCTTGAAATCCGGACGTGGGAGACCAGTTCCCGTCAACGACGAGACTGTCTTTGTAGGCGATACCAGCCTCGGCAAGGGCTTTCCGATAACCTATAAGCCGATCCTGTGCTGCTTCCATAAAGAGCTCGCCGGTGATGGTCGCGATGCGGCGGTGCCCCAATTTGATAAGAGATCTTGTTGCGGTTCTACCGCCGATGACCTCGTCGGGAACGACAGATGGATAGCGATTTTCTCGGGTGTAGCAATTGAGCAAAACAAGAGGGACGGGAAGGTCTTCGAACACTCGTGCAAGCGACACACGTCGGGTGAATATCGACATGTAGACGATACCCTGAGCGCCGGCGCGCAACAGCCGCTCCACTGCTCGTACCTCATGCTCTTCCCTGGCTTGGGTTTGCGCCACAAGGATCGTGATATCATTTTCCCAAGATTCGTGCCGCGCGCCCTCGATGGCATTAACGGCTTCTGGCGTCGTGGCGAGCTGGTCGACGATAAAGCCTATGCAGCCTCCCTTGAGCTCATCCAATGCCGCATGCCGGATGACGCTACCGACGCCGTAGCCGAGCCCTCGTGCGACCTTTATCACCCGTGTCCGCAATTCCGGGGAAATCTTAACGTCAGACACTCCATTCAGAACGACCGAGACGGTTGCCTGCGAGCAGCCTGCTGCTTTGGCCACGTCCATCATCGTTACGCGTTTGCTTGGCTTGCGTGTGCTCATGCTGGGCTCCTACCCACTCCATACGCCAACTGATAAAATTCTTCCATTGACTAATATTTATTAGCTACCGTATTGTGCTCGCACCTGAGGAGGTATTTCCCATGACTGCGAGCACGATTGATTACAATATATCTACCCAGGTCAAACAGCTCGCCGATGACGGCATCATCGGTCTGAAGGGGGCATTTACACCCCAATGGGCCGATTCCATGCGGGAAGATATGATGTCCGCCTTTTGGTCGGCCATTCAACGACCGGGTGGCGCTGTGGGCCGCGGCCCGCGCCGCTGGTATGTCGAAATCCATCCCGAGAACTTCGGAGGGTTTGTCGATCTCGTGACCCATCCCTGGGTCGTGGACGTCTGTGACAATGTCCTTGGCCCAGACTACCAGATCGTTGAAATCGGTTTTGACGTGCCGTTTCAGGGAGCGAAATATCAACCCTGGCATCGCGACTTCCCCTCCCCGGTCGATACGTATCGAGATCGAAAGATCACGTCGCTGGCATTCAATCTCACAGGAGTGGATGTAACAGAGGACATGGGCCCGTTCGAAGTCGCGCCCGGCACGCAATATGATGACGGGCGCGATTGGAAGCATGAGATGTTTCCAGACAAGTCCGTTTGGGGCCAGTTCCAGGAGCGGGCAACGCGGAAATATCCGAGCCGCGGTGACGTTTCTTGCCGTTCGGCCCTGACAGTTCATCGCGGTACTGAACACCTGTCCCCTATTGCGAGGCCCGTCATGGTGCTTGGCGTCGATGCCCCTGGCGCCGGCCATGCTGCGCTGCATGACATGATGGTCACCCAGGACTGGCATGCAGCGCTACCGCAAAGCGTCAAGAAGCATTTGATTTGCCGTGTGGTCGACGAGCTCGTGCCGGTCACTCAGAAGCATGACATCGAGGGGCTTGTCATGGGTGCTGACCCCTTGTGATCAGTTCGCGGTGGACCTTCCCTAAGCGTAGTTTCGGGTTGGAAGCCGGCCGGGACTTCCATGGCGCCTCTCGAGGCCTTGCAAAGGGAGTTGCCCACCCCTGTGATGTTTCAAGTCTTCACTCGAGTGTTGGGACAGCACACTCGATTTAGAACTTGCCATTGTCTTGATGGGAATCGAACCTCCGTCCCCGTCATTCCATTGCCGCTCAAAGCGCCTTTTCGAGTTCCGGCAGGGCCTCGAAGAGGTCGGCCACCAGGCCGTAATCGGCGACCTGGAAGATCGGCGCTTCCTCGTCCTTGTTGATCGCGACGATGACCTTGGAGTCCTTCATGCCGGCGAGGTGCTGGATGGCGCCCGAGATGCCGGCTGCGATGTAGAGATCCGGAGCAACCACCTTGCCGGTCTGGCCGACCTGCCAGTCGTTCGGCGCGTAGCCGGCATCGACCGCGGCGCGAGAAGCACCGACGGCGGCACCGAGCTTGTCGGCGACGGGAAGGATGAATTCCTTGAACTTCTCGGCCGAACCGAGTGCGCGGCCGCCCGAGATGATGATCTTGGCCGACGTCAGTTCCGGACGATCCGACGACGACAGCGCATCGCCAACATGGGACGAAACGCCCGGATTGGCCTCGGCGGCGATCGTCTGGACAGCGGCGGAACCACCTTCCCCGGCGGATGCGAAGCTTGCGGTCCGAACGGTGATGACCTTCTTGGCTTCGGTCGACTGTACGGTCTGGATGGCGTTGCCGGCATAGATCGGACGCTTGAAGGTGTCGGCGGACACGACGTCGGTGATCTCGGAGATCTGCGGCACGTCGAGCAGGGCTGCGACGCGCGGGAAGACGTTCTTGCCTGATGTGGTCGCAGCCGTGATGATCGTGTCATAGCCCGCAGCCATGGCAACGATCAGGGCAGCCAGCGGCTCGGCCAGGAAATGGCCGTATTCGTCGCTTTCGGCGAGCAGGACCTTGGACACGCCGGTGAGCTTGGCGGCCTGATCGGCAACAGCCTTGACGCCCTTGCCTGCGACCAGCACGTGAACGTCACCACCGATCTGGCTGGCGGCGGTCAGTGCCTTGTTGGTCTGGTCCGAGAGATGAGCGTTGTCGTGATCGGCAACAAGAAGAATAGTCATTGTTATTGTTCCTTTCCTATCGCTTCTCAGATGATGCCGGCGGACTTGAGCTTTTCAACCAGCTCGCCGACCGACTTGACCTTGACACCGGACTTGCGGCCCGAGGGCTCCTCTGTCTTGACGACCTTGAGGCGCGGCGTGACATCGACGCCGTAGTCGGCAGGCGTCTTCTTGTCGAGCGGCTTCTTCTTCGCCTTCATGATGTTGGGCAGCGAGGCGTAGCGCGGCTCGTTGAGGCGGAGATCCGAGGTGACAACTGCCGGCAGCTTGATGTTGATCGTCTGCAGACCGCCATCGACTTCACGGGTGATGTTGGCATTGTCGCCATTGATCTCGACCTTGGAGGCGAATGTCGCCTGGGCCCAGCCGAGCAGTGCGGACAGCATCTGGCCGGTCTGGTTGGAATCGTCGTCGATCGCCTGCTTGCCGACGATGACGAGGCCGGGCTGTTCGGCTTCGGCAACGCCCTTGACGATCTTGGCCACCGCTAGCGGTTCGACCAGTTCGTCGGTCTCGACCAGGATCGCGCGATCGGCGCCCATGGCAAGCGCGGTACGCAACGTCTCTTCGGCTTTCGCCGGACCGACGGACACGACCACCACTTCCTCGGCCTTGCCCGCTTCCTTCAAGCGCAGCGCTTCCTCAACGGAGATTTCGTCGAACGGATTCATCGACATCTTCACATTGGCAAGCTCGACGCCCGAACCATCGGGCTTCACGCGGATCTTGACGTTGTAGTCAACGACCCGCTTCACGGTCACGAGAATCTTCATGGAGGTCCTTCCCTCAGGATTTGACTAACAAACGGACTTGAACCGTTCGATGCAGACGTCGAGCACTTCGTTGGGATCGCACTTCCACCAGTTGTTGGAGGAGAATATCTCGACTTCGCAATAACCGCGATAACCGGCGCCCTCGACGGCTTCACGGATATGCTTGAGATCGGCGACGCCGTCTCCCATCATGCCGCGATCGAGCAGGACGTCGGTTGTGTCGGCCAGCCAGTCGCAGAGATGGTAGCCCGCGATGCGATGGCCGCCCAGGCGCCGTAGCTGCTCGGAAAGGCCAAGGTCCCACCAGACGTGGTAGACATCAACCGCCACCGTTACCGCGGGATGGCCGATCGCCTCGACCATGTCGACCGCATCACGGGTCGTGACGAGGCAGGACCGATTGCCGCCATAGACGGGATTGAGCGGTTCGAGCGCCAGCGTCAAACCGCCCGCCGCAGCGCGAGGCGCCGCCTCCGCTACAAGTTCGGCGACCAACTTCAAGCTCTCCCGCATCGAATGGCTGCCTGCGACGACACCCCCAACGCAAATGGTCAGGCATGCGGCACCAAGTTCCGCCGCCATATCGATCGACGCGTGGAAGTCATCGACCACGGCGCTTCGTGGCTTCGGCGCCAAGGGGCCGACCAGGAATGGTGCACGGCAGAGGCCGCAGACCTCCAGCCCAGCGGCCCGCGTGCGTTCGCCGACCTTATGCGCGCGGCTACCTATCTCGCGCCGCCAGAAAGCGATGGCACCATAGCCTCGGTCTGCACAGGCGTCGATGACCTGTTCGGGCGACCAGCCTGCGCCTTGCCCGTCGACATTGTGGCCGAGTGTCGCCGTGTTGAGCGCCAGCGCGGAATGATCGGCGGAGAAGTCGCGCATGTCAGGCTCCGTAGAGTGCCAGCAACTGGCGCATCCGGCGAATGGCAAGATCGCCATCGCGCAACAATCCGCATTGGTCGGCGAGCGTGAAGACCTCGGTGAAGTAGCTCAGCGACCGCATCGCCTGGGCGCCGTTGAGCATGATGAAATGGTTCTGGAAGCCGTTGAGCCAGGCGAGGAACACGACGCCGGTTTTATAATACTGTGTCGGCGCGCGAAAAATCAGCCGGGCGAGCGGCACGGTCGGATCGAGCGTCGCGCGGAAGCCGGCCGTATCGCCCGCCGCAAGCTGCGACATGGCAAAGGCGGCGGCAGGCGCCAGCGGATCGAAGATGCCGAGCAGCGCGTGCGAATAGCCTCGTGCGTCACCCTCGATCAGTTCCGGGTAATTGAAATCGTCACCCGTATACATCTTGACGTCACCAGGCAGGCGGCGGCGCATCTCGATTTCCTTGTCCTTGTCCAGAAGGGAGATCTTGATGCCGTCGACCTTGGCAACATTCTGGTTGATCACGGCAAGGCAGGTCTCGAGTTGTGCAGCGAAATCACTCGAGCCCCAATAGCCGGCGAGCGCCGGATCGAACATGTCGCCAAGCCAGTGGAGGATCACCGGCTCATCGCACTGCGCCAGCGCATCGCGATAGACAGAAATGTAGTCATTAGGGCTTTTAGCAACCTGCACGAGAGCACGGCTCGCCATCAGAATGATCCGACCGTTGACGGATTGAATCGCTTCGATCTGTTCGGCGTAGGCGCGACCTACATCTTCGAGCGACCGGGCATCCCTCGCCGCCAGATGATCGGTTCCGGCGCCATTGAATACCAGTGCATCTGGGATCTCTGACTTCGTTTCGCGGATAAGTTCGAGCGCGCCGTTCCAATCAAGCCCCATGCCCCTCTGGGCGGTATCCATGGCTTCGGCGATGCCAAGACCCAACCCGTGCAGGTAGCGGCGGAAGGCCATCGTCGTATCCCAGTCGATCGCAGCGCGGCCAGAGGGATCATTCGCCGTGAAGGGATCGGCCGTCACATGGGCAGCCGAGAAGACGACGCGATTGAAATTGCGGGAGAACGACCGTGTCTCGATTGGTGTGCCGGAGAGCTGATAGGCTTCAAGGCGGCCGTCGTGGCCGGGTAGCTGGATATCCATGTTACTGATCCTCAGAACCGCGAAATGAGCATGCCGCCATCGGCGGATATGACCTGTCCGGTGACGTAGGGAATGCCGCCGGAGGCGAGCGTTGCCACCATGCGGCCGATATCGTCGGGCTGGCCGAGCCGGGGAATCACGGTCAGCCCTTCATCCTCGATTCGTTTCGCATAGACATCCTTGACGCCCCTGGTCATGTCGGTCTCGATCAGGCCAGGCTGGACATCGAAGACAACGATGTTCTCGGCGCCGAGCCGGACCGCGAAGGCGCGCGAAATCATCGCGGCGGCGGCCTTGGAGGCACAGTATTCGGAACGCGCGATGGATACAGCGTTTGCATTAGAAGAGGTGACGTTTACGATCGTATAGTTGAGGTTCTGATCACGGGGGCCGCCGAGCACCCGCCGGGCGAAGGCCTGCGTCATGAAAAAATGCGCCTTAGCGTTGACGGCCATGCAGCGGTCGTAGCTTTCCTCCGTCACGTCGAGCATGTCGCCGCGCGAAAGAACAGACACACCGGCATTGTTTACAAGCGTTGTCAGCGGTCCGGTAACGCTTTCGGCGCGATCGAGAATAGCCTGGTGGCCCGGGAGATCGCTGACATCGGCGGCGATGCGGACGACCTCGACCCCCTTGGCCCGGACGGCCGTCTCGGCCGCCTGCAATTCGTCACCATCGGAATGGCCGTTCAAGGCGATATTGAACCCGCGCTCTGCGAGATTAAGCGCAATAGCGAGGCCGATGCCCCTGCTGGAACCCGTGACCAGTGCCGCCTGCCCGGTCATCCCCGTGCTCCATGCTTGACAAGTTCGCGGGCGATGATCATCCGCTGCACCTGATTGGTGCCTTCGTAGATCTGGGTGATCTTGGCGTCGCGATAAAGCCGTTCGACTTCGAAGCCCCTGATATATCCGCTGCCGCCGAACACCTGCACCGCATCGGCGGTGCGCGCTACCGCCATGTCGCCGGCGAAGCACTTGGCCATCGAGCAGGCCTTCGTGGCATTTTCTCCGCGATCGATCTTTTCCGCCGCGCTGTGGACTAGCAGGCGGGCCGCCTCGACATCCTTGGCGATATCGGCGAGCAGCCATTGTACGCCCTGGAAATCGGAAATCTTCTGCCCGAACTGCTTGCGCTGCTGGGCATATTCGAGCGCCGCTTCGAGGCCCGCCTGGCCGATGCCGACCGCGAGCGAGGCGATACCGACGCGGCCTTTGTCCAGTGCGCCCATCATAATATGGAAGCCGCGTCCTTCCTCGCCAAGCAAGCTCTCCGGCCCCATCACGACATTGTCGAAATGCAGCGCGCCGACCTGGCTGGCACGCTGGCCCATCTTGTGTTCCTTCGGACCGCGTTCGACGCCCTTGGCATTGAGATCGACGATGAAGATCGACATGCCACGATGGCCGGCCTCTTTGTCTGTCTTGGCAAGCACGAAGCCGATATCGGCAACGGGCGCATTATGAATCCAGATCTTGGAGCCGTTGAGAACCCATCCCTCGCCATCCCGGCGCGCGGTGGTGCGAATGCCGGAGACATCGCTCCCCGCCTCAGCCTCGGTCAGGCAATAAGCGACCCGGACCTTGGCGGTCATTGCCGGCCTCAGCCATTGCCCCTGCTGCTCCGGCGATCCATGGCGCACGAGCAACGTCGTGATCAGTTCAAGCAGACCGCACTGGTCGGCCACCGAGGCGTAACCGCGTGACAATTCCTCCATAACAAGCGCGTAAGCGAGCGTGTCGAAACCCGGACCGCCCATGGCTTCCGGCACGCCGATGCCGAACAGGCCAAGCTCTCCCATCTGGTCGTAGATCTCGGCGGGGAACCGCTCTTCCCGATCCAGCGCCTCGGCCACAGGACGGACGACGTCATCGGCGAACTGCCGCGCCATGTCGCGCACCTGAATGTGCTCCTCCGATAGAGACATTTCTCACTCCTGATTGTAACTATATAGTTACTTATTAACAGCGAAAAATTGGATCGTCAAGCGGCTGAGCCTTCATGATTTCCTGGAGACATCAGCGTTCAATCGTGAGACACGAATCTCTGGAAGCCAGGCATTTTTCGCTTGCCAGATATCAAAACAGGGCTAACATAAATAACTAACTGGTTACATCTTAATTGGAGGATCTGATGAAGGTTTCAGACAGACGGAAATTCGGCCGAACGAATCTCGAAGTGACAACGTTCGCATTCGGCACGGCGCCTATCGGCAACATTTTCAAGCCGATCGACGAGCAGGTTTCCGATGGCATGATTCAGTCGGCCTGGGATGCCGGCATCCGCTATTATGACACGGCGCCGATGTATGGCCACGGCCTCTCCGAGCTACGCAGCGGTCATTCGCTGCGCTGGAAGGAGCGCGACGACTTCGTCCTGTCTTCCAAGGTCGGGCGTATTTTGAAGCCCAAGCGGCGGTCCGACATCGACTTTGCGCCGTGGAACAATGCCGCGCCGAACGAGATGGTGTTCGACTATTCCTATGACGGTACTATGCGCTCGTTCGAGGATTCATTGCAGCGACTGGCGCTCGAACGGATGGATATCTGCTTCATACACGATATCGACGTCTTCACACGCGGCGCCGACCAGCCCGAGGTGTTCAAGACAGCGATGGATGGCTGCTGGAAGGCGCTATCGAAGCTTCGCGACGAAAAGCTGGTGACCGCCATCGGCGTCGGGGTCAACGAGTGGGAAGTATGTCAGGCCGCACTGGAACAGCGCGACTTCGACTGCTTCCTGCTGGCCGGGCGCTACACGCTGCTGGAGCAGGATTCGCTCGATACGTTCCTGCCGCTTTGCGAGAAGCGCAACGCGGCCGTGGTGGTCGGCGGTGGATTCAATTCGGGAATCCTGGCGACGGGCGCCGTGCCGGGCGCGAAATACAACTACGCCCCGGCGCCGGATGACATCATGCGGCGCGTGAGCAGGATCGAAGCCGTCTGCAAGCGCTACAACGTGCCTCTGCCGGCGGCGGCGATGCAGTTCGTCGTCGCCCATCCCGCGATCCCGTCCTTCATCGCCGGCACCCGCACGGTCGAACAACTCGAAAAGAACATCGAGTGGTTCAACCATGCTATTCCGGTGGAATTCTGGGCCGACTTGAAGTCGGAAGGCCTGTTGCGCGAGGATGCGCCGGTGCCGATCGCTTAGGTACCGGTCAGATTTCCATATCGACAACAATCACACCGTCGGGACCGCCGACGGTGTGGGCTACTATCCGCGCTCCGGCAGCCTGATGGGCCGCATCAACAAGGTAGGCGTCGCGGACCGCAGTATTCTCGAAATCAAACCAGAATGCATCCTTGAACCCACAGATCAGGTCATATTCGACCGAGACATTGGGTCCTGCCTGAAAATGACGGATGCCCTGGATATGGCCGCGCAGGGCATCGAGATCGCCGTAGATCGACGCCTTGGTTTCTTCGCTGACATCGTCCCTGAAGCGTAGCAATACGAAATGCCGGATCATGATTGTCCTCCCAGATTGTTGCATGTGATAGAGATTTTGGATCGCGTCAACGCCCGGTGAAGGTTGGCTTGCGCTTTTCGTGGAATGCCGCAACGCCCTCGCGGAGGTCGGCAGTCTGCGCTGCCGCCAGGCCGGCGATGGCCTCGATCGGCCGCTCGCGCTCTTCGCCCTCAGCTGCATTGATCAGCATCTTGCAGAGTTCAGTGGCGACCGGCGCCCTGCCAATCACGCGCTCGGCTAGCGTCTTGGCCTTGGCCATGCCTTGCCCGGCCGGGGTGACATAATCGGCAATGCCGTACTTCAGAGCATCGGCCGGCTCGAGCATCTCACCGAAAAGTACGAGACGGCGGACGATCTGGCTGCCGAAGCGGCGCACGGTGCGCTGGGTGCCGGACCACCCGGGAATAACGCCGAGGCCGGATTCGGGCAGGCCGATCTTGATGTGCTCCTCGGCAATGCGGATATCGGCGCAGGCCGCCAACTCCAACCCACCGCCAAGCGCATGGCCATTCAGGACCGCTATCACTGGCTGGCGCAGGCGAGCCAGCGCATCGAAGGCCTGATGGCCGTTCCGCAGCCAGTGGCCGCTGAAACTCACAGGCTCAAGCTCGCTCCAGGCGTCGATATCGCCGCCTGATGAAAAGGCCTTGCCGCCCTCTCCCGTCAGGATCACCACGCGCACCGATTCATCGCGCTCAATTGTCCGGCAGGCCGATGCGAGTTCCTCGATCAGGCTTTCGTTCAGGGCATTAAGCTTGTTAGGGCGGCGGATAGTAATCGTCGCCACGCTATTTTCGGTCTCGACGGTCAGGTGAGCTTGCGTTTCCATCTCGTCACCCGATCGCCAGGCCGAATTTTTCGGGCCGGAACAATGCCGTATCCATGAGCTTGGCATTCTCGGCGATCTTAAGCGGTGCCGCCGATTGTGCGATGATGTCGCGCTCCACTTCGATGCCCGGCGCGATTTCCGTCACCAGCAAGCCCTGCGGCGTGAGCTTCAGCACGCAGCGCTCGGTGACATAGGTTATGTCCTGCCCCTGGGCGACCGCGCGCCTGCCGGAGAAGGACACGTGATCGACCTCTTCGACGATCTTGATGACCTTGCCTTCCTTCTCGATCCTGAGCTTCCCATTCTCGATGGCGAACTTCGCACCGGCATTGAAATAGCCGCAGAAGACGATCCTCTTCGCACGCGTCGTGATGTCGACAAAGCCGCCGGCACCGGCGGTCACGTGGGGGCGTGCAGCGAGCTTCGACACATTGACCGAGCCATCGGCGCCGATCTGCAGGAAGGAGAGCAGCGAGGCGTCAAAGCCGCCTGCCTGGAAATAGGTGAACTGATGCGGCGAGGCGACAAAAGCTTCCGCATTCGATGAGCAGCCGAACTTGAAATCAAGCAGCGGAATGCCGCCGACCGCGCCCTGCTCGATCACCCAGGTCACATCACCGTGCCTACCTTCCTCGAGGAAGATGCGCGGCACATTGGCCGAGATGCCGAAGCCGAGATTGACGGCCCAGCCGGGCTTCAGTTCCATCGCCGCGCGCCGCGCCATCGCCTTGGCGGCGTCGAATGGCGGGATGCGGAACGTATCGAGCGGCCGGAACAATTCGCCTGATATGGCAGGGTCATAGACCGTGGCCGTGGTCTGCAACTGATCCTCGGCTTCCACGATATGGTCGATGAGGATGCCCGGCACGCGCACGTCATGCGGCTTGAGCGACCCCGCCTGGGCGATACGCTTGACCTGAGCGATGACGATGCCGCCACAATTATGCGCGGCGAGCGCCACCTCCATCGCGCCGAGATAGGCGCCTTCGTGCTCGAATGTCAGGTTGCCGCGCTCATCGGCCGTAGAGGCGCGGATGATGCCGACGGTCGGCTTGATCGCGGGGAAATAGAGATATTCCTCGCCGTCGAATTCCACCTTCCTGACCACGGGCTTGGCCGTCGCGGCTTCATTCATCGCGCAGCCTTCGCGTGCCGGGTCGGCGAATGTATCGAGCCCAACCTTGGTCAGCACGCCGGGCCGGTGCGCCGCAGCCTCTCGCAGCATATCGAATATGATGCCGCTTGGAATGTTGTAGGCCGCAATCTCGTTGCGGCCCAGCATCTGCCAGATCAGCGGCGGCTCGGAGGAAGATGGGCCCGAGGGATAGGATCCGCCAATGATGGTCGAGATCAACCCGGATTGCGCGAGATGATCGACTCCCTTTGTACCGAACATATCGCCGGCCGCGATTGGATGGATCGTGGTGAGCCTGCGCGGCGCGCCATCAGCGCGAAACCGCTCGCCGATCGCTGCAAGCACAGCATCCGGGCAGCAGAGGCCACTCGAGGAATTCACGGCGACGACAGCGTCATCGGGAATTTCCGCCGCAGCCTGCACCGCAGTTCTTATTTTGGACATCTCACTCCCCGGCTTCGCGAATTCAACTTGCTATTAAGTAACTAGGTGGTTATAAAATAGCTCATAAGCATTTCGCGATCAAGCGGTTTTCTGCGATTGATCTGAGAGAGTAAGGCGCTATATCGATTGAGCTCTATCGATCGATGACCGGCGCTCGTCACATCCACGGGAGGGAAAATTGAGCATCTATTTCGAGCGCACATACCAGCGCAGCTTTGGCACGTATCCCTTGAACGGCGAGGTCTTGCTTGCAGCCATGCAATCGGCCGCGGACGCAGGATACAGGTCCTTCGACACAGCCAAGATGTACGGAAACGAGGCCGATGTCGGTGATGGCCTCGCAGCCACTGGCCTGAAGCGCGAGGATATGCTCGTGACGACCAAGGCCCATCCCGACGACTTCACCGAGGTCGCCTTTCTGCCTGCCGTCGAAAAGAGCCTGAAAGATCTCCGGCTGGACTATGTCGATGTGCTTTTGCTGCACTGGCCGCCGATCGGCGGGGAAATTGCCACTTCGCTCAAGCTGCTGGCCGACGCCAAGAAGCGCGGTCTGGCGAAGCATATCGGCGTTTCGAACTATACCGTTCAGATGATGCGCGACGCAGTGAAAATCATCGACGAACCGCTGGTGGTCAACCAGGTCGAGTTTCACCCCCTGCTCGACCAAACCGTTCTGCTCGATGCTGCGCTGGAAACCGGCATCGAGATTTCGTCCTACTGCTCGGTCGCGCGCGGGGAGGTGTTCAAATATCCGCTCTTTGCGGAGATCGGCAAAGCTTACGGGAAATCCGCGGCACAGGTCGTGCTGCGCTGGATCCTCCAGAAGGGCGTCCCGATAAACACGATGTCGACCAAGCCGGAGAATATCCGCGCCAATTTCGACATCATGGATTTCACGCTGTCGAGCATGGATATGGCGAAAATCGAGGCCCTGACCAGGACTGGCTACCGGATTGTCGGGCGCGACCTCGTGCCCTGGGCGCCAGAATGGGATTGAGGATCTGGGGGGCCGGTTCGACCGGCCCTTTGCTTTTGGAGCTTATTGATTGCCGCGAATGAGGTCGCTGGCCTTTTCGGCGATCATGATGGTCGCGGCGTTGGTGTTCGAACCAATCAGGCTTGGCATGGCGGATGAATCGCAGATGCGGATTCCCTCGAGCCCCCTCACCCGCAATTGCGGATCGACGACTGCCATGGCATCGGTGCCCATCTTGCAGGTTCCAACCGGATGGTACGAGGTGCGGCCGTATTGTTTCGCATAGTCCTCGAAATCCGCCTGCGTGCCGACGCCTTTTCCGGGGAAATGCTCGCTGCGGATGTATTTCAACATCGAATTCTGGTTGAGGATTTCGCGGCTCAGTTTCACGCCCTCGACCGAGACCCGGAGATCATCCGGCTCGGCGATGAAATTGGGATCGACGATGGGATTGTCTTCCGCACGAGCGCTGCGAAGCGTCACGCTGCCTCGGCTTTTCGGCCGCAGCGTGTAGGAATTGAGCGTGCAGCCGGAGCCGGACGGGATGGCGGGCACCCCGGCTTCGACGCCTGCGGCGGCGAGGAAATGGAATTGCAGGTCCGGCTCGCTCCGCGCCTCGTCGGCATACCAGAAGGCCCCGCCCTCGACGACATTGGAGGTCACCGGACCGGTCTTGAACAGCGCATACTGCAGCCCGGCCCAGACCATCCAATGCAGCTTGTTGTATTTGTTGAGGCTCGTCTGCTCCTTGAGCTCATAGACGATGTCGATGCCGAAATGATCGCTGAGATTCTGGCCGACACCCGGCGAATCCAGCACGACCGAGATACCGACATTCTTCAGATGCTCCGCCGGACCGACGCCCGAAAGCATCATCAGCTTTGGCGAGCCGATGGCACCTGATGTGACGATCACTTCGCTGTTCGCAAGAGCCGTCTGCAATTGCCCGTTCTGAACGTATTCGACACCGGTGGCTCTGTTGCCTATAAACAGGATGCGGCGCGTGAGGCAGCCTGTTACCACGGTCAGGTTCTTGCGCGTCATGGCCGGCCGGAGATAAGCGACAACCGCCGAACAGCGCCGGGCGCCGCGAATGGTGGTCTGGTAGGCACTCGTGCCTTCCTGGACAGGTCCGTTGAAATCGGGATTGTAGGGCATGCCGACTTCCTGGCAGGAGCGGATGAAGGCCCGGGTGAGCGGTTGCGGATTGAGTGTCGAAACGCCGAGCGGGCCATCGGTGCCGTGATACGCGCCTGACAGGGTTTCATTGCCCTCCGACCTCAGGAAATAGGGCTGTATGTCTTTGAATGACCAGCCCTCGCAGCCTTCCTCGTTCGCCCAGCGATCGTAATCTGATGGGACGCCGCGCGTGAAAACCTCGGCGTTGATGGAACTGCCGCCGCCGATCACCCGCGCCTGCGCGTATGGGATTTCCCGGTTGTTCGCATGCTTCTGGGGTGCCGTGACGAGGCCCCAGGTCAGCGGGCCCGTCGTCATCTTGGCAAACCCGACAGGCATGTGAATATAGGGATTGGTGTCGCGGCCGCCGGCCTCAATCAGCAGTACACTGCTATCCGGATTCTCGCTCAGCCGGCTTGCCAGAACGCAACCGGCACTGCCACCACCGACGATCACATAATCAAAGCTTTGTCCGGCCATGCTCACACCCAGAGATCACGTTTGCCGAGCGCAATATGCACCGTCTTGACCTCGGTATATTCCTCGACACCGTAGATACCGGTCTCCCGCCCGTGGCCAGATTGCTTGAAGCCGCCGATCGGCAGGTCGGGCCCACCCGCGATCGTAGTGTTGACCCAGACTCGACCAGCCTGCACCCGGCGGAAAGCATTCGTCGCCTTGTCCAGGTTCTTCGTCCATATGCTGGCCGCCAGCCCGTAGACCGTGTCATTGGCCAACTCCATCGCCTCATCGAAGGTCTCGAAAGTGGAGATGGTGAGCACCGGACCGAATATTTCCTCGCGCGCCACGGCCATGTCCATGGTCACGTCGGAGAAGACCGTGGGCATCACAAACCGGCCTTGATCTGTGACCAGCGGGCCGCCGCCGCAAACCAGACGCGCGCCTTCCTCCCTGCCCTTGCCGATATAGGAAAGGATCGTGTCATGCTGCTGCTCGGTGACGATAGCACCAACCTGCGTCCTTGGGTCCAGCGGATCGCCGACTCTGACACGAGAGAGCTTTTCCGCGATGCGGGCCTCGAAATCCGCAGCGACAGACTTCTCCACGATCAGTCGGCTGCCGCTGACGCAGCACTGGCCTGCATTGAAGCAGATGCCGAACACTACACCATCAGCCGCCTCGTCCAGATCGGCATCGGCGAACACGACCTGCGGGTTCTTGCCTCCGAGTTCGAGCCCGAGTTTCTTGAAGTTACCCACCGATGCCAGCAAGGCCCGACGACCAACCGCCGTCGAGCCAGTGAAGGAAAGCATGTCGATATCGTCATGCTCGGTCATTGCCTGGCCGATTTCACTGCCACTGCCGGTGACGACGTTGAAGACGCCGGCGGGGAGACCCGCATCCGACAGGATCTCGGCCATCACCAATGTCGTGGCGGACGTCACTTCCGACGGCTTGGCGACGATGGTGCAACCCGAGGCGAGGATGAACGGCACCCGCTCCGACAGAATGAAGAACGGGAAATTCCACGGCGTGATCAGCCCGACGACACCGATCGGCTCGCGGGTGACGAGACCAAGCATGTTGTCGCCGAGATTGTTGAACGTATCGCCATGTAGCGCGCGCGCCGCGCCGGCGGCATATTCGTAGATGCTCGCAGCACCCAGCACTTCGCCGCGCGACTGGCTGATACCCTTGCCGCTCTCCAGCGTTTCGAGCAGCGCCAGTTCTTCGGCACGGGCGCGGATGCCTTCCGCTGCCTTGAGGAGCACGGCGGCGCGATCGGTGCCCGAGAGCCCGGACCAGCGGCGATCGGTGAACGCTTGCCGCGCGACTGAGACGGCATGATTGAGATCCTCGACCGTGCAGCGGGTAATGCGGGTAACGGCAACATCATGCGCCGGGCTCCGGCGCTCGATGAGCTTGCGTGCGCCCGCGCTTACCCATTTGCCATCGACGAAGAAGCCAAATTCGCGCGCCTGCTTCGGCAGTTCGATCTTTCCCGTGTTCATATCCATGTCATCGACCTCTTCTCGGAGCAATGCCGTTTGGCACCTGCTCGACTACATTCATTGCCCAATCTCGATCTGGATCTTGAGGGCGTCGGGGCGCTTTGGCAGATCTTCGAATGCCTGCTGGATATCGGCCAGCCTGTAGCTGACGCCCCTGAAAGCCCTGAGATCGAAGCGCCCATGCGTCAGCAATGTCAGGGCGTCATGCATGTCCTCGCCCATTCCGGCGACGGAGCCCTTGATCGAATATTCGCGGAGCACGGTATCGAGCAGCGGCAAGGGCAGCGTGTCCGCGACCCCTGCAATCCCGAAGGCGGCGATATGGCCGCCGGGGCGGATCAGCGTCAGCGCCTGTTGATAAAGCTTCGGCAGACCGACGCTTTCGATCACAACATCGGCGCCCCGGCCGCCGGTCATCGCCAGCACCGTATCTCTCGCCGTGACCGGGTCGGTGACCACCGCATCGGCACCCGCCTGCCTGGCCATCTCGGCGCGCTGCAGCGATGGCTCGACGACGATGATGGGCGCGGCACCGACCAACCGCATCATCTGGATATGCAGGTTGCCGATCGGCCCGGCCCCTATGATGACGACCGATTGGCCGAAGCGGACATCGGCCTTGCGGGCCGCGCGCACCACGCAGGCGACGGGCTCGACCAGTGCTAGTAGGTCGAATTCAGCGTCCGGCGCTGCAGCGATGACTAGCCTAGCCGGCACCGACACATACTCGGCGAAGCCGCCATCGCGCGATATGCCGACCTGGCGCATCTCGGTGCAGTTGAGGATTTCGTTGCGACGGCAATAGAAACAGTTGCCGCAGCCGATATTGATATCGGCGACGACACGCATGCCGGTCTTGAGATGCGTGACCTCGCCCCCGAGTGCGGCGATCGTGCCGGAGAATTCATGACCTGGAATGATCGGCAGCTTGTCAGCCGCGTAATGCCCGTTGAACATGTGCATGTCGGTGCCGCAAATGCCGCAGCGTTCGACCTTGATCAACGCGTCCGATGGTCCGATGGCTGGCACCGACACGTCGCGAACCTCAAACGTGTGCGGCTCGACGAGAACCGCAGCCTTCATGCTCTGCATGGCGCGATCCTCCTCATTTCACCGTCAGGACCTTGCTGCGGTCGAGCGTCAGCGCAATGGCGATGATCAGCACGACACCGAAGAATATCTGCTGTGCGTCTGCGGGAATATTGAGGAACACCATGCTGGTGCGGATAACGGCGACGATCAGCGCGCCGATCAGCGTATTGAGCACGCCACCGACGCCGCCGGTTAGCGGCGTTCCGCCGACTAGGACCGCAACGATGGCTGGCAGCAGGAACTGGTTGGCGGCGAGCGAAGAACCACCCGAGAGCCGGGCCGACAGCATCAGGCCAGAGAAGGCCGCGAGGAGGCCGCAGATGGCAAACGCCGCAATCTTGTAGCGCTCCACCCGAACCCCCGAGGCGATGGCTGCGTGCTCCGCTGCACCGACAGCCTTCAGCACCCGACCGAAGACGGTTCTGCGTTCGATGAATAGGGCGACCAGCAGCAGCACACCTGCACAGATGATCTCGTTGGGAATGGGACCAGAGTAGCCGAACAGCCAGCCGAGATAGTAGCTGCGCTCGGTCTCGATCATCGACACGCCCTTCTCGCCCGATGCAAAACGGGCCACCGAGTAGGCGATGCCGCCCACCGCCAAGGTCGCGATGAAAGTCGGTATCTTGGTCTTGATCGAGGCATAGCCCGAGAGCACGCCAAATCCGGCACCGATCGCCAGCGCGATTACCGCCGCTCCGATGCCGAACGAGTTCAACCAGATCGTCACCAGCACCGTCGTCATGCTGGCGACCGATTGGGTGGAGAGATCGATACTGCCGATATAGATCACGAAGGTCAGGCCGAGCGCCATGACGAACAGCGCCGAAACGTCGGCCGCGACGATCAACAGATTGGCCGGACGGAGAAAACTCGGATCCATGCCGCCGACGAGGACGACCAGCGCCAAGAGCGTGAGCACGGGAAAATAGGGCTTGAGTTTTTGCGCGTTCATGGTGGCTTCCTCAAACCATGTGGTGGACGAGGTCGAAGAGCGTCGGCTTGGCGCCGGGTCTGCCTTCGAACCGTTCCTGGATGCGGCCGTCCTTGATAACAAGAATGGTGTGCGACAGGCCGATCGCCTCTTCCAAGGTATCGGCGGCGAGGATCACGCCGCAGCCATCGGCGCACATGTCGCGCACCATCTCATAGACATCTTCCTTGGCGCCGATATCGAGGCCGCGTGTCGGATGATCGAGGATGACGATCTTCGAACCGGCACTCCGCCATTTGGCGAGCACGACCTTCTGCTGGTTGCCGCCGGACAGGCGGCCGCAATCCGCATCCTCCGACGAGGCCTTGATCGAAAGCTTCTTGATCCAGTCCTTGGCCAGCACGCGCTCTTCGCCGCTGCGCAGCAGGCCGAAGCTCGAATATTTGCCGAGCTGGGGCAGCGTGATGTTCTCATAGACGTTCATGCCGGCGGCAATGCCCTCGACCTTCCGCTCGCGCGGCACATAGGCGATGCCGTGCTCGACCGCGTTGGCCGGCGAGAAACTGTCGAAGGGCTGCCCGCCGACCCGGATCTTGCCGAGATGCGGTTTGACCATGCCGAAAATGGTCCGCATGATCTCTTCGGTGCCGGAGCCCTCGGTGCCGACCAGCGCCAGCACTTCGCCGGGGTGGAGGTCGAAGGAGATGTTGTTGTAGCTCAGTGCGCGGGAAATGCCCTGCACTTCAAGCAAGGGCTGCCCCGGCTGATAAGCGAGCTGGCGCGCCTCGCGATAGTATTCGGCGTCGACATCGCGGCCGACCATCTTCCGCTGGATGTCCTCGACAACGGCATCGGCCGAGTTGACAACGCTGACAACCTCGCCATCCTTCATCACGTAGATGCGGTCGCTCAGCTTGATGATCTCATCCATGCGGTGCGAGACGAAGATGAAGGAGGCGCGGGACTTGAGATCGCGCACCAGCTGGAACAGCATCTCGACTTCTTCAGGCGCCAGGACTGAGGTGGGTTCGTCCAGAAGGATGACCAGATCACCGTGGACTCGCTCTTCGACCGAGAGCACTTTCGCAAGCTCGACAAGCTGGCGCTGGGCGAAGGACAGTTCCGACGTGATCGTCGCAGGATCGATATCCAGCTTGACCTTATCGAGTTGCTTGCGCGCGGCGGCGGCCATTTTCTTCCAGTTGACCAGCCCGAAGCGTACGAATGGCGCCTCGTAGCCGAGGAAGATATTCTCCATCACCGTCAGGTTGGAAATCAGCGACTGTTCCTGGAAGACCATGCCGACGCCCTTGTCCTGGGCATCGCGCGGATTGGCAAAGCGCACGGACTTGCCATCGAGCGAGATGTCGCCGGATTCCGGCACATAGGCACCGTACATGACCTTCATCAGCGTCGATTTGCCGGCGCCGTTTTCGCCGACCAGCCCGACGATCTCGCCCTTTCGGATTTCGAAATCGACGCCTTTCAGCGCATGCACGCCTGGAAAGGACTTTTCGATCTTGGAGAGCTTGAACATTTCGGCGCCTATTTGACCAGTGAAACGGCTTTGCGGTTGATCGACAGCGCGACGGCAACGATGACCATTACGCCAAGGACGCCGCTCTGGATGTAGCTGGGCAGTCCGACAACGACCATTCCGTTCATGATGGACGCGACAATCAGCACGCCGACCAGCGTGTTGAGCACGCCGCCCGTGCCGCCCATCAGCGACGTGCCCCCGACCACGACAGCAGTGATCGAGGTGAACATGAGATTCGAACCGGACTGACCATCGGCGATGCCGACACGGGCCACCGCCAGCAGCGAGCCCAGTGCATAAAAGACGCCGGCCAGCGCAAAGCCAATGATGCGGACGCGCTCGGTGTTGAGGCCCGAGGCCTTCGCCAGGTCCTCGCCGCCGCCGACGGCGTAGATGTTGCGGCCGATAACAGTATGCCGCTCGATGAACCAGGCGACGGCAACCATGAATAGGGCGAAATAGAGCATCAGCGGCATCTGCAGCACGCGGACCGTCAGCAGCGACCGGAAAATCGCGTCATCGATGGTGATGCGATAGCCGCCTGAGAGGATGACGACCGCGCCAGCACCAACGAAACCCATTGAAAGGCTCGCCATGAAGGACGGGATCTTGAGTTTGACATGGGCGATCCCGGTGATCAGGCCCATCAGGATTCCCACCGCCAGCGCGGCCGGGAATGCGAGCCAGCCCTCGAACATCGTGCCGCCCAAGGCTTTGAAAATCGTGGCGAAGATAACCGCCGAAAACGTGACCACGCCTTCCATGGAAAGGTCGATCGACCCCATGACGATGATGAAGGTCACGCCGATGGCCACCAGCAGAGCCGGTGCCGCGAGCACGCCGATGCGGGCGAAATTCCTGACCGACAGGAAGTTCGGATTCATCAGACCAAAGCCGATGCACACCGCGAGCAGCACCAGAACGGGCGCCCATTTGCGGATATTGACCTCATTGAATGCAAAGACATTTGTCACCTTCGCACCCTCCTCCACGATGCTCGCCACCTTCGCATGCTCCTCTGATTATCAACGTCGGGGACGGCAGAGGGCTACAGCCATTTGCCGTCCCACTTTCGCGGGACTGTGAGAGAGCGTTCGGCCCTCCGCTCACGCCTCGGGGGATCAGTAGCGGTTGTAGGCGATCTGGCCGTTGGTCGGGCCGAAATAGTCACCCCAATTGTAATCCGGGTGCGACTTGTGATGCTTGTCGTAGAATGCCTGCGCATCCGCCTTGGTCACGAGCAGCGTCGGACCATAGAACTCGCGATGTTCCTTCGGCTCATTGCTCGGCTTGTATTTGCCGGTCGAAGCCGCGTGAGCGAGCGACAGTGCAATACCGCCGCCCCAATAGGGATCGGTATAGCAGGTCACCAGCAGCTCATCCTTCAGGATATATTCGATCGCCTGGGCGCCGCCGTCATAGGCAACGACCGGGATCTTTCCGGCAAGACCCTCGGCGCGCAATGCCTCGATCGCGCCATAGGCCATCGTATCATTGGCGCAGAAGACGCCCTTGATCTCATCGCCATAGGTGGTGAGGTAGGCGGCCATAATCTCGTTCGCCTTGGTTGTATCCCAATCGGCTGCCTGGTAGTCGAGCACCTTGATATCGGGGAATTTCTTGGTGGCTTCCATCATGCCCTGATGACGCTCGATGGCCGGGATGTTGGCCGCGATACCGCCGAGACCGACGACGCCGCCGGAGCCGCCCATGGCTTCGAACAGCATGGTCGCGGTCTTGGTGGTCGGCTCGAGATCGGACCAGCTCATGTGGCCGACCCAATTGTCGCCGAAATCCCAGGGATGCAGATCGTCGGTCTTGTTCCAGATGGTGAAGACATGGCCACCGGCTGCCTTCACGGCCTCAACGGTCGGGCGGCAATTCGGGCTGTCGTTCGGGTCGCAGGCGATCGCCGCATTGCCGTTGGTCTTCGAAAGGAGCGCCTTGATGTCCGCGACGCATTTCTCGTTCGAACCATCGTGGATCAAGTGGATCAGTTCGGACTTCGGCTTGCCGAGGCTTTCGACAAAGGATTCGGCGCCTGATACTATCGAGTTCCAGTACGGATTGGTGCGGTCGCGGTAGCTCCAGGCAAGCGCGGGATTTTCGCCGGCCATGGCGCGGCTGGTGCCGAGAGCGGATGCGGCAACAACGCCGCCCAGGCCGAGTGCGGTGCCGATCAAGAACTCGCGGCGGCGAAGCGTCTCTTTCTCGATGAAATCTTTCACGTAGGACATTTCTCTCTCCCTTGTCGTTCGGACTGGCCTCTCCCGGCCTCCCGATCCTCCTTGCGACGGCAATCTTTCGCCATCAACGCACTAACTAGTTACTTTATAAGATTGCTCGTGTCAATAGACCGCCGAATTGCTGGGTTAGGCGCTTAAGATGTTCGTATGCGCGGGTTTCACCTCACCATTGTAAATATCTCTTTAGATACTTTTCGAATGACAATCGCTGCGCTGGACTTTAGAATACCTTGCGCAAAGGTTGGGTCTATGACCGCGTTTGCAATCGGCTATAATCGCCGGACACGGCCCGATTCCGGTGTGGCAGCCGCGCGGTTAGAGAGTTGAGTTTCGTCAATCCACGGAAGACGCTTCATGCAAATAACTACCCCGCCCGCCGCCAAGAAACGCACCCGCGATGCGGAGGCAACGCAGAAGCGCATCATGGCCGCGGCGAAGAAGGAATTCGCCAAAAACGGGCTCGGCGGCGCGCGCGTCGATATCATCGCCGAGCAGGCGAGCGCCAACAAGCGCATGATTTATCACTATTTCGAAAGCAAGGAGACGCTGTTCCAGCGAGTGCTGGAGGAAGCCTATGGCGACATCCGCGCCGCCGAGCAGAAGCTCGAACTCGACCATCTCGATCCGAAGACCGCGCTCGAAAAGCTCGTGCGCTTCACCTGGAAATACTATCTGGCCAATCCGGAATTCATCACGCTGGTCAATTCCGAGAACCTGCACAAGGCCAAGCACCTCAAGAAGTCCGAGGTCATCCATACGCTGAGCCGCAAGTTCATCAACATGGTCGGAACGCTGCTGCAGCGTGGCGTCGACGCTGGCGTGTTCCGCGAGGATATCGATCCGGTCCAGCTCAACATCACGATCGCAGCGATTAACTATTACTATCTCACCAACCGCTTCACCGGTTCCATCGTCTTCGAGCGCAATCTGATGGCCGCCGAGGCCCTAGAGGAGCGCATCAACTTCAACATCGAGACGATAATGCGGCTTGTCTGCAGGAGTTAGATTCTGTTGGCAAGGTCCCCACGTCCGCCTTAATCGGATCAGAACCAACGACCCTGTTAACTGCAGGCTTCATCTCAAATTACGAGTGGCTAAACTTGCCGCAGCTGCGAATGCATTACCGGCCGCCAGACCGGGAGCAAACCGTCGAGATGAGGATCATTTGACGCGGACATGTGGAAGATAGTTCATACTGGGCCGGGCAGCGTCTGTGGCGTCGGCCAGTATCCCAGGAGAGCGGCCCGTTGCCTTATGCGCCTCACGCTCCGAGTTCATGATCCGCGCGGCCTCTATGGTGTCTGCCCGCCAAGCCGCTGAGATCGTCTAGGAACCTTGTTTTCGCGATTTCTGTCCCCGAGCCATGGCGGCGGGGTGCATGCGAAGTTGGCTTGCAAGTTCGGCTACGACGGTCTCCAACTCGTAAGGCTTGGGAAGGAAAATGACGCCAGCTGGCAAGGGGCTTTCACTGGGTATCGCCCGACCGGACGTGACAATGATACCCATCGTTCGGGAAAATCCAGCGACCATGTCGACCAAGTCTAGACCGGAAAGTCCTCCGGGCATGTCGACATCGGTTACCACAGCATGGACATCGTACTTGGCTAGCATGGCAATCGCTTGAAGGACTGTTCGGGCCTCGACTACGGCGTAGTCTTCGTCCTCGAGGACGGACACAAGCGCGAGCCGGATCATGGGCTCGTCCTCGACGACGAGTACTGTGAGTTTAGATGACATCGTGATCGCCTGTCGCTCGATTTGAGGGGCAACTCACCTCGACCGTTTCCAACCGTTGCGTGGCCGACAGTCTTTGCTAACAATGTTAATAAAATGCAAAGCACCCGATGGCCATGGCGGTTGAGCTGGCCCCGGAGGGAATTAATCGCCCGGTTCGAAGCCGCGGAGGAACTCGTACCTGTCGACCAGAAGCTCGACATTAACAGACTAATCATGGGTGCCGATCCAGTCTTAAGCAAAAGCGACATGGCTGTAAGCTTGTCATTGCGTCCAACGGACACTGCGAGGCGGGTGCCAACCAGTTGCACTTGACGAGCCGAAGGGAACAACTTGAGCTGCACAAACTTCTACGGTGATGAGAAACACGATCCGCCACCTAGCCCTTTCGACAGCTCTGACTCTCTGCAGTCCGGCTTTCGCAGCTTCGTTCGACGCGCAAGCTGTCAACGGTGCCGATATTGCCGCCTTGCCAGGTGAAGCGCCAAATGCAACACCCTCCGAGCCTGATCCCGCCATTGTCCATCTTCAGGTCCTGCTCGATCGAGCTGGTGCTTCGCCAGGAGTTATCGACGGATACTTCGGCGAAAACCTCAACAAGGCTGTCGCCGGGTTCGAGGCAATGCAGGATATGCCGGTCGATGGGAAGCTGGACAACAAGGTGCTGGATAGGCTTGAGGACAAAGTGCCTGTCATTCAGGCCTATGTAATCACGGCAGATGACGCAAAAGATTTGGTTGAGCGCATTCCAAACGATTACGCAGAGCAGGCCAAAATGGAGCACTTGGCCTATACCAACGTCGAGGAAAAACTCGCTGAACGGTTTCACATGGATGTGGGCCTGCTTAAGGCGCTCAATCCCTCCGCTGCCTTTACCCCAGGCGAAAAGATCGAAGTGGCTATGCCCGGCGCGGCAAAGTCCGGTACGGTCAAACGGATCGAAATTCGCAGAAGATCTGCGGAAGCGTTCGCGTTTGCGGAGGATGGATCGCTGCTCAGCGTGTATCCCGCCACCATCGGCAGTGAAGACTCCCCTTCCCCCAAAGGACCCATAAGGTGAAGGGTGTCTCACGCATGCCAGTTTATTCCTACAATCCAAAGGTCAATTTCCAACAGGGTGAGAACAAAAAGGCATTGGAATTACCAGGCGGTTGGCACGGTTTGGATTGATCTGACCGAGCCAACCTACGGCATTCACGGAACGCCCGAGCCGGAACTCATCGACAAGGTCGGTTCGCATGGATGTGTTCGTTTGACGAATTGGGATGCCGAGGAGCTGGCAGATATGGTAAGCCGGGGGTTGTCGTCAAATTCATCGACTAGCGACTGATTTCAAGCCCTAAAATGGATGGCAACAACGGCGGGACGTCTAGAGTGGGACGATAGGAAGCGCCCGGGAGCGCTTCCTTCGAACATTATAGAGATGCACCGTCATGCTCTTCGGACGCACCGTGCATTCGTTCTTGCCAACCGTAAAACTCGGTGAAGAATTCCAGACGGGAGGGAATCTCCATGAGAGGATCGGCATCGGGCAATATTGGCGCCAGATCCAAGGGGTTCATAGACGCCACCTTATCGTTGACCAACTCCGCTAATGAACCAAACGAGCGATGATATGGGGCAACCTTCATCGTCACCGTAACGGAGTCCTTCGTATAGGCGAGTAGGTTGCCGAACGTTGTGACGCCAAATTTTCGAATGTAGCGGTCAAAAAATGCTAAGAGGGCTGGCGGCACCAGCATCAAGGCGTCGAAGTTGCCCGGGCCTACAGGCGCGCGACGATCGAACTGGCGGTGCTCTTTGGTCAGGAACGCGATACAATAGGGTGTTAGATCTGCATCTTCGAAATGTTCCTTCTGCATACCCCACGGGAAGTTTTCTTCCTCGTGGCATGTTTTGATGTCTGTCATCATTTTGTCGATTGCCAAGTCGTAGGCGGTCATAACTCCCGCCAACTTGACGCCTCGAACTTGATGGACACCACCGATATCGTCCTGGAAAGCAGGTTCATCGAGATTGAATTCAAACGCCAAGAGAAACAGATGCGTCTCGTGATAAGCTAGCATTTGTTCTGGGTCGAAAGGCCCGATGTCGAAATAGGTTTTGTCATAAAGGTTCGTCAGGGCGGTGGTGCAGTACTCATCATGATCGATGCCGATCTGCCCTAACTTTTTTAGATCTCGAAATTCAGCGATATCAACTACATTCGAGGGAAATTCATTTTCTTCCATTGTTTACTTTCTATGGTTCATCATCTGATTGTGGCTGGTTGGGCAGCCAGTTTGGTTTAAGAAGGTTCACCCTGCCGACAACAGAAATCAGGTTCGGAAACTTGGGATTCCAAAGGATGGTTCTGGTCACAGGAGCTAAGATAGCGAAACGAACACCATTAAAGGTGTCGTTCAAATTCTTCGATAACGGGGAAAAGAGCGTCATAATAAGCTTTGTCAAAGCATGTGCTCTATTCTGTTATAGTGCCACATTAAATAGCGTATGTCAATAAAGTTATGTATCTTTTATTCGAATGGAAATATATTTATCGATCTGATAGCAGGTGACTCTCATAAATGGCTATCATATTTGAAATAGAGAGGGGACTTCAACTTGTAACTATCATCCCTTGCAATCACAACATATAGATAGGGGCGCTTCGCGCTGGCTTCGCCAAACGTCATACTTGTCATAACAATATTCTACATACTTTTTATTATTATATTAATACTCAATATTTTAAAAAAGGTATGACTAGTATGACGTCAAGGACACCAGTTATGCGAAGCCTTCCCCGCTTGACGGGGAAGTCATTGTTATTCGGCGTTTATCCATTCAGTCTCGGTCCCAATCAAGGAATCGAAATAGCGACGGCATTCGTCCAAGGGCGGCAGGACATATGCATTTTTGCGGATCGTTTTACCGTTCGAACCCGGCGCCTTTGGAAGCGTGATTTTCTTGACAATGACGTTCGGTAGGACCTTACGCAACTCGATACCCAGTTCGGTTTCGCTAAGATGATTTTTCACAAGGCGCTTCTTCGCTGAAATCACCAAGGAGTCATGGCAAAGTTCAATCGGTACGGCGTTTTCCCAATGGTCGAAATGACCATGGGGATCGAGTTCCGGCGGAAGGATATAGCCGCGCGTGAGGCAGTCATTCCACCAGGCATGAAAGGCGTCGAAATTGCGTCGAACCTGTTCATCAAGAGCTGATGTACGGGGAAAATTGCGAATATTGACGCCCGTGAGGTCGCGATTTTGCAGGAGATGCATAAGCGCTTCCAGGCCACCATTTTTCATTTGATGCGCCATTGCGGCGAAATATTCGGTATCGCCGCGGCGGCAAACTGAGACGTCAAAGACGCAGAACCGGCGTTCCCGGTCACCTGCAGCGATAACCCATTTATTGTTCGAAGCGAAAATCAACCGGGCAAAGTTCTTTTGGACGAATGCTTCCTGGCCCTTCCTTTCGATGATCACGGTGGGTTCCGTGACGAGGGCCTTCAGTTTTCCCTCTTTTTCTTTGTCGCCGCCCCAAGTGGCCTCGTCCAAGAAAATCAGCAGCTTATTCATGAGCATGGAATTGAAGCGGCCAAAAATTTGATCCGAATTCACTACATGCGCAAATTGAGGTCCGAAAAGTTGGCTATAGTAATGGACAAACTGCCCCTTACCGGTGCCCTGTTGCCCACGTAGAACAATTGCGACGCCAGGACGGACACCAGGATTTTGAACGCCGTCGGCCAAGAAATCTAGGACAAACTCGTATCGCTCCGGTTTTCCACCGGCGATGACGTGGAAGATGTGATCGAGATAAAGTTGGCAATCGCCTTCGATGGCAGCGATCTTCGACGGCTGGTACATGTTGAAAATGTTGTCCGGCGCGCCATTGGGATCGAAGTCGAGACCGTATTTCTGATTTCGACCCTCCCACTCCATCCAGGCGTTACCCACCTTCACCAGGCCTCGCTCAGATGGAATTTTTTGATTGGAGTAGAACGTGCAAAAATCGTGCGGCGTAGTGAAATTGAAGACGTGATATCCCGCGGGATCAGTTTCGATATCAAGGATTTTCAGTTTGCCGTTCGATTTGATCAGGATGTGATTTTCGTTCAGGGCAAATAGCTTTTTGGTGGATTCATTATAGTTCAGATGCATAAATATGATTTTCCTTTTCTTCTATGCATGGTTTTTGGTGCGGCCGAGCGAGTGTGCTCGGCCGCTGTGCTTTTTCGTTGAGGATAGGTCGATTGTGGTCAGCCGTTTTTAATAGACGGGAGGAATCCTAAGCTTTTCAGATAGGCTAACGCACTTAGAAAACTGTCCATAAATCGTCGTCAGACGGCGACGCATCCGGTCTGGATCGATCGATACGTCGGCCTGGTAATCCTCGAACATGTCTTGGTATTCGTCCCAATCGTCACCAAACGCCCATCGCAGGGCGGACAATTTTCCGAGGATTTCACGCTCCTGCTGCTCGTCTGCGATGATCAGGCATTTCGATCCAGCGAAGCGTTCAAGATCAGAGGCCTGAATCGACATTTCTTGCCACCGAAGACTATCCGCGAGCTTTCCAGCGTCGAACTCAGTCTTCGCCGGAAGGTAGACGTGATTGTACCACAGAGTGTTAGATAGATATTCGGCCGCCGCCAGAATCTCGTTGCGACGTCGAGGGAATATCGTCGGTCCGTAGGCCTCCTCGTAAAGCTCTTCAAGCTCCTCATCTGACCACGTCCCTCGTCGACTTTGTCGAAGAAGATCGCGATCACAGGCGTCACAAACGCGGTCGGAATATTTGGGATGGTTGATGGTGAAATCGTCGCGAAGGACGAACTCCCGGTCGAGGAAGATCGCGTCAGAAACAAGCGCCAGTTCCAACGTGACGTAGCCTGGCATGAATGACTTGACGTTCGGATTATCCGTCTCATAGCACGTCAGGGCTATATCGTCGTTGTCGTCTTTGTAGGCAACGTAAACGTCCATCGTCCGGTACTCGAGTTCTCCGTTCAGACGCAGAGCCATGGATTTACGAGAGGGTATCTCCGAGACAATCTTGCGGTGAAGAACGTGTAGCGGCGGACGGTACCCGAATTTATCCTCGAGCCCGACGATATCGCCATAGGGACCGATATTGATGTATTTATTATAGGTTTGCATCATTTATGCCTTTGAATTTGAGAAAGATCGCGCTCAATATGCGAGCACGAGTTTTGATTGAAATATCCAGACGAAGGCGCGCATTTTGTGCCGTGCATGAACAGCGATGCGCCGCGTTACGGCACGCGCCTCGTCGGAGCTACCAGCCGAATTAGGTGTCGAGATTATCCCAGTAGTCATTAAGCGCCCAGCGAAGCGCCGACAATTTGCCGTAAACGATGCCCCATTCGTGATCATCTAGGACAATCAGATTTGCAACGCCGATCCGCGCTTCAAGTTGGGCAGCATATGCGCGTATTTTTTGCCAAAGTTCTTCGTTAACTAGGCCGTCTTGGTAATCGGCTTTTGTGCGTAGAAAGGAGCGGGTGTACCAAGCGATATTCCGATAATAGTCTTCAGCCTTTAGCAGATCTGAACGGCGACGATCGACATCCACTCCATAAAAGCTTTCGTGCCATTCTTCGAAGTCATCGTCTTCCATATCCCCTTGACGGCTAAGTTTGATCCACGAGGGGTCACATGACCGAATAATTTTTTCGTAGTATTTCGGATGGCGCGGATCGAGAACGGCGCAAGGCGAAAATTCGGCGTCTAGGAATTTTGCGTCCACAACGTCCTTCAAGAATACGGTTTTCGTCTCCGGGGATGACCCGTCTTCAGCCGGTCCTGGATGTTCGGTGTACAGAATGTAGAGTTCGTCTGCGTCATCGTAGGCAGCGATGTATGGGTAAATAATTCGGTCAGCGTCTTCGCCTTGGCAACGGATTGCCATGGATTTTTTTGATTCAATCTCAGCCAAAAGCATTCGTTCGAAAAGCAGTCGATCCGGTTGGTAGTCCCAGACCGAGATACCGTCGTCGAAAGATATAATGTCGTATGACGGGGTGGCGTTTTGTTTGTTCAATTTTAGGTTCCTTATTGATAAATTTATTGGATTTTCGTTGTGAGCGTCGCCACTTTGAGATCGCTAATCGTCCGAACTCGCGGGCTCTGCATCGTGTGGTCAACAGGTGCAGCACGGGTGGTTTGATTTTGCCTTAGACGTGGTACACGTCGTTTTTTCGAGCCACTGAATTCTGCTCGAAGCCTTTGGCAGGCCGAAACGTCTGCGAAGAGATGATGATGTCCGACATTTTCGACAGCCGAAATATAGCGTCGTGCTTCCGATTGCCGTGATAATAGCGGCCGTGGACCTCGAGCTCGCCTTCGCGATTTTTGACGATACGATAGGGCGCAAAGCGTTTAGCCACTGGCGTCCCATAATAAGAGAATTCGATAATGCGACGACGGTCCATCGCCGCACGTATTGCAGTTTCTATCTTAGTCATTTTGTTCACTATGGATGGGGTGCAGGGCGGCCGACTGCGTATCGACCGACCGACGTTTGTAGGTTAATGAGGCGTGGCAGTTAGACAGCAGAGCCAGCTTCGGCAGCTTCACGCTTCGCGATCAATGCCGCGATTGCGGCATGATCTTCCTCGGAAGTTTCAGGCATATTTTCCTGCCAAGCGTAAAAATCAGTGTTGAAGTGAACGCGTGACGGAACTTCTTGGAGGAAAGTATAGCTTTCGGGGAAGAGCGCATCAAAGTCAGAGAGATCCATTTTAGCGACACGCCGCTCGATCTTATCATGGATATTTTCACGATCCGGGTCGTGACGTGTGAGCTTCACTGAGCGAAACGGAAAGTTCTTGTTGAACAGCAGCAAGATCTCGTCTTCCACCTTATTATGGGTAGCGACATACCGCTCGAAATATGGCATCATCTCAGGATGGAATAACAACACCATGTCGAACGAATCCTCATCCCAATATTTTTTCTTAAATGGAATTGGGGTGCTTTGATTAAACATTATCGCGAGCGGCGTTAGATCCTTCGGATTATCTGGTTCCTCTCCGCCTGCGTCCGCCCACATCATTTTTAATGTTTGATTGCATAAGAAGTCGGTAAATTTTTCCCCCGCGATAAACTGCGACACGCGTTCATCACGAATCCCGTAGATGGGCCGAAAATCGAACTTCGCGAAAACCAAGTAGGAACGAAAATGCTCAGTAAACACTTTTTCAAAGCCTTCAGGGGCATTGTGAATGCCGTTCTGAGCCCACTTCACGAAAAAGGTGTGTTCGCACAATGTAGCAAATGTGTTCGACACGTAGTCGTCATGAGTGATTGCTTTATTCTCGACGAATTCCGCGGCACACGAGGTATTTGATAGTTCTATTGTCATTATTTTTTGCCTTTTTCGGAAACATTGACTTTTAAAATTGTGGTGCGGTAGCGCTTGGCACCCGGGTTAAAATCGGGATGCGGGTCGAATTTTTCGTCCGTGAAAATGACATCCGTGATGTCTCGAAGGCGAAACTGGCGCCATGATGAGGTGCCGGCATCCTGATCGGGACCTCCTATCTGACGAGCGAGGATCATAGTTTTTCCGCGATCGTCGAAGGCCAGATGAGGATGGATAACTCGATATTGGTCGTCTTCTTTGTAGCGAATATGAAGCGTGTATCCGCATGGGATATCAGCCAGGAGTTTTGCCAATGAAGGCTGTTGAGATATAATTTCGATCATAACTTTTATCGCTGGGGCGCAATTGCCCTGGTTAAAAATGGTCAAGCGAAGGCGCTTGCCGACGAGCGTCGGCATTGAAGCGTTTTTCACTGACAGGTGATTGGTACATCGCCATGAGGCGATGACGGGTAGATAGCGAGCGCCTAAAAAGGCACTGTGAGCAGGGAAACGCCGCGGAAGGCGTTTCCTATCGATTAATTGACTTAAAGATCGAGATCGTCCAAATCCCAAACCTCGTATCCTAGGCGATCAACGGCCAAAAGCTTGCCCGCAAGAATACCGCAGTTGTACTGATTATTTAGATCAATTGGCTCGACCTTAAAAAGCTCCTCCCAATTCGACACTTGTGGTATCAACTGATCTTGGTGTGAGAATTCGATTTCGCCGAGCGGAATGAGTCCAGCCTGCTTCAGCACGAAGCGGATCACAGCCAGGTGTCCGTCCACCTTCCCCACGTCAAATGCACAATATTGTCCGAAATGATCGGATTTGACTTGCAGACCGTGGGTTTCAGCAAACTCGAGGTCAGCCTTCCAAACGCTTTCGCGAATTGCGTCACCGTCGCCGTCTGCCGCCCATTCTTCAAATTCATCGTCGGGGATCACGCAGATGATAGAACCCTTTACGTGATCCACCATCGAAGTATGATGTTGGTGGTACGAGCGCTGCGAGAGATGGTATTCGGCTGCAGCAGCAGATTGCATGTCCAAATTTGAAATGGATGTTTCAATATAATTGAAATCGATATACATGTTAATTTTGACCTTTTTGTTGAATAAGCAGGTGTGCAACACGACTTTCGTGTCGGGCCGCGCCGGGATCCTGGTGCCGCGTTAGGTAAGGATGCTCGTCAGAAAAAATGGCATCTGTGACGTAGCGAATGTGGACTGTTTTTCCGATCGGAAGATCAGCTAAGAGTTTTGCCAATGCTGGCTGCTTAAATGTTTGTTGGTTCATTATTCTATTCACTTGGGCTCAAAATGGCCCGGGGTTGAAATTGGTCAAGCGGAGTCGTTTGTCGACAAACGTCGACATTGAAATCTTCTTCACTGACAGATGTTTTTTGCACCGCCCATGGGGCGACGCGCTGCGTCAGCCATGCTCCCCGAGAGGGCATGTTAACGTATGGTTTGGTGGACGCTCGTCATCGCCAGCATTTAAGTGCCGGCGACCAAACTAAACATCCTTGATATCACGGACCCTTTGACTTGATGATTGCCGGCACAAACGGTCGGAACCTGTAGCCAAAAATTCGGCGAGCCTTTTGAAATGGCGTTGCAAAAGCAACCTTTTCTAATGTGGCTCTTCTGACTATGAAGTTCGAAAATGTCATTTGGTTTGAAATGCCGCCGAGGAGCCGCGGTCAATATATGAATTCTACCTTTTAATTCACTCCATCTATTCGAGCGGTTGGGGCGCACGGCATCACAGCGGCGATCAAGCCGAACAATTGAATACCGTACCACGTAACAACGACTTCTTAATACCGTCGTCATGCTTCATATATACTTCATTGATTCGGGTATGTCAATTTCTTTTTTGGCAGATAACAATATATTATGAGATACCGCAAGTCCAGAGAAATTTTGAAAATTTTTGCCCGTGTATAGACCTCTACTAAGACGGCGACTTGCCAAACAGCAAACTCGTGTTGCTAACACAACGAATCGTTCCAGTGGTGATTGCCCTAGCCTAGTGCGGTAAGCCGACCTTATTACTATTAGAGGCGAGGTCCTTTACTTTGCAGAAAAATTGCATCTCAACGCACGATTGCTGACCGTCTTAGGTTGGAGTTTGTCTTTCCAAGTGACCTACTACGTCGGTGGGTCATTAGTCCGTGCACTTTGCCTGTCGATGGTAAGCTGATAGACTGAGGTGAAGCTAGATTACCCACGATGACTTAAAGCGATGATCGAGAGCGAAACGCGGCAAGCAGATTGGCGTCGCGCCAATCCTCAGAAATACGATGCTCACCTTGCGGTTCAACGAGCACTGAAAAGTGGGTCGTTAGCACGGGGCGTGTGCGAAGTTTGCGGTGTTGAGGCCGTCGACGCGCACCACGATTGTTACGATCAGCCATTGCAAGTACGTTGGTTATGCCGGCAACATCACACGCGACTGCATCACTACGGTGAGGACATGTTTCCCATGACCTTCCTTTGTCCAGCGTGAGGCGCTTGGCTGAGTTCGTCAGGCGTCGCGTTGCGCTTGTTGAAACAATCTACCAATGCGAAATCATGGGCCAATGATCAGAGTAATCGGTTTTATAGCATTTTTCTCATTGGCTTGGACGACCGCCGGCGCTGCGGGAAAGGAACAACCGTGTGACAACGCGCGGGCCGTATGGGCATTCGACAAAGGTGACACGCGACAAATTTTGTACGGCACGGAGGGAGTTCAGTATGGCAGCTCCATCTACATCGAAGAATGGCGGGGCGGAAAGTTGGCATGGCGCGCAACAGGCAAAGCCACGTGTTCCAATGGAGCGTCCATCTGCTATGCCATGCTCGATAATGACAGTGGGCTCACAGGGAATGACGCGTCTACTGGTGTCGTGATTGAGAGCATCGACGCAGACAACAATGGCGTCGCCGATTGGGCGGTACTGGCAGCCGCCGCCCAAAATCTGTACTACAACGGCGGACTTAAGGTCACCTGGTACAATGATTTCGAAAAACCCACCGACGAACGGATTCTGCCTGCAAACGTGTTTAAGCTGCTGTCCTGCCGTAAAACCAAAGAACTCGTTCTATTCCAGCCGCCTGCCACTGACCCAGAGGAACTGACCGGGGCACTCTACGCGAATTCCGATGTCTGTGATCAGTATCGATCAACCGGAGCGCTTACACCCACCGAGACCGGCAAAGTCGATGGGCTCTGGTGGATGGACGATACAACAATCGTCGGCCGCAAAATGGATTGCAAGATACTATCCTGGTCGACCGATTCATTACGCGCCAAATGCCAACTCGACGGGACAAGCAAAATAGAGACATTCCCCTTCCGCACAAAAGGCGTGGTTCGGGAGATCATGTCGCAAACTCTCAAGCTCTGTAACCGGATCGAGCAATAGCGCCGCCTTTCCTTCCGATTTCGCTGCGAATTTCTCGGTAACCCGCTAGGCTTCGACCGCCATGGCGACTGTACGCCGATCGGCCGCCGCACGATCGGGAGCGTCCAGGATGTAAAGGCCCGCCTGCATGCCAGCATCAACCCAAATTAATCTCGGGATTGGTCGCACCTCGATGCTTTTCATCGCTTGCCTGCCTGAAAACCATGGTTGATACTAACGCTCGTCGGCAAATCGAAGGGAATTGAATTCAGTCGTGCAGCGCCCCTTCATTTCCCGCTCATTCAACGAACTGGAAGACCTCGTCCGAAAAGCTTCGCGCGAAAGCGACGGAGAATATCTTAAGCTTCTCGATCACGAACTGTCCTTCCGCAACAAAAATCAAAAAACGCCGGCGCTTAGGGAGCTCGTCACCAAAGCGCTGGCGAAGGCGCCGGCCCAGCAGGCGGAGCTGTTCGAGCAGCCCCGGGTTCTTTCGAGAAGTCATCAGGTCAGGCATACGAAACCGAGCAGTCGCAAGAAGCCGAAATTTGCGCCAACCGACGAGCAGCGGGTAGCACTTGACGCATTCGTGCAAGGCAAGTCGCTGAAGATCAATGCCTTTGCAGGCACGGGCAAAACCTCTACGCTTCAGCTGCTGGCGAACGCGACGGGTCTACGTGGTCAATACATCGCATTCAACAAGAGCATTGTTGCAGATGCGGGTGACAAGTTCCCCAGCACAGTCGACTGTTCGACATCTCACAGCTTGGCATTTCGTGCGGCGCCTGGCGGGTACAAGAAGGACATTGGCAAGCTAACATCGAAGTGCACGGCAAAGCAGTTGGTCGAAATGCTCACGCTCAAACGCCGTCGTTTCGGTGATAAATTTACGGTAACTCCCGATTCCCAAGGGTATCTCTATCTTGAGACGATCCGCCGCTATGCTCAGAGCGCGGACAGTGAACTCGCATCAACACATGTGCCGATACTCGGCGCGCTACGGGGCGCTCCGGAAGATGTACTTGAGGAAGTTTCGCACTTTGCGCTCGAAGGCGCACGTGCCGTGTGGGCACGAATGATGTCGGAACGCGATCCGCTACCGCTCGGCCATGACGGCTATCTGAAACTGTGGGGTCTATCGCGTCCCATCATCGCGGCCGACTTCATTATGCTCGACGAGGCTCAAGACACAAACCCTGTGGTTCTTGACGTGCTCCAACGGCAACGGGGCCAACTTGTCTACGTGGGTGACAAATACCAGCAGATCTATGAATGGCGAGGCGCGGTGAACGCCATGGAGACAATAGACACCGAGGCAAGCACATATCTCACAACCTCTTTTCGTTTTGGACCTGCAATCGCGGACCTCGCGACGAAAATGCTTGTTAAGTTGGGCGAGTCCAGGCCCGTTCGGGGCAACCCCGTGATGAACAGTAGGATAGGCCCCACCAATCCCGACGCAGTTCTCGCCCGCACTAACGCAACGACCATCAGCGCGGTAATCGAAGCCCTTGACGCAAATCGCCGACCGCATCTCGTGGGCGACAAAACCGAACTCATGGATATGCTACGGGGAGTGCAGTCTCTTAAGGAGGGCGAGCCAACAAGTTGTCCGGCATTCTTCGGGTTCAAGAAATGGGATGAGGTCGTCGAGTTCGCACGCGGCGACGAAGGCGCTCACTTGGTTACATTTGTCAACCTTGTTGAGAAACGCGGCGAGCGGCAATTGATGTGGGCACTGGGCCGCACCGTTGACGAAGAAAACGCAGACATCGTCATATCGACGGCACATAAGGCAAAGGGCCGCGAGTGGAAGTCCGTCCGGCTGATGGATGACTTTCTTCGCAGTAGCCCGACAGACGATAAGAACGCCGGGCCAGATCCTGCTGAACTGCGCCTACTGTATGTGGCACTAACCCGAGCCAAAGAATCCTTGGAGGTCCCATCCCCGATCATGGATTTCATAGAACGCGGGATCGCGCCACGACGTGAACAAGTCGACGAGACATCTCGCAAGACAGCGGGCAGCTCGGATCACCGTCAGCGATCATCTCCGCCGCCGCAGCTGCGGCCAGCACCAGCCCAGCGTCCGAGTATTCCTTTGGCCCGTCCTACAGAGCCTGCGACCCAAAGTGCGCCTCCAGTTCGTAAGGGTCTTCTCGGGTGGCTGTTCGGTCGGTAAGCAGCCGATCTTGTTTCCAATCGCGCCTTGGAGCCGACACATATCATTTCAACTTTTTTCGGCCGGCTTTAAGGGTCTGAGGTTCTTCTTCCCCAAGCTCAGGAATGCGGAATAGCGCTGCCACCGGCAGGCTTAAGGCCCTGGCCAAGGTATCGACTGTGGCAAGCGACAGATTTTCTTCACCCCGTTCCACACGTCCGTAATACGCCCGGTCGATGCCAGCGTCCAACGCAAGGCGCTCTTGCGAAATCTGTCGCTCAACGCGGATCTTACGGACATTCCAGGCGAGTAATTGTCGTGCTTCCATTTTTTAATGGAAGGCCAACATACTCTTGACAATCCACGGCTAATAAATCCAGTATTGATAAATCCATGATTAATTTGGATTCGGGGAGCCAATGAGTATGAGACGCCTGTTTGCCTTCACTGCATCGATCGTAATGCCGAGCAATGTTTTCGCCCAATCAACGTCGCCAACTTTTTTGCAGGAAAATCGGCTGGCCATTGCCATTATGATTTTCCTATATCTCTTGCCCTCATGGATCGCATGGAGCCGCAAGCACCCGTCGAAGGGTTCAATCATTGCCGTAAATATTTTGCTGGGATGGAGTGTCGCCGGCTGGATCTGGGCTTTGATCTGGTCGCTCGGTACCACCAAGCACAATATTGCGGTCGTCAGCCCGTCGACTGTGACTACGCAGCAGAGTGTTCCCGCTGCTTCTCCTGCAACAAACAAAAGCGTTGCCGAGAGGATTAGCGAGCTCAAAGCTATGCTCGATTCCGGGACGATCAATCTCATGGAGTTTGAGGCTCTCAAAGCGGATGCCATGAAGGGATTGGTGTAGGGCAAACGCAAGGCGTAACGACGCCTCACACACATCGATTTGATAAGCACTTTCTTGCGAGCGCGCACGCTGTTGCACACGGCGGTTTCAATGGTAATGCCCACATAAGGGGTGCTCGTTTTATGCCGGCTCATTGCCAGCCCTTTATCGGTCCCCGAATGCAATATTTGCAGTTCGTACGATGCTAAGTTGCTCGGCGCATAGTGATTTTGGATGGCCGTAATCTCGGAGACGTTGCAGCAGTGTCTGGACTCTGGTGATCAACTCGCGCCGTCTTGTGCGATGTTTGCCCGAAGCGATCTGTCAGGGCGACGGCGCTTGCGTATTCGGTTGAGCGAAGATATTAATTTTTCGCTCGTGCCGTGAGCATCCCTGATATTAAGCTGTGAAAAAATGAATGCGTCAGCAATACTCATTGCTTCTAGCTCGTCACCACCACGTAGAGCCAGGTCGATTCCTTCATAGATCAGATCCACTTCGCCCGGATCGCATATGGGGAGCAGAAGCATAATCTTTTCGGCGTCTCGTGGCTCGTGCTTCAAAACTCCAGAACCATAGCGTCTCCCAACTAGTTCCGCCGAAATTTGCGAAAATGACGTCAGGAAGGATATAGCAATCAGCTTTAATTCGTGCGGCGACCTGCCATCGCGAAAGAATATCCGGTGTATTGTGTTAGTACAATTGACTGAACAGCGGTTCAGGACGATGCGAGGACCACCGTGATGCATGACAGGAAAAAATGCGTCTGGGATACGATCGTCACAAGTTTGTGACCAAACCGCGCGCTTTCGGAAGGTACTGTTCAGCGCTTTACGAGTTTGGTCGAACGTCTGGACGTATCGACTTATGGCAGAGTCATCGTCTGGCGATCTCGAGGTAACCAAGTATGATCTGCCCCCATTCTGCGCATATTCTAGTAAATCTTCTGTATAAAGCTCCAGGCCTTTGGCAGCCTTGAACTTTGACAAGATCATTTTGCAATCTTCGGCCGCCAAACCTGCCGCTGAAATCTGACTTTCGCTTAAAACAAAGAAATCATTTGCTCCAGTCACAAGGCCAATTTGAACCTTTCCAATTGCAGCGAAGTCCGAGCAAAAATGCGAGGACGCGAGCTCATCGAAAACTTGCTTGCTCTCTCCGGTAAGGCTCAGTGAAGCTGCTGAGCCTCGATTGGGCTCGCTCTCCCATTGGCAATTCGCCCACCTGAAGATCAATTCTTCAAGTTCATCAAGAGATGATGTCTCGCCAAGCTTCAGAATAGGCTCGCCCTGGCCATTGCCATATCCTTCGGCTAGTAGAACCACCGTCTCTTCATCCGTCCCTTCCGACAAAAAAATCCGGTCATGGACCACGAAAGCGACTGCTCTTTCGAAGTTCGCGGATACATATGTCCTGATTGAGCGAGCATAATCCGCCTGCAAAAACGCTCCGGGCAGCACCCACGCCATTCGTCCGCCTGGCCGAAGAAACGTCAGAGTATGGTTTATGAAGTATCCCCAGAGGCTAGCGCGCCCTCCCATGTTTGGCACTGTCCATGAGCGCTCGCTGAGTTCTCGAACGCGGTCCCGTCCTATTCGATGGTGGGGTATGTAGGGTGGATTCGCCAACACGACATCGAAAGTTGCCGGCCAACTTTCCATTTTATTGTAATCGAGAAAATCCTGCAGAAGGAAGTTAGCTGGTAAGTGCGCCTCACCAAGCATTTCAGACAAATAGTCGAACGCACACGGATCGATATCGCACCCGTAAATTTGCGATACTGCGTTGGTGGCACCTGCCTTCTTTAGCGCCTCCATTGCCGCTGAAACAAATCCGCAGCCACCGAAACTCGGTTCCAAAATTGTTTCGTCACCGGTCCGAATGGCCCAATGCGATAAAAGCCTGCTCAAGCGTTCGGGGGTGTAGTATGCGCCGAGGCGACGCCTTTCGGCTACGCCCCGACTTGGAGCCCGCGAAATGTTATCAAACGGAGTCTCTTCGTCAGGTATTGAAAGTGCTGGGATCAGATTCATGGGCGCAAGCTATCTTGATCAAGCGAGCTTTCAAAATTCTAATTGCGGAGATAAACAACTTTGGGCATCCGGTCGCACCGCCACGATGCCATCTTGGGGTCGAGCGTTTGGAAAGCATTCGGTTAACGCAACTATAAGTATGGCATGCTACCGTCCGAAAGCTTGGATGGCCGGCAAAAGAGCTCCGCGGCACGACGCAGGTTGGGATCATTGACTACTTTTTCTGTTGATACAAAACTTTTCCGAGAGCTTGGTGCACTGTTGGTTGGCCGAGAGTCTACGGCGTTGGTGGAGTTAATCAAGAACGCTTATGATGCTGACGCAACCGAAGTCACCATCTTGGGCGAGAACCTCAAGATTTTGGCGAAGGGTAAAATCGTCGTTGCAGATAACGGCATCGGAATGAACGAAGCGGAGTTCTCCAGCGGCTTCCTGAGAATAGCCGGTCGATCAAAAGCCGACGCCAATCGCCGCTCCGCTTGGTTCCACAGACGCTTCACTGGGGAGAAAGGGGTAGGCCGCCTTGCCGCCCATAAGCTCGCTCATAACTTGAAGGTCATTTCAAGACGCTGGGATGGCCTGACTCGCGACCCGCTAATCGGATTTAATGCGTCGAGCAAGGTTGTGGCGACGATCGATTGGGATGCGATCGAAGCTCTGGAAGAGATAAGTCAAATTGCGGGCAGCGGCGCAGTCAGCGCCATCCACTTCGCTAAGACGGCAGGGCGGGCAGGCACTCGTCTTACGCTTTCACCGCTTCGTAAAGCTTGGTCGGATAGCGATCTGGAAAATTTCTTCGATGAGGTCGCGACATTGACGCCGCCGCGCCCTCTGATAGAGAAACTCTCTGCGACTGTCGTGCCAGCGCCCATCCTACTTCAAGACCTCTCGCATGAGCAGGGGTCGGACGGTGACTTCAAGATTAATTTTGCTGGCGAACTACGCTTAGCGGAATCAGAAGTTCCCGCATCAGCAGAGGCAGCTGATTGGGTGATAGAGATCGACTGCGACGATGTAAGCAATCGGCTACGTATCTCTGTAGGACCCACAGTCGGGACATTAATAAAACATCCGAAGGCTAGCCCGTATCACTATACGGCCAAACTCGACGCTTTCACCGCGCCAGTGGGCTTTCGCGCTCGCATCCTTCAGCGACGTGGTTTGTGGCCGGCGCGGTTCCAAGGTGTACGCGTATACTACGAGGGGTTCAGAGTCCTTCCTTACGGCGACAAGCGAGATGACTGGCTCAGCCTGGATCAAGATTATCGCTCTCGTAAAAAGGAATTTAACAGGCTTCAGGATCTGTCCGATTTGGTGTTACCAAAATCAAAGGAATCGGAAGCCTTGCGTAGTCAAGGCAACCCGTCATTTTTTGGCGCTGTCCTCTTGACTAAAGCAAGCGCACCGCAACTACAAATGCTTGTAAATCGAGAGGGTTTTCTTCCAAGCGCTCAATTTGAGTTCATTACGGATACGGTTCGTCTAGCCATTGACCTTCAGGTCCGCGTCCGGGTCGCGGCAACCTACCTACATCCCACACCAAGGAATGACAAACCCGATCAGCAATCGAGGGCGGCCGAAGAGTCCTCAAGCTCTCAGTCGCCAAGCGCTTATACGTTAGAACAGACGCATGCGAGTACTATAGAGACCCTAACCGGCGCCCGCGCAGCCCTTGCTCGGGGTGACACGCAAAGCGCACTTGCGCAACTCAACGAAGCGGAGAAAAAAGTTGAGGAGGCCGCAAGTTTCAGCCGGGAAACCGCATCTGAAGCGACTATGTTTCGCGTAGCAGCGTCCATCGGCCTCGAGCAAGCCGCGTTCGTGCATGAGGTTCGAAGTATCGCGATAGTAGCACAGTCGTTAGCGACGACTCTGGAGCGCCTCGCCGTCCAATCTAGAGAACCTGAGGCGTCGATCCTTCTGCGTCGGGGAGCCGCCGAGGCCCGGGAGGTCCGCGACAGGTTACGGAGGAACGCGATCTACCTTGCTGATATGACCGGTATAGAGGCGAGACGTCGACGTCAGCGCATCCGTTTAGCGGAGCGGGTAGAACGAGTACTATCGTTCTATAATAGCTCAATTGAGAAGGCGGGGTTAACGATCCAGACGAATATCCCTGCTGATTTGGAGACTCCTCCGCTTTTCCCCGCAGAAATTACCGCGATTTTGTCCAACTTGATTTCCAATGCGATCAAGTTTTCTGGCCCCAATGGTATAATCTCGATTAGCGCCGAACTCACACCGCTTGTATTGCGGATTCGGTTCGAAAATACGGGTGATAAGGTAGACTTGAGCGATGCAAACAGATGGTTTGCGCCATTCCAATCCACGACGTCCGTAGTCGATGAATCACTTGGCCAAGGGATGGGCTTGGGCCTAACAATCACGCGCAGTCTATTGGATGAATACGGCGGGCGAATCCATTTTGTACAACCTTCAGGCGCATTCTCGACCGCTATCGAAGTGGAGTTACCGCGAAAATGATACCAACGATACTCCTTATTGACGATGAAGCGGCAACAATTCCGCTTCCGGACAATATTAATGCGACGCGTAAGAACCCAACTCTCGACGTCTTTGGTGCCGACTTTCGAGAGTTAATCCAAAATTCGGACGTCGTTTTACTTGATCACAACCTCCAGCTTCCTCAGGAAATCTCGTTGCAAGCGACTGACGGTGCGAGTTTCGTCGGACATCTCCGCTCCTGGGCTCGGAAGAACGCCCTCGCAATGCCCCCCATAGTGATTTACACCAGCGAAGACGAAGCATTTGCCAACGAGATTCCCGAAGTTGGACCTGCAATTCCCCTTGGCGGTAGTTTTGTTGGTAGAGAAGCGAAGCTAGCGCCAGCTCTCGACGTGGAGTGGCTGATCCGCAAGGACGATGATCGTGTCCTGGATAAAATCGAATCAATAACGAAAGCTTGCTCCCTGCTTCGAAACATAGCTGAGAACGACAAGTGCAGTTTTGCCGAGATTGAAGCCTATCTTGGTTTGCCGTCCAGTTCTTCTTGGACCAAGGCAGCGCAGGAGCATCTGAAGCGCTCGCGGCCTCCCATTTCAGAGGGAATCGGCTCAGAAGTTCCTCGCGGGATCTCCCCGGTCTTTCGTTGGCTTCTACAGCGGGCATTGCCGTACTCGGGCCTCTTCCTGTCCGACCTGCAAGCAGCATGGACCCTTGGGATACCCCCGGCCGCGCTAGAGAAAATAGTGAAGTCGGACGCGAGCGGGGGTTGGGTCAAGGACCTGTGTGCATGCGTTTTTCTTGGGCCCGCGTCCGCGCTCTTTCCCCGAAGATGGTGGGCAGCTGGTGTAGAGTACGCCGGGTGGCAGCTACGTAGCGAACAGGGGTCGACCCAAACTTTGGCCGCCACACTTCAGAAACTCACCGGCTTCAATGTCGAAGTTTACAGTGACGAAGAAACTGTTGTGGTGGTCGATGAAGATCTGAACGAAATCGGATTATGCAACATCGAAGGAGCGGTTCAATTGCACCCCCGCGGCTGGCCCGCTGAGGCTAGTGAGCCCTGGGCCTGTATTGATCTAGTTAAGAAAGAACCGCTACTACGCGCAATGCTCGACCCTGCCGATAAGGAATTTTTTTTCCAATGAGTTTCACTTTCGATCACCTTGAGATGGGTCAAGATCTGCAATCACTGGGCAACGCTGCGAGCAGGTTCTTATTGTCCAGAACCCAAAATCTGGACCGGTTGAGAATAGACCTGGGCTTCGCCGTGGAGGCTGCAAAAAGAGGCGGACCTCAAACATTTGAGTGGGAGACGGCCTCTGGCTCGCCGATTGTACTAAGAAAGTCGCGGAACTGGAAGGGTGCCAACCGCGATGCCGATGAGCTGTATGCAGAGATGACGGTCGATTACACTTGCGCGTGGGACTCAGAAAAGGGTCGTGTGCGCGTCAAGGAGGGTGTAACCTGCGTGGCGATCAGGAACAGCGAAGAGGTTCATAAGTCTTTCCATTTTGATACTTGCGAAGGAGGCTGGAATAATAGCGCTGCCCATCCGCCGTTCCATATGCAGGTGCACGGAAGTGTGAATGACATTCCCCGACTTCCCAGCATTATTGTTCATCCAGTTGATGTTCTGAATTTCGCGATATTGGAACTTCATCAAAGTGACTGGCGAGAGCACGCTGACACTAATGATGGGAGGCAGAAGCTCCGTCATCTGCCTGCTCGACAGCGTAATCGTCTTATCAAAATCGCCGATGGTTGGATTACGAGCTTAAGAAATGGCGGCGGCCGTTCGCATCCTCTCGTGTTACTGCAAACTAGATCGCCCATGGCACTCGACTTGTGAGAGGGTTTGGAGGTGAACCATTCTGATCAATCCTTTGGACGGACTATCCAGCTTTTCCTCGTGGACGGAACCGCCAACGGTTTAATTGTCGCTACTCTACACGGATGGACTGGTTCTCTGGTGGTCTCTCGCCAGTCAACGTTTGATAAATTGCTAAAGCGGAATGAACTCGACAAGACTGGGGTCTACATTCTCTATGGCCCGGACACCGAAGATCCTTTGAGAATGCGGGCTTATATCGGGGAAGCGGACATTGTTAAGGAACGTATTGGTACCAGCGCTGGAAATCATGCATTTTGGGAGTTAGCGGTCGCGATCACCACATCTGACGATGCGCTCACAAAGGGACATGTCCGCTATTTGGAAGCGAGGCTTTGGGAGCTTGCTCAAACTGCGGGACGGGTTTCGCTTGCAAACTCTCAGCAGCCTAGCGCGGACAGGCGTCGGTTGCCCGAGGCGGATAAAGCAAACATGGAAGCTTTCCTCAGTAATCTCCGTACAGTGCTTCCCGTTGTCGGGTTCGACCTTCTGAAGCCGTTGCCCGGCGTGAGTAATTCCCAAAAGATTTTGCAAGCAGAACCGTTCACCAGCACGATTCTTTCGCCAGAGGTACCACGGTTCGAGATCAAGCATAAAACAGGCATCACGGCTTACGCAATGGAGCAAGACGGAGATTTCGTGGTGATGACCGGATCAGAGACGCGAAAGGATACTGGCCACCTTCTCGGCAATTATGGAGAACTCAGCGCCGATCTCATCAAGAGAGGAGTGATGACAGTGGGGACGACTGGAGATCGATATGTTTTTACACAACCGTGGCCTTTCAAAAGTCCCTCTGCCGCCGCTACCATCGTGCTACAGCGAAGCGCTAACGGTCGTAAAGAATGGAAGCTCGAAGACCGCCCAGACCTGAGTTACCATGACTGGCAATCACGAAAGTGAGAAAGATTTGACTCGGTAAGCTTGATCCATCTGTAGCCTCGCAGGGTCCGCAAACATGATCAACAACAATATAGATATGCGTTCTACGTTCACTCGGTCTGTTGACAAACAGATTTGCAATGATCGAGGGAAATGGGCGATGGATCCATGGCGTTCGTCTACACAACCTAGTAGGCACTTTTACATCCGTTCTCGGTCACAACACCCCCCACGCCCGAAACCTCCCCCGCCCCGTCATCTCCCTCAAGCCCAACTCCTCGACGATCCTGAGCGCCGCCCGCGGCGTCACGCCAAGCGCCTCGGCAATCATTCCGGCCGACACCAGCGGCCGCGCCATCGCCAGCTCGATCAGCTCCGGCAGCTTCGACGAGGTCCGCCGCCCGACCAGCCGGCGCTGCAGGACCTGGCGGGCAAGCGACAGCCGATCGTGCTCCTTCAACCCGAGTTCGGCGGTCGCCACGAGACCGTTGAGCAGCGCCAATAATCGCGTGTTGCGGCCGGGGTGCCTGCGCCGGTCGACCGGGATGGACTTCAGGCCGAGATTGATGGCGGTGAGATGCGCCGCCGTCGTCAGGCCCGCCTGGCGCAGGACGGCGGCGGCCAGCAAGCGACCGAGCCAGGGCGCGTGCTGCAGAACCTGCAATGTGTTCCAGGCGTCGAGGACGATGATCGCCCGCAACACCGGTGGCATACCATCGGTTTCATCGAGCACAGTGCGCCATTCATCCAGGCGTTCGTCCTCGTCCCAGTCGAGATCATAGATAAACGGATCCCGGTCCTGGACGACACGCCGGCCCGGCGCCTTGGCCTCCGCTAACACCGTCTCCGAGCGCGCCACAGCCGCATCGATCGCTGCGAACGCGGCCGCGAGGGCATCGGCGTTATCGATCGCTCCCGACCCTGGTTCGATCGCCGGCGCCTGGGTGTCGGTGTCCGCCCCCCCTGCCCGCTTATGTCCGTCGGCACCATCATCGACGGTTGCCGCCTGGCCACGCAAGCTGCGAACGCCGTCAACGCTCAGCGCCCAGCCTGGCGGCTGCGCGGCGATGCGGCGACGGGCGCGCAGCACATCGCGGGCGATGGTGAGCTCATGGGTTGGCGCCCTGATATCGGCGCCGGCATCGTGCAGGACGAGGTCCTCGAGATGGACGAGCTCGCCGTCGACCCAAAGCGAGGCGCAGGCATCGGCAAAATGGGATCGTTCGATCCATCCTTGCCCGACTGGCGACCGCGCAATCCGCTCGTCGAGGCGTGCCAAAGCCGCACCTGCGTCCGAAACCGGTCGCAGGAGGGTGTGGAGAGGTAGTTTCGAAATATCGTAACGCATTGAATTCATGGTATGTGATTTGCTAAACGGATGCTATAGCGTACTTCCTGTCCGTCACAGGGTGATATTGATTTCTGGCACATCACTATCGATAGGTATCAAGTATCGATAGTGATGGCTTTTGGCGCCAGGAGCGGTTAGAATCGGAGCAAATCACGGCCGTGTCGGCCGGGCAGGAGCGGCAGAAATCGCGCGCGGATAGACCTGACGTAGCGGTCTCATCGTAGACCTGATGAAAGTCGCCAGCACAACGCGACGCTCGAGGAGAAAATGAGCTTCGGGGCGGCTAATGCACTGGGGGATTCCGATCGCGTGCATCTACCCTGTCGGCGCGAACTGGCGCAGCTATCGGCGATACTATGCTTGAGGGCGCGGGCCGCCCGCGGACTTTGGATGGTCTGCGGCGGTATAACGCCACAATCGTCACATGCCTCCGTCATCCCGAAGTTCGATCGGCGCCGTCCCTGCCATCTTGCTCACGCGATTGGCAACGCTGACAGACATGCCGGACCAGAGGCGTTCCACGGAGAGTGCCGCATCCACAAGCGGATGCTCAAGGTCAAGCTCGTTGGACATCTCCAAAAAGATCACATCGAACTGTTTGGCCTTCTCCTCAACGTCGCGGTGAAGCCGGGAAATTGTTTCGAGATTAACATCGGGATCGGCGAGCAGGGTCGTCGCGACCTTTATTTTGATCCTTGCGAGTTCGCCCTGATCCCGAATGATGCTCCTCCAGTCTCGTGCCATGCACTCCTCCCACCTCAGCCATTACAGGGCACCTAATGGTCTCTTAGTGGGGCGTTGCCCGGTATCGCGGGCGTCAGTCAGGGTCTCGGCGTAGCGCTCTCGCGCTGCGATGAGACACGCCTCAAATAGCCGATCAGGGTCAGTGACACCTGATTGGTATATGTGAAGGCAATGTCCGGCGAATTCGTGCTGGCGGGCGATATCCGAGTCAAACCAAGGTTCACGTGCGATCCGTTTGAACACGTCCCGCACGACGTCGAATTGCTCAGGCTGAAACACGCCGGCGCAGTTCACCTTTCCACCCCTGGCTAGATCGGCTCAATTTGAAAATATATGCCAGTTTTTACGTCAGACAAGCGTTCGTCGAAAACGTACAGATCGCGTGGGTGACCCGTCTTCATCGATCAGCTCTTAGAGCTTGGTCATATCTTTCGAGTAACTCGATTGGGCGTGCGGTCGCATACTAGTGATAAAAGGGAGTATAGTGGGTCTGTCATCGCGCTTTGCGACGGCGGAGTGCCAGTCATGCTACCCATCGCGCCGCCCTTGTTGCCCCGAAAGCATCGCAATCGCGCGTACACCTGTCGGTCTGCGCTGCGAAGCAATTTTGACCTGGTTACGCCGCGCAAATTAGCAACGGCAGCAATAGCGGAAGGCTGGCCCCGCTCAGAGGTTCGCGCTGCCCTTGTCGCATTGTCTGTCGATCGCGATAAGTAAGCGGCAGCACCTCAGCCGATCTTGGGAACCACACACCACGTCTTTTGCCTAGCCGCTCCAGCCGAGTTCCCGGCACCGCTGCTCGCCGGCGGCAATGGCATCGCTGTAGCTATTGAACTTGCGAACGATCCTGTATCGATCGCCGCGAAAGTTGATCAGTACGACGCCTTCCACCATGTCGTACTCAATATGCATCCCCTTTTCATACGACATCACGCCGTCGCCTAATTCGACGAGGGCACAGTCCACCGTTGACTGGGGTCACCGGAACAATTCAACTCCGTGCGTTTTAGACGAACCGCGGCCCGAGCTGATTTCGAATTGTTCAGTCGAACAAATCAGTTCATTCTAATATTGACCAGCCGGCACTCTACCCCCAGCCACAATTGGCTCGCCGGCTCGGTCACCTATTTCAATCATTCCCCGAATTTTGCTGGACACCCCTAAATTTTAGGGGTTTCATATTAGAGGGACGATATGCATCCAGGGATTTAATTATGCACGCTACAATCGAATTGTGCGTTCCTCAATACACTCCGTCTGACCGCCGACGGGACTTGGAAAGGCGTAAGGCGGCATCAGTGATCGCTCGGCAACTTGTGGTCCAGATGGTCCAGGCCGGCTGGCGCGAGAGCGAGACGGCGCTGTCCCTTGCCGACGCATTTGACGACTATTGCCTATATCTCGCCGAAGTTACGCCCCGGAGGCTTGAGCCGGCGAACAGCAATGCGTTTTCGGTCGCACCTTAGGGCAAACCCAAAATCTTTCCCCATTGCTCGCCTCACGGCCGGCTATTCTCCGGCAATAAGAATTCCGCCAAATCCTTTCTGAGTTTCGACGTCGGAGATAGCGGAGGGGATTAGGGCTGCAGGCAGCTAACGAATCCGTCCCCACAAATAGCCTAAGAAAGCTGCGATACCCACCGAAGCAAAGACGTTGCGCTTCAAAATCTCCTCGACGTCGTCCATGGCCACATTGGCGCTCGTGCCAACAAGGGTTTTGGCAGTGGAGGCAACTGCCGCAACCGACTCTTTGAGGGACTCGATTTCAGCCTTCAATGCCTTGATCTGAGCCGCCTGATCGTCGATTGCGGCGGGCTCGATCCCGAGCGGGTCACCGTTTTGGGTTACCAAGGGCGGTCTTGTGAGTTGGCTTTCGTCTGCCATTGTCTTCTCCCATTGTTTTTGGAACGAGCCCGACGAACCGGTTCCTCTCATGAGGCATGATCCTGGATATTCTGCGAGCACGCAGTAAGCCGCTCGGTATCGTGGAGACGGTAGAGGCGGCACCGCCGTCACAAAGCGAGAAAGCTATTTCTGATCTTTCAGATAAGCCATGACCTTGTCTCGGCTTGGTCCCGCTTCCTTGATTGCCTTCTTGGCCATTTGACGCGTGACGCCGGCCGATTTCATGACATGAGCGATCTCGTGTTCCTGGTTGGAAACCAGCTTGCGATCTTGGCCCGTTTTCTTTGGATCGTCGGACATTGGTGCTCTCCATGACAAGAATATTGCTGAGGAACTCAATCGCGACCTTGGTGTTCCCTGATCGAAATGCGAGTCAGCGTAAAATGGCAGAGTTAATCGATATCGAGACGGCACGTGCAATGCGAAATGCGCCGGATGCTGATTGTCTCTCCACAGATGCCGAGGGGCATCCAGTTTTCATGTTCTCCGTCGGATATCGCCACAACGATCGACGTTATAGCATCGACATCTGGGCTCGTTCCGAGCGAGACGCTGTCGAACAGGTCGCGTCAATGCGCAAAACGCTGTGGCTTGAGGGGAAGGTGGTTTCCGTCATTCCACTGACGCCGTGAGAATGACATTGGTCGGGAGTGAATTTCTTAGACGTCTTCACGAACCAAGCGGGCTCCACCGTGTTGATGGAGATGCTTGGCTGCCGCCAAAAGAGGTTCATTCGATCTCGGAACCGAAGGCATAGGGACCGCGCCTTAGCCGATCCGAGAAGATTGAGAGTTGTATTATGCGAACAATCTGGAAAGCACTGCTTGTGACATCCGCCGTGGTGGTCGCGAACCAAGCTCTCGCAGGAGAGGCCAGTTTTCTGAAGACGCTCGAAGGATCCTATTCGGGCAAGGGGACCGTAAAGCTCCGTACGACATCAAAACCCATATCCGTCAAATGCAAATTCAAATCGTCGGCCGACGTTCAGTCGCTCTCTCTGAATGGTTCTTGTACGGGACTACTGGTCATTTCCAGGAAGATCGGCGCCGATATTCAAGTCACAGGGACAGGATACAGAGGAACCTACCTCGGCGCCGGCACCGGACCTGCCGCGCTCAGAGGTAAACGACGTGGCAATTCGCTCGCATTTAACGTCCGCTGGGCTAAGAACGTGAACGGTGACCGCGACGCAACGCTCACTGTTCAAAAAGTCGGGGATGGGGGAATGACTCTGATCACCACTGATCAGGACCCGGCGACGGGGAAAATAGTGACCACAAGCGAGATTTCTTTGAAGCGGCAGTAACATTACCCTAGACTCGGGGCAAATCACGGTCGCGTCGCCCGACCGAGAATATAATCCCGGAGCCGAAGATGGCCAAGCGCCCCCTACCCGAGATCCCCAGCGACGCCGTGCTCAAGCGATCGACTGAGCTCGATGCGCTCGACGCCATCCTGCCGCTCGACCGCCGCGACCAGCTCGCCGAAATCCTGACCGACGACGATGTCGAGACCCTCAAGCACTTGGCCTCCCAGGGCATGGGCGACAACACGCTCAGGGCGCTGGCCTCCGACCTCGCCTATCTCGAGGCCTGGGCGGCCGCGGCGATCGGAACGCCCCTGCCCTGGCCGGCGCCGGAAAGCCTGCTCCTGAAATTCATCGCCCATCATCTCTGGGACCCCATTCGCCGCCAGACCGATCCGGCGCATGGCATGCCGGCGGAGCTGGCCGAGCATCTCAAGACCCGTGGCTGGCTCAGGACCGACGGGCCGCACGCGCCGGCGACCGTCCGGCGCCGGCTGACCAGCTGGTCGATCCTCACCCGCTGGAGAGGGCTGACCGGTAGTTTTGGCGCCCCGTCGCTGAAGAGCGCACTCCGGTTCGCGGTTCGCGCCACCGGCCGGCCAAGGCAACGCAAGAGCAAGAAGGCAGTGACCGGCGATATCCTGGCCAAACTACTCGCGACCTGTGCCACCGACCGCCCTGTCGATATCAGGGATCGGGCGCTGCTGCTGCTTGCCTTTGCCTCGGGCGGAAGGCGGCGCTCGGAGGTCGCCGGTCTGCGCGTCGAGGATCTCATCGATGAAGATCCGGTGCCAACCGATCCCAAGGTCCCGGACTCGCCAAAGCTGGCTTGCCTAAGCATCCATCTCGGCCGCACCAAGACCACGGATATCGAGGACGACGCCACCGTGCTGCTGATCGGCCGGCCGGTGGTCGCACTGAAGGCGTGGCTGGCAACGGCGGGGATCGAAGCCGGACCGGTCTTCCGAAAGGTCGATCAATGGGGCAATCTCAGCCGCCGGGCGCTGACACCACAGTCAGTCAATTTGGTGCTCAAGGCTCGGGCCGCCCAGGCCGGGCTGGATGCCACAGCCTATTCCGCGCATGGCCTGCGCGCCGGCTATCTCACCGAGGCCGCCAATCGTGGCATTCCGCTGCCCGAAGCCATGCAGCAGTCCCAGCACAAGTCGCTCACCCAGGCGGCGAGCTATTATAACAACAGTGAACGTATGCTCGGCCGGGCGGCAAGGCTGGTCGTCTGAATAGCGACCTGGAGCCAGTCTCGCCTCTCAAGTATCAAACGCAGTCTGCCGGTCCTCCGTACGGTCGCCATACCGACACGCGAAGGCGCGGCACCCGCGCATATTCTTCTAATGCATGGTCCCACGGCTTCGGGAAACAAGCTTGAGGCTGCGGTCCGGTTGAATAATATAGCGCTCTTCATACTCAATGCCCCCGCTCTCGAAACGGTGAACTACAGGACTTCCGATGGGGGCTTTCTTGAGATTCGTGCGCGGCTGGCCCCCGTAGGTGATGCTCCCCGGGATCGGTTCAAGCGCGAAAGCCGGATTTGCCAGAAGCAGTGCCGCGACTGTGATCAATATCTTCATCTTCGTCATGTCACTTCCCTCGATTGGATGTTGAGCGCGTGAAGTGCGGGGCGAGGTGGTATGCTTGGGCCTAACCTTCGACGGAGACAGTTGCCTTGCTATTTCCGTGTTCGTGCGCACATAACCCTTCCCGGCTCATACTCTATCTGCCGGGAGCGCGCCGTCGGCGGTCGCGCTCCGGTAGACTTTGCGGGAATTTCGGAGCAATCGGACGCAAAATCAGAAGGTGAAGTCGCTGGCGTCCAGTTGACCTTTCCGAACTCCAAACAACAGCAGGCTGTCGCAGCCGTCCAGTTCGATTTTCACGCCTTTTCCGAAATTCTCGATACTGTCCAATATATCATCGAAGCTCTCTATTCCGACGTAACCCGACAGATCAATCTTGTCCTGGCCATTGTGGAAGTCCGCGATAATGTCCAGTCCGGAGTCCACCGCGAACACAAAGGTATCCGCGCCAACACCGCCAATAAGCCAGTCGCTCCCGCTGCCGCCATTGACCACATCGCGTCCTGCACCCGTATTGATTAGGTCGGATCCGCCGTTTCCGTCGACGAAGTCGATACCCCGCCCGGTCGAGAAACGCTCGTTATCATCGTCACCTATTTCCAGGTCCGTTCCCTTCCTCGTAAGAATGCTGGAAACGGAGACGGGCAGCAGCACACCGTCGACGACGTGAATCACACCATTCAACGCCTCGATGTCGGTTGCGACAACGCCCGGGTTCGCTATTCCGTCGTCCGCATCGATCAAACTTGGCGGCGTGGTGTCGAGGTCAGTGGTGATCGTGTTTCCCTGCAGTGTGGTCAGTTCCGCACCATCGCCCAAGGCTGCGATATCCGCCAGCCGCAACACGCCGGGTGCTACGTGATAGGTCAGGATACTTGTTAGCAGAGCCGATGGATCGCCTTTTCCAAGCAATGTCAGCGTATCAGCCAGAAATCCAATTGTCCCTGCTTCGGTCGTTGGCGCGTCATTTCCGGTTACGGCTGCAATCGTCGATGCCAGGCTTCCGAAAGCGTCGTCCTTTGGCGCGAAGACAGTGAGATTGGCGACAGTGTCGAGTGACGCGACCAGGCCTATTCCCCCGAAAGGGTCATCGGAGATCTGGTCTGTGGTTATCAGGAGATCGCGCAGGATGTCGAAATCGTCTCCATTTTCGTCGTAGCCGCTGGATCCGCTGAGCGACAACACAGTTCCTGTGATACTTGGCATCGGCATTGTGCATTCCTCCACGTTTTTGATGAACTGAGTTAGGCTATTCCTTCTATCTCCGGGTCGATCCAAACTCTATGGGGGACGTCACCCGGCATGGCAGGTTGTCATTTTGATCAATTTTCGATATCGAAAATCGCTCAAACTGTCAACTTTGTTTGAGTGCTAATTTGGTAAAGTTCGGTAAGATGGCGAGCGAAATGGATAGAGGTAAAGTCGTTAGCAATGACACGAGATCGAGTTGCCACCGGTGAAGCTGCCCGAATTCTCGGCGTTGCGACGGCAACGGTTCAGCGATGGGTGGATTTTGGAATTTTAGACGCAGAGCGCACAGCCGGCGGTCATCGCCGTATATCTCTCGCTGAAGTGCGCAGATATATTGCGTCCTCCCGCAAATCCGATTTACCCGAGCCGCTCCAAACCTGGCTTGAATGCCTGCTCTCCGGTGAGGAACGTGAGATCAGAGCGGAGATGCTGGCGGTACGGCGACACCGTCTGAGTTGGGCCCAAATGGCCGATGAACTTGCATCAGTTTTGGTAGAGCTTGGGCGGCGTTGGGAAGTGGGAGACTGCCTGATATTTGAGGAGCACATAGCCACTGAAGCGCTTCGCCGGGCCGCTGCAAGTTGCGCCAGCGACCTTCCCCGCTCTCCTGGAGCGCCCCGCGTTGTCATGTGCTCAATTCCTGGTGAACGACATCAACTCGGGCTATCCCTTGCGGAGTTGGTTCTAGCCGAAGCGGGCTGGCGTGTGTTTTTTGTCGGCGAGGGGCCGCCACCAGGGGAGATCCAGAAGCTTCTCCGAAAGCTCCGGCCTTCTCTAATCATCGTGACCGGAACATCAGGCATTTCCCGGGTTGCTACTCGCAGCTATCAAAAGGCCTGGAATGCCTCAGCGGCGGAACACAGTGCGAGGCTTGTGTTGGCTGGACATGCCCCCTGGAAACCAACTCCAGATACGGAGTTCGTTCAGACCTTCGTCGGACTGTCCGAGTTTCTCAATAGCACGACGTTCGACTGATCCTCAACGACGGCACACGTAGATCATGCCTCCAAGGCCTGCGCCCAAAGCTTTTGAAGACCAGAGTTGGCGGCCTCAGCGATATTCCCTTATGTCTCTATTGATCTCGGCTGCATTAAGCCCACTATCCAGTCTAGTGCCATGTTTTTGGGCGGCCAACTTTCTGGCCGCCTCAATCTTTTTGTTCATGCCAAACTGTGCCTTTCCCTCCAACACAGTGATCTATACCGAAAGATGGCTGTCAGCTCTGGAGGTTATCGGCTGACATCTTCCCAGATTTGCGATCTTTCACCAGTTCATAGGAAATTTTCTGCCCTTCGTTGAGACCACGAAGCCCAGCGCGTTGGACGGCGGACACATGCACGAACACGTCAGCGCTCCCGTCGTCCGGCTGTATAAATCCGAAACCCTTTGTTTCATTGAACCATTTGACAGTTCCGGTAGCCATATCTTCTCTTTCGATATTTAGGGCCTGACGGCCCGCTGGATTGAACGCCCTCACTCTGCAGCGATTTGGAGGTCAGGACAAGCCGCTCCCGGCAGCGGAATTGTCGGGGTAGCGGTGACCCAGACCAGACCAATAGGTTAGTAGACAAAAACTAGCCGCGGACTGCAGCCAGGCTTGCATGGCACTGTTCGGCTCACGCCAAGACGACGCGACCAGTTGAAGCTCAATCATCTTACTGGCAGTCACATAACAACGACAGATTGTTCTAGTCTCAGTGAATATTATTCCCGACGCCGACCGAATCGATTGACTCTCTGAGTGACATCGTCTTCTTTTCTTGTGAAGGAGATAAGAGCATGACTTACCATTGGCATGGTCGCAGGACATTCAAACTCCAATTGATCAAGCTGACAGTTCCTATCACTGTGGGATTAAGCTTCCCGGTTCCGGCCCTTTACCTGTCCATGATGAGCTGAATACCGTCATGACATTTATGATCGAGTATCAATCAGGCCAGAATGTCATCGCGACAACAACGCATTCTGGTCCATTGGCAAAAGTCGAGTTCGAAGCAACCATCGGCTTGCTTCGTCATCTGATGTCAGGCGTCACCGTTGCTCGCATATTCGACCCGGAAGGTCACGAGGTCATGAGCATGCAGACTCCGACAGTTACAGGCGAATAGTACGGACTTGCGAGCGGATCGAGAACCGCTTGGAGTCGCATTCGCCCAAGACGGCCCGCAAGGAAGTGATTGACAGCGCATAGAAACAAGCGGGCTAAGCCCCCGCCCGCCAAATTATGACTTCGCACAAATCGCCCGGTCGTCGGCTCAGTATCTCGTTTGATCAATCGCGGCAAATGCTAGTCAGTCATTGTGATGCTAGACGCAGCCGGCAAGTTGGTTAAGGGGCCACCCACCGGCCGCGCATTAATGCGCAGCGCAGGTGAAGTTCACTCTCCCAAGCTTGTGCGAAACTTGCGTCGATAGAAATATCTGAACTTGCTTATATATTTAACGGTCTCGTTCGAGCCATAGGCACAGAATGCCTGGCCACGATGCATCAACGCCGATTTGCATCGCCCAAGGCAACGGAAATTGAGACGCTAACATCAGGCGCCTGCGCGCGCCCCTTGACTCATCGAGACTCGTCAGCCAATATAGGATTATATTCCTTGATGGAGATTGCCATGAATAGCGAAAAGCGGTTTCGATTTAGCGTCAATTTCAATATCGATGTCGTCCAGGTCGTGATGTGGTTGATTGTCATTGCGCTGGTCTTATCGACCTGACGGCTGGATGTTGAGCGACGGGCTTCGCAGCACGGAACCTCAACCTTGTGCCGACGTTCAATTGCCTAATTCCTGAGGCTCCTATGAACATCGAAACCCTCTTGCTGAAACCGAATGGTTTCGTTCCCAACCATCCTGCCCTGCCCGTCATCGTCTATCGCCAGGCACTGATAGTTCCAGAGGGTCTCGCAGCTGCCTTCGAAGCGGAATTTGCCCGAAACGGGTGGCAGCATGTCTGGCGAAACGGGATCTACAATTATCACCACTATCATACCAAGGCGCACGAGGCCCTTGGCATAGCCGGCGGCAAGGCGCGTGTTGCTCTCGGTGGCCAGGGCGCGCAGCTCGTCGATGTCTCGGCGGGAGACTGTCTCCTTCTACCTGCCGGAACCGGTCACTGCCGGCTGAGCGCCACCGCCGATTTCCTGGTGATCGGCGCTTACCCGCCGGGCCAGACCGCCGACATGAAAACCGACGCCCCGAGCGAGGCCGATCTTACCGCGATCCGAGATTGCGCACTTCCCGATACTGACCCGGTCACTGCGGGTGCGGGCACCTTAAATCGACTGTGGCGAATGTGATTTGCGGTACTGGAAGTAGGGGCGTTTTGGCCGGCTAAATGCAGATGTCATCGACCCGAAACAAAGCCGTCGTAGAAGCCCAACGTTCTCATTGGCCTTCCCCTCCTGTTAGGCGCCCTGTGAGATATTCCCCGCGGGTCGCCCCCTGCGACCCGTCTTTGGCCGCCACGTGCGGCCTTTTTTTGCCGACCGGCCGCTCGCAGTGCATTTGCCGGGGCCGTCTCAATCGGTAGATATCATCCCGGCTGGCATCGGCCTGCCCAATGGGCCGCCGCGGCCTTTGCTCTCCTGGTCGAACAGGTCCTTCACCGCGATGATCTGGCCCGGCGAGAAAATCGTCCCATCGTTCCACAGCATCCAGGGCTCGGTCGCGGGCGGGTTCGGCTCCTGAAGACGGGTATAAACCTCGCGAAGCGCCTCTATGGCGTGAGGGTATTTGACCGATGCCATATCGGTTTCGAAACGTGATGCTTCCGGCTGCTCGGAATATGGCTCAAGCCAAAGCACGCTGCCTCTTCTATCCCAGTCCATCGCAAGACCCTCGCGTTTCAGATGGACCAGAAATCCTCGAGCCTCTCAGTCGGTTCCCGCTGATACAACAAAGGACAGCGACGTCACAATGCCTGACACGCGGATCGCATTGCGGGCATCAGTGTTATGGTACAAGACAATGACAATGCCGAGTTTACCAACTTCCGTCATGCTGACGCCCCCCTATACAATGCCCCTGGCTGAGCTGCTTAATCACGTTCAAAGGGCAACGATCTCGTATTTCTGGGAGGGTGCGCATCCCGTCAGCGGGCTTGCCTATGATCGACGTTTGAGTTTTGGCAAGCCACGCAATGATCTCGTTTCGATCGGCGGCTCGGGCTTTTCGTTCCTGGCAATCATTGTCGCCGTCAGCCGTGGCGGGATCGACCGCCGACAGGCGCTGGAGCGGATGCTTCAGATGGTTGCCTTTCTCACGAAAGTGCCGCGCTTCCATGGCGCCTTCCCGCATTTCATCAACGGAGCGACGGGAGACGTCGTCCCTTTCTCACGTCGCGACGATGGCGGCGATCTCGTCGAGACCGCGCTCCTTCTGCAAGGCTTGATTTGCGCACGACAGTATTTCGATGGCGAAGCGCCAGGTGAGCGTCGGCTACGAAGATCGATCCAGGCATTGATCGATGAGGTGGAGTGGTGTTGGTACGCGCCCGAGCCATCCAAGCCGCTGTATTGGCATTGGAGTCCAAAGCATCAATGGAAGATGGCGCTTCCAATCACCGGTTGGAACGAGGGTCTGCTCGCTTACGTTCTCGCGGCCGGTGCACGACAACACGCAGTCGATGAAAGCGTGTTCCATCACGGCTGGGCCGGGAATGGCGCCTTGCGCAATGGCAACAGCTATTACGGTCACGTCCTGCCGGTAGGCCGGCCGTTCGGAGGTCCGCTCTTCCTCGCGCATTCCGCATTCTGTGGCCTCGATCCGAGCCGCATGCTGGACCGATATTGCGACTATTGGGAACAGAACCTGGCCCATGCATCAATCCACCATGCGCATGCTGTCGCCAATCCGAACCAACATGTCGGCTATGGAGCGGCTTGCTGGGGATTGACGTCGTCACATGGCCCACGGAATTACCTGGCGAGCGCGCCGGACCATGATTTAGGCATTATTGCCCCGACTGCTGCACTCTCGAGTTTTCCATATCTGCCGGCAGAGGCCGAAGCCGCGCTGAGGCATTATCTGGCAGTTGCCGACGGCCGACTCTGGGGCCGCTACGGTTTCGTCGATGCGTTCGCTGCCAGCGGCCAGTGGATTTCGAAGAGCTATCTCGCGGTAAACCAGGGGCCGATCGTGGCGATGATCGAAAACCACCGGTCGGGGCTTCTATGGGATCTCTTTATGGACGCACCAGAAATCAAGCTTGGCCTGGAGAGGCTCGGAATAGGTCTTAAAGGAGACAGAGCGTTGTTCGACACGAGATAGCCCGGTTCCGCGCGCTTGATCGTGGCGACCTCGATCGGATCGTATTATCGAATTGGTCGCCCACCCCCGATCGGTTTGGGGGCCGCCCGCACCGGCGAAGCGACGGACATATCGAAGCCGCGGGTCTTTGTTGCAGAGGACGCTACGACGATATCTTCGTTTCGTGCGGCGCGAACATCCTGAAGCACCGCCGATGTCCAGAGGCCGGCGAGGGTTGCTGCCACTGCGATAACCGAGTTAATCACGTCCATGATGCTTTGTCCCGCGGTCAGTCGTTCGTGTCGGCACCCCTGATAGAAATGATTTGTTTCAGTAAAACGACATTCGTTCGTATGCGAATGACTTTCGTTTTGGGGGCGTTCGAAACGAAATCGCGGCAGTCCAACCTGATTTTGCCCAGGCCGCCTGATGGGGAGAACCATCCGTTTGGTGAGATACGATCGTTGTCCGCAATCGCGTCTTCCTTGTTTTATCGCTTAAAAAATGGTCTGCCAGTCGCTACCCAGATACTTAGATCTAAATTTGATGAGAATGAGCCAATGTTTCCGGATGCAGACGATGCCGTTTCATTGCATAGCCAGATTTCTGAGCTTCAACGGGCGATCACCCAGCAGGAACGCGTGGTTGCCGAATTGCAGCGGCTGGGTGAGCCCACGGTACTGACAGCGAAGTTTCTGGGACGATTGCAAACCCGGCTCTCGGAGCGACAGAAGCATCTGGCCAGGCTGACCCACGCCGCAGCGGATGAGGACACCTGACGCGAACGTGCCGCATCACATCTAGAAGCACCGCCACCTCTTCACGCAACACGTCACCCCTACCGAAAGGCCCTACATGAACGACGAGCTCCCAACCGAAACCATGTCGATCGAAAACCGCAGCGACTTTGCCCAATGGGCAATCGAACGATCACGCGCCATCGTTGCTGAACAGGGCGGCAATCTGGCCCTTGCTGCGCGTGACATGTCCGAGGACAAGATCGCAGACACGGCCAACTTGCTGGGTCAGGCGATTGTCGATGCGCTGCTCGAAGTGTTCGATGGCCTTGTGCCGGAGGACTAGCCGCTCGCACCATACGCATGCCCCTCACCCCGTCCTTGGCAATTCCATCCCGTTCGCCCTGAGCAGCGCCATCAGCATCGGACCCAGGGAAAACTCTCCCTTCCGCGCCCGTTCGGTGAGCGACCTCAAATAGCCGCCGGCAGAGTTGATATGCCCTCCCCGCTCGAGAATGCTTGCCATCACGGCGGCGGCGTTCTCTGGCCCCATCACCTCGCAGGCTTGCTGATAGGCCGAGGGGCTGACGCCCAGCATCGACCGCACCACCACCGCGGCGGCCATCAGATCACGCCAGCTGCCAATCTCGCCGCCCTTGCCGTACATGATGATTTCCGGGCAGGCCTTCAGCACCATGCCCAGGGGGAAGCTTTTCAGCTCAGGTTTTACCCCCTGCTCTTTTTCAGAGCGCGGTTCAAGATCATGGATAGAGTCGGGATTTGAATTCTGTATGTGACGCTCAAAATGGTCATCATTGGCGTCCGTTTTTTCTGATTTTAGCTGCATTTCCAGAATGTTGAGGATTTCCAAGCGCAGCATCTGCATGTCTTCGAGGATTTCCTTCAAATTCTCCGAGGTTGGAGAGCGTGGAATCCTGCTGACCTGGTCAATATACATGGCCTCGATCGTCGCCCAATCGCCATCGGCGCCCTCCTCCATGGCGGCTGTGATCAGCTTACGGACATCCCGCCGGCAAATGGTCAGTGCTTCCTTCAGCCGTCTATGCGCTGCCCGGTCGGCAGCGATTTGCTGTGCAAGTAGGGCAAATTCGTCGGCGCGAGCGAGCAGCGATGTGAGATCGAAACCGAACGCAGTCTCGATGTCGCCTGCCCGATCTTTCCTGGCGTAGCGTTTGCCATTCGGGCTATCCTGCCGAATGATGATGCCGGCCTCCACGAGAGCCGCCAGATGCCGTCGCAGGGTCGCGCCGGCGATTCCGTGTGCCCGAGCTGCCAGCTGATTGTTTGACGGGAAGACGATGAGTTGGCCATCATGCCGCAGTTCCGTCTCCGGATAGAAGCTCAGGAGGGCGTTCAGCACTGTCAAGGCGCGGTCGGGAACACCGAGTAGATCTCGCGCCTCGCAAACATCTCTGAATATCTTCCATTTGTCTGCCGATCGGGCAGGGGGGCTCATATCCATTTGCTGCCGAACAAGCGCAAGCTTCGCCGGCCGCCGCCCAAAGGGCGTCGTCACACTTCCAATCTGCATAGTCCTTCACCCTCTCAATAAGGCAAAAGAGGCCAGCTCACCGAAACGGTGCCCATCTTGACAATGATTCGTGGAGGTGCGATCTTCAGGGTGTCTAGATCTGAGGAAGGCTTCCACGACGGGAACGTTTGGGGGCCTTTTTCTTTTGCTAACTTTCTCCTTTTTTAAACTCCCCTTTGAGGAGCCTAAACTCTGCCACGAGATCTGGCAGTCGGATTTCTAGGAAACCCGCAAAAGCCTCGCCTAGTGGAGTATCTGCGATAACTTTCACACTGCCGATATCCTTGAACTGAAAATCTAAAGCCGTAGTTTTCGCGGAAAATCGTGGGCCCCTCAGAGCGTCAAGCGCGATCTCGAAACGCTCGTTTGAGTCCAAAACCTTCACAACTGTGAAGGTTTTTCGAAGCACTTGACCGGCTTGCGGGTTCTGCTTGAAGCGTTTGGAAAGGTCAGTCCACCTCGGTCGTCCCACTTTCGGTGCGCGTCCGATAGATTCAATTATATCGGTAGGAAGGATTTGATAGACAGACCTCATCATGGACAATTGATTGTCGTTTATGGCCAACGCCGCCTTAATATGGCGCGGCTTTACTCCAGCATCCTCCATGGTCTTTGCGAAGAGCGCCCGCTCGATCCAACTCAGATCCTGGCGAGCCGCATTCTCGATCCCTTGCGCTACGACTAGCTCTGCGTCGGAAATTTCAATCGGAATAGCCTTGATCTGAAGACCAAGCTCTGTGACGGCCTGCAGTCGACGATGACCGTAGATCACTTGGTAGCGCTTAGGTACCGAGGGATGCGGGCGCACTTGAATCGGTACTTTTTGACCTTCGTCTGCGATCGACTGTTTAAAGTCTTTGAATGGCTGCGGGTCGAAATCCGGCAAACGATCGCGAAAAGGTGAGGGGTCGATTACGCCTGGATCAAGTGTAAGCAAAACATCGCCGCGCTCCACCATTAATGCTTTTTCAGACAATGACTCCATATTCGTCTTAAGAGACTTCGCGGCTCCCTGGTTCGTGTAGCTCTGTGCCGTCTGACGATCAGCTTCGTCAGACACTAGCCCTGCGAGAAGGTTCTTCCTAACCATCATCGCCCCCAAACTTGCTGCACGAGATCCAAGACCTCACCATTCACAGCGTCCAAAGACTCCCTCGCTCGATCGTAGGTCGAGCGGATCATGTTGGATCGTTCCACTTCATAAAGAGTCTGCTTGCTAATGCCGGCATCCGAAATCGCAGTCGACTTAAGCATCGGCTTTTTGAGTAGGTGTTCCGCGAACATCGACTGAAGGAAGCCGACCATTTGCTGCTGGGGTATGTCCATCGGTTCGTACCGCGTCACCATGTAACGGAACCAGTCGAGGCCAATCTCGATGCCGGCCTCATCAAGCGTCTGAAGGGTACCCCCCAGCATCAATTGAAATTGGGACATCGACATGACGTCGAGCATCTGCGGATGAATGGTTATCAACACTGCCGTAGATGCACCTAGCGCTGTCAGCGTAAGATAACCAAGTTGGGGAGGGCAGTCGATAATCACCACATCATAGAGGATGTCGACTTCCTTAAGGGCGTTTGTGATCCGGGTATGAAACTGCCGCCCTTCCTTCGACCCATGTTGCATCGAGAGCGGCGTCTCATACTCGTATTCTTGGAGCTCGAGGTTCGCCGGAATGATGTCAAGGTTAGGAATATTTGTCCGTTGAATAGTTTCACTGATTGCCCGGCGCTCGTCGTCATATCGAAGAGTTTCATAGAGCGACGGCTTCCCATCCAGCTCTGGTTGAATTCCGAACAGAGTTGTGAGCGACGCTTGAGGATCTAGGTCGATTGCAAGAGTTCGGTATCCACGGAGGCCGAAATATTGTGCCAAATGGGCGGCTGAAGTCGTCTTTCCCGACCCACCTTTGAAATTTACGACCGAAATTATCTGCAGTTTTTCATGATCTTTCCGATGGGGCAGGCGGCCAAGTTGCTCTCGCAACTCGTTTATGCGGCTGATTGAATAATAGCGTCGGCCCAGCTGATTGACCGTGGTTGGATCGACACTTTTACCAGCCAGATGTAGCTTTCGAAGGTAGCTATCTGAGACACCGATAAACTCGGCAGCTTCTGCCAAGGAGAATTCTCTAATTGTCTTCTGGGCGTTTGGGGGAAACCGCTCTTTCCTCAGCATGTTCAATTTGGACGAAATCTCGCCGCCGTGCTCGAGAAGGGTCTCGCCGAAATTCTTCGGAGGAGTCATGTTGACGTTCAT
>NZ_CP062233.1 GCF_024707525.1 Rhizobium sp. TH2 | reverse complement strand
TTTCTGCGCCTGTTGGGATGACCTGCGGTATAATGCGGGCTCACCCCAAAAAGTCCGCAGGTCTAATAAGACGCGAATGCTGCGAGTCTGCAAGAGGTTTATCGTTAACAAAAGGTTAACGAAGCTCGTAGGCTAGCGACGCTCCTCGGTCTCGACCGTTCATATTGCAGTCAAAACAAGCGATTGCGGGTGTCGCCTACGTCCATGAACCTTCAAAAAAAAGAGTCTAAAGCCATGCTCCGGCACTGATACAACGCGGCGGCGTGGCTGGGCGACCGCGAAGCGACTCACTCAATGTGAGTTTCGTGCGGCCGCCACTTGCGGTTCATTAGCTGCGCTTAGCCGAGCCCCAATCTCTCAAAGATCTCCGGACAGAACTCGTACTGCCAAGCTGTTCCACGCCCTACCGAATTCTTCACGATCGTTTCCTGCAGGATGCCGCGGGCAACGAGCGGATCAATCGATTCTTTCACTGTGTTGCGCGTCATCCCCGTCACCGCCTTGATATTCGCGAGGGTTAGCGTCTCGCCCCGCTGGTGCATCATATAGAGCACCGTCATCATGCCTACCTGCTTCAGCCGCGACTGCGGCGTCTCTCCTTCGACAGGTTTGTCGAGAACCTCCTCCAGGGCGAGCACCAAGACCCGTTGGTTCTGCAATTCTGGTTTGTGCGTGCTTGCCATCGGTCAAACTATCAGATATTTGATAGTATAACGAGTCGCGATTTTGAGACCCAATGGCCTCCGAGTCGCGTCGCACCGGTGAAGGGTGGTGATCATGAACAAGTCTCTCGCAAAGGCATTCGTCGCTGCAGCCAGTCTAACGTTGTTCTCTTTCGTTTTCGATAGCAAAGCGCGCGCCGACGACTGGGGATGCCAGGTTATCCTATGCCTTTCCAACCCGGGCGGACCGACGCAGTTTGCTGAATGCCGTCCTCCCATCGAAAAGCTGTGGAGCGAACTGGCAAAAGGGCATTCTTTCCCGAGCTGCAGCGGCGCGGGATTCCAGATGTCCCGGCCTGGATATGAACCCTACTACTGCGACGAGGGCCATCGGCTGACGGTTCGTTACGGCGACCATGGACAGGAGGCGAGCTGCGACTCTACGACTCCGCAGACTGTTTCAGACACCGAATGCTACTCTGACGGACGCAATTCGGGATTTTCTTCCAATTGGAGCTGGAACGGCAACGAACGTCAATGCCAGCGCTACGTGACCGTGCAACCTCATGTCCGCTCCCAACCGCGCTACGTCGATGTAACGATCGATGGGATCGGCCGCCAACGGGTGTGGTACTGAGCATGCCCGTCGTCTTCGTCGATCTCGCACAGACCTGCGCGCCTCTTGTTGCCGCAGAAACCTTGGCAGGCGTGGTGAGCCTCGATAGCCGCTTCGCCCCCTACAACATTCGCATCAACAGCGGTGCGCCGCTCGCCAGGCAGCCGAAGTCAAAGGCTGAGGCGATCGAGGTTGCGACGACACTCGCCGCGGAGCATCAGGACATTCAGCTCGGACTCGGCGGTGTGGGGACAGACGAGCTTCGGAAGCTGAAGCTGTCGATCTCCGACGCATTCGATCCGTGCCTGAACCTTCAGGCAACCGCCACGCTGCTCGATGGATACTATCGGCTCGCAATCAAGGCTGGCGCCGATCCGAAGCGGGCCGAGCAAGTGATGCTGCAATCCTACTACGGCCGGGACGATCCCTCCGTTGGCGCCATGGTCAAATACGACGAGCAGGTCCGCCAGGAAATCAAGCGGCTGGGTAAAACCCTCACAACGCTGACGATCGACAGTGGCGAGCAGGAGAGGGGGCCAAACGAGGCGAAGGCCGTCGATGTCGCGGTCGAAGCCGAGGGTGACAATCCGCCTGTCGATCAAACGGCGTCCGCGCCGGCCTGGGATGTCTTCAATTCGCGGCGGCAGTCCTCCGTCCTCGTATTTCAAAACAGTCAAATGGAGCAAAGTGAATGACTTTTGGTTGCCGTATCCGCCCGATCGCCGCCTCCAGCCTGATGGCCGCCGCCATCGTGGCCATCCTGGTCGAACCAGCTTTCGCGCAGGCGGCCGGCATCGAGACCGTGTTGCAGAACATCGTCGACATGCTGACCGGCAATATCGCCAAGCTGCTCGCCGTCATCGCGGTGATCGTGATCTGCATCGCGTGGATGTTCGGCTACATGGATCTGAGAAGGGCAGGTTTCTGGATCATCGGCATCGGCGGCATCTTCGGCGCGACCGAACTCGTCAACACCATCGTCGGAAGCTGACGATGGCAAACGTGCGGTCGACACTCGAGGAAGATACCCTCTTTATCGCCTGCACCCGGCCGGCGATGATCGCGGGGGTGACGATGGAAGCCATGGGCGTGAACATCATGCTCACGACCATTTTGTACATTGTCGCCGGTTCAATCGCCTACGCCCTCGTCGGCGTCGTCTTCCATCTTATTTTCCGTGCGCTCGTCAAGCACGATCACAACATGTTCCGCATCCTGCTGGCCTGGGTGGAAACGCGTGGCCGGTCACGCAACAGCTTCTATTGGGGCGGGGCAACCCTGTCGCCGCTCAGGCTGGGCCGTCGTTACAACGAAGGGATCTCGCCATTGCCTAGCATTGCGACACTCAAAGCTCGAGAGCTCGGACCGGAGACCTTCATCCCTTATGTGCGTCACGTCGATCCGTCGACGATCGCGATGAACTCGCGCACGCTGATGGTGATGGTCGCACTCGAAGGCGTCTCGTTCGAGACGGCAGACGAACTTGATCTGAACGCGCTGCATCGCGACCTCAACACGCTCTACCGGAACATTGCCGATGAGCGGCTTGCCTTGTGGACCCATCTCATTCGCCGCCGGGACTGCGACTACCCCGACGGAACCTTTGCAACGGCGTTCTCGTCTGCGCTCAACGACAAATACCGCGCGCGCATGGTGCGCGAGGATCTGTTCCGCAACGACCTCTTTCTGACGATCCTCTGGTCGCCGGCAAGCGATCCGGCCGACAAAGCAGCCAAGCTCATGTCACGGCTGCGACGGGCGCGTCGGGCGAATGTCGAAGTCGACGAGGAAGCGCTTAAGCAGCTTCGGGACAAGGTGGTTGACGTCAACGCCGCACTAAGCCGCTTCGAACCCCGCGTCCTGTCCCTCTACGAACGCGATGGCGTCATCTTCTCGCAACCGAGCGAGGTGCTGCATCAGCTCGTCGGCGGTAGGCGGGAGCCAATTCCATTGACCGAGGGACCCATCGCCTCGGCGATCTACTCGGACCGCGTCATCGTCGGCCGCGAAACGATCGAAATCCGGCACGAGGCGACGAGCCGCTATGCTGGTATGTTGAGCTTCAAGGAATATCCGGCTCGCACCAGGACCGGCATGCTCGACGACGTGCTCACCAGTCCCTTTGAGCTCATCCTGTCGCAATCCTTCTCCTTCGTCTCGAAGGCCGACGCGCGCACCATCATGGGCCGCAAGCAGAACCAGATGGTCAGCAGTGGCGACAAGGCGGCTTCTCAGATTGAGGAACTTGATGATGCGATGGATGATCTGGAGTCCAACCGGTTCGTGCTCGGCGAACACCATTTAACGCTGTCCGTCCTTGCCCCCTCGGTGAAGGAACTGACCGACAATCTCGCCAAGGCACGTGCCAGCCTGACCAACGGTGGCGCAGTGGTCGCTCGCGAGGATCTCGGCCTTGAGGCGGCGTGGTGGGCGCAGTTGCCCGGCAACTTCCGCTACCGCGCCCGCTCCGGCGCGATTACATCGCGGAACTTCGCCGCTCTGTCGCCCTTCCACTCCTATCCGATAGGACAGAAGGACGGCAATGAATGGGGTCCCGCCGTCGCTCTTCTCAAGACGGCTTCGGGCTCGCCATACTACTTCAATTTCCACTATGGCGATCTCGGCAACACCTTTGTTTGCGGACCTTCGGGTGCCGGCAAGACGGTGCTGCTCAACTTCATGCTGTCGCAGCTCGAAAAACACGATCCGCATGTGGTGTTCTTCGACAAGGACAGGGGCGCCGATCTCTATGTCCGCGCCGCAGGCGGCACTTATCTGCCCCTCAAGAACGGCATCCCGACTGGCTGCGCCCCTTTGAAGGCGCTCGACCTTACTCCGGATAACAAGGTGTTCCTGACCCGCTGGGTTGGCAAGCTCGTCGGATCGTCGTCTCGCCAACTGACGGTTACCGAACTCCGCGACATTGCTGCCGCGATCGACGGCCTCGCCGACCTTCCGGTGAACGGCCGCACGATCGGCGCACTCAGGACCTTCCTCAACAACACGGATCCGGAAGGCATTGCCGCAAGGCTGCGGCGCTGGGAGAGGGGAGGCCCGCTTGGCTGGGTCTTCGACAACGTCATCGAGGACATCGGCCTCGGTGAATTTAGCCTCAGTGGCAAGTTCGTCGGTTATGACATGACCGATTTTCTCGACAACGAGGAGATCCGCACGCCGCTGATGGCCTACCTCTTCCATCGCGTCGAGCAACTGATCGACGGCCGACGCATCATCATTGTCATAGACGAGTTCTGGAAAGCGCTCCAGGACGAAGGGTTTCGCGATCTCGCCCAGAACAAGCTCAAGACGATCCGTAAGCAGAACGGTCTGATGCTGTTTGCGACACAGAGCCCGCGCGACGCGATCGTCTCGCCGATCGCGCACACGATCATCGAGCAATGCCCAACGCAAATTTTCCTGCCGAATTCGCGCGGCGATCGCGGCGACTATATCGACGGTTTCAAGCTGACGGAGCGCGAATATGAGCTGATCGCGCGCGAACTCTCGGTCGAGAGCCGGAGGTTCGTCCTCAAGCAAGGTCACAACAGCGTCGTCACCGAACTGAACCTCAACGGTTTCGACGACGAACTTGCCGTACTTTCCGGCCGAACCGCAAATGTGGAGCTCGCCGACGCGGTCCGTGCAGAGGTCGGTGACCGGCGTGAAGACTGGCTTCCGATTTTTCATCAAAGAAGGAGTGTGAGCTGATGACCGGATATCAACTTTCGCGGGCGGCACTGGCCACGATCCTGATCCTTTCGGCGGGCGGTGCTGCAGGACAGGGAATTCCCGTCATCGACCAGACCGCAATCGCCAAGCAGATCGAAAGCATCGTGCAACTAAAGGCGCAGCTCGATGCCCTGAACCAACAGATCGAACAGGCGCAACAGCTTTATGGTTCGCTGAACAAGCTGACCAACATGGCTGAAGTCGCCAGCGTGCTCAACGATCCGGATGTCCGCCAGGCGCTACCGCCGGATTTTGCGGCAATCGAAAGCTTGCTCAAGGGGCAGAGCACCGACACTTTTGGTGACTCGGCGTCAAATTTCCTTGAGAACAATTCGACCTATCGCACCAGCGCCGACGATTTCTACGCCCAGGAACTGACCCGCATCCAGAACCAGAATGCCGGCCAGATGACCCTCGGCCAGCAGATTTATGACACAGCGACCAAGCGTATCTCTGGCATCGACCAACTGCGTCAGCAGATCTCCACGGCCAGTGACGCCAAGGATGTCGCCGATCTGCAGGCACGCCTTCAGGCCGAAACGGCCTTCCTGCAGAACGATGTGCTCAGGATGGAAGGGCTGAAAATGGTGCAGCAGGCGCAGGTACAAGTGGATGACCAACGCAAGGCTGAGGACTGGCGCCAGCGCATGGACGCGATGAAGGCCGCCCTGCAATGAGACAGCTTGCCCTCTATCTCGCCTTACTGGTTCTATCGGGTTGCTCGGAACAGCCCGAGGTGTCCTATACCGTCGACGAGCTCGTGGCGGACAAAAACCTGCTCTCCGAGCTGATCGACAAATGCCGCAACAATCCCGGCGAGCTTCGCAACACCGCAAACTGCAGAAATGCGGAGGCTGCCGACGGCAAGCTTCGTCTCGAGCAAATGCGGCAATCGCTGGGAGGTTGAGCGATGTACCAGGTGTTCAGCTTCGTCGACGGGCAGTTCAGGACGCCTTTGGAGACATTCATCTCCACGGGGACCTCGAACATCGCCGGCTGGGTTACCGGGCCCTTGACGGCGGCAATCACCCTGTATGTCGTCCTTTACGGCTACCTCGTGCTCCGTGGCTCGGTCCAGGAACCGATCCTCGATTTTGCATTCCGGGCGATCAAGCTCGCCATCATCGTCATGCTGGTCAAGAATTCCAGCGAATATCAGACCTATGTCACGAACATCTTCTTCAACACGCTGCCGCAGGAAATTTCCCAGGCGTTGAATTCTGGCTCGGCGCCCAGCGCCTCGACCTTTGACAGCCTGCTCGACAAGGGCCAGGCATCGGCCACCGATATCTGGTCGCGCGCGGCCTGGCCGGTCGATATCGTCACTGGCGTCGGCGGTATGATGGTGATTGGTGCGAGCTTCATCGTGGCTGCGATCGGTTACATCGTTTCACTCTATGCACGGCTGGCACTGGCGATCGTACTTGCCATCGGCCCGATTTTCGTGGCGCTCGCCATGTTCCAATCAACCCGGCGTTTCACCGAGGCCTGGATCGGCCAGCTCGCAAACTTCGTGATCCTACAGGTCCTTGTCGTCGCGGTCGGCTCGCTGCTGATCACCTCGATCGACACGACCTTTACTCAGATCCAGGGCTATAGCGACGTTCTCATGCGGCCGATCGCGCTTTGCGCGATCTGCCTGGCCGCCCTCTACGTGTTCTACCAACTGCCTGGCATCGCTGCGGCACTTGCCGCCGGCGGCGCGTCGTTGACCTATGGTTATGGCGCGGCGCGCGATGCCCATGAAAGCACGCTTTCCTGGGCCGCTTCTCATGGCGCCCGCGCTGCTGGACGCGGCATCCGTGCCGTCGGGCAGACATTCAGATCGAGAGGCTCCAGCTAGCAGCCACGCTCGCATCATCAATAGGAAGGCTTACCTCGCATGATCAAGACAGTTTCGCTGCTGTTCATCGCAGCTACACTGAGCGGCTGTGCATCGCTCACATACCCCTTGCCCAAATGTGACGGCTACACGCGTCGGCCGCTCAATCGCGCGATGTGGCAGTGGGAAGAAAACAGCAATCTGACGCAGAAGCGTGCTGATGCGAGGTTGACGACAGCCGGCCAACTGGCGGCGTCTTATGTCGAGGAAAAGGATCCGGCCGCCTTTGCTCACTTCGATAGTGCCCGCTCTTATCGTCGTTGCGAGGCGTGAGCGAGATGATCACAAGAGACGATCTCAAAAGCTATTTCGACAAGGCGCGGCGTTTCGATCAGGATCGTATGCTCCAGGTGGAGCGGTCGAACCGCATTGCCTGGTCGATCGCCATTGTCGCCAGCATAGTCGCCGGCGCTTCGATCTTCGCAATTGCAGGACTGACCCCGCTAAAGACTGTCGAGCCCTTTGTCGTGCGGGTCGATAATTCAACCGGCATCGTCGATGTTGTTTCGGCGTTGACGTCGAGTGCCGGAACCTACGATGAAGCCGTCACCAAATACTTCGCCGCGAAATACGTTCGCGCCCGCGAGGGCTACGTTTGGAGCGAGGCCGAACAAAATTTCCGGACGGTCGCCCTGTTGTCGACGCAAGCTGAACAGACCCGGTTCGCGGCAATCTATCGCGGCAGTAATCCGGATTCCCCGCAAAACATTTATGGACGTAGCGCGATCGCGCGCATCAACATCGCCTCGATCTCGCTGATCAATTCGAAAGTGGTTTCCGTCCGCTATATCCGGAAAATAACCCGTGGCGACGAAGTCCGAACAACCCATTGGGTCGCAACGATCACCTTTTCCTATGCAAACGCACCGATGTCTTCGACCGACCGGCTGGTGAACCCCCTCGGATTTGCCGTCAGCGAATATCGGGCCGATCCGGAGGCGATCAATTGAAACGAACCGTTGCTCTTCTCATCTTGCTGTCCGCCTTGCCATCAACAGTTCCTGCCCTTGAGATTCCAAGAGGTGCGAGCCAGGACAGCCGGGTCCGCTTTGTCAGCTATCAACCCTATAACATCACCAGGATCGTCGGCTCTTTGCGCTCGTCCGTGCAGGTCGAATTCGCGGCCGACGAGGAGATCGCCCATGTAGCGCTCGGCAACAGTGTCGCATGGGAGGTCGCTCCTGCCGGCAATATCCTGTTTCTCAAGCCACGCGAAAACCAGCCAGTGACCAATATCTCGGTCGTCACATCGCGCCGGGACGGATCGACGCGCAGCTACCAGATGGAGTTAACGGTGCGCGATGGATCTGTCGCCACCGGTCAGAACACCTATTTCTACGTCAAGTACCGCTATCCGGCCGATGAAGCCGAGCTCCGGCGTCAGCAGGCCGCCGCCAAGGCGCTGGCAAGGCAGGCAAAGAATGCTGACAACGTCCTTGGACTGCATGAAGCTTACGGACCACGGAACTGGCACTATTCGGCACAGGGGTCGCAGGCGCTCGAACCGCAAGCGGTTTACGACAACGGGAAGGTCACAACCTTCGCCTTTGTCGGCAATCAGGAAATGCCGGCGATCTATATCGAGAACTCGGATGGCAGCGAAGCCCTCGTTCCGAAATCCGTCGACGGCAATCTGGTCCTGGTGCACGCGATCAGCCGGAAGTTCATTCTTCGCCGGGGCGGGGACGTGCTCTGCGTCTTCAACGAAGCTTATGATCGGGTTGGCATCAATCCCGACACCAACACCACGTCCCCGTCAGTCGAACGAATCGACAAGACCAATCCCGACGCGGCTCAGTAGGAGATGGCCATGGTTGAGCAAGACGATAACCGCATACCAGGCGAGAGAGCCGAGACGGTCGCGGGCAGAAGGATCGACAACAATCCCATTCTAAAGCGGGGCGCCGTGGCACTGGCCGTCATGGCATTCGTCGGCTTCGCTTTGTGGTCGATGAGCGGCGAGAAAGCGCAGACTGTTCAGCCTGAAAAGGTTGTCATTCGCCAAACCAACGACTTCGAGCCTGCCAAGGAAAAGGTCGAACCGGTCAGGGCATTACCCCTGATGAAACTGCCAGCGCCAGCGGTCACGGAAAAAGTCAAGGCCGAGGAGGATCCATTGCTTGACGCCGCGAGGCGCGCACCCGTGATTGCTTTCAACGGGCAGAAGACCCCGACGAAGCGCGATGGCGACAAGACCGCAACGTCGCAGGATAAGCCGTTCGTTCCCATGGACGGTAACCTAGCGAGCATGAATGCCCAGGCCAACAGCGAGGAACAAAAATTCAACGGCTTGTTGAGGCCCACACAGCTCGAGGGTTCGCGTGCCGGGACGCTGGGAAATCGCGACTTTGTCGTCGCGATGGGCACCTCCATTCCTTGCATTTTGGAAACGGCACTGTCTTCAGACCAGCCTGGCTTTACGAGTTGCGTCATCAATCGCGACGTCCTCTCCGATAACGGCCGTGTGGTGCTGATGGAAAAAGGCACGCAGGTTGTCGGCGAATATCGGGGTGGACTGCAGCGCGGACAAAAGCGGCTGTTCGTTCTGTGGAACCGGGCCAAAACTCCGACGGGCGTGATTGTCACGCTGGCATCCCCCGCCACCGACGCTTTGGGCCGGGCCGGCGTCGATGGTTATGTCGACACCCATTGGTGGGAGCGCTTCGGCAGCGCAATCCTGTTGTCAATCGTCGGAGACGCAACGAGCTATGCAAGCAGCCAGATGCAGGAGAGCAATGTCGAAGCCCAGAACACCACCACGGCAGGTCAGCAGGCGGCGGCGATCGCTGTCGAGCAATCGATCAACATCCCTCCCACACTTCTTAAGCACCAGGGCGAGCTCGTCTCGATTTTCGTGGCGCGCGATCTCGATTTTTCCGGCGTCTACAGCCTTCGGGTGACAGAACCGAATAGCAAGATCTATGACCGGGCCGTGCTCGGCGACTTCAGCCCGCGGCCAAAGCTGGTTACGAAATAGAGCGGGAGATGACGGAGGGCCCTGACGCGGCAGTCGTGCGTGAGCTGCTAGCACCGTTTTCGCCGTTCTTAAAGGACACGACGCTCTATGAAGTCATCGTAAATCGGCCTGGGCAGGTGCTGACGGAGGGTGCCGGTGGGTGGCGGACCCACGATCTACCGGCGCTTTCCTTCGAAAAGCTGATGCGCCTTGCCCGGGCCGTAGCCAGCTTCTCCCATCAGCGCATTGATGAGACACGGCCAATCCTGTCGGCCACGCTCCCGGGCGATGAACGGATCCAGATCGTCATTCCACCGGCAATTACCAGGAACACGGTCAGTATCACCATCCGAAAGCCGCCCTCGGTAACCTTCACGCTGGAGGACCTCGAGGAGAAGGCGTTTTTCTCCGAGACCCGATCAGTCAACGAAGGCAGCTCGACGCCTGATCAGGGATTGATGGCCCTCTACCGTACCGGCCGTTACATGGATTTTCTGCGAGAAGCCGTTATTGCCCGGAAGAATATCATCATCTCAGGTGCCACCGGATCGGCGAAGACGACGCTCTCGAAAGCGCTGATCAAGCACATTCCGGTGCACGAGCGCATAATTTCGATAGAGGACACACCCGAACTCGAAATTCCGCAGCCCAACCACGTTCGGCTGTTCTACTCGAAAGGCGCACAAGGAATTTCGGCTGTGGGGCCGAAAGACCTACTGGAATCGTGCCTTCGAATGCGGCCGGACCGCATTCTGCTGCAGGAATTGCGGGATGGCACGGCCTTCTATTACGTCCGCAATGTCAACTCTGGTCACCCAGGATCGATCACCACCGTTCATGCCGATTCCACCGAGTTCGCCTTCCAGCAGTTGACGCTTCTCGTGAAAGAATCCGACGGCGGGCGCAATCTGGACCGCGAAGACATCGACAGATTGCTGAGAATATCTATCGACGTCATTGTTCAGTGCAAGCGAATAGACGGGCGGTTTCGAGCTACAGAAATTTACTTTCGAACCTGAATTCGCGCCAGCAGTACACAGGCTGGGAGGGTCGGTCAGCGTCGCCGCGGTTCTCGATGGCCATCGTTTCGATAGGGGGCTCGTCGGTCATTTACGATTTCTTCTCGGATGGCGGTGTAGCTATGTGGTCGCGCGTTGAGTTTTGCGTACGCGCATTTCCCATCATGTCATCCGAGTGTAACCGGAAGCCAGAGGCCGTTCAGTTGACGTAAGACCACATGGTGATCACGAGCGGCACAGCCAAGCCAACGGTCACCGCAACTGTGAGCCGCATCAGCTGTGTACGGCGTGTGCGCTGACCATCCCAATCATAGACCATGGCATCCTCCAGGGGCTAATCAAGCAAATGGGAACAGATGAGTCAATCGGCGGCGTAGGTTTCCGCCTAAGGCTTGCTCCAGTGCAGTTGGTTTCGGTTTCAGCGGTTTTGCATAATCGCTTTGTCTGCGCGGGCGCGATGTTCATAAAGCTCTTGAAAATGGTGCAGCGCAGCATTACACTGTTCTCGTAGCCGATCACCTCCTCCCGATCGGCTGCGGCGACCAGCGGCACTCCTCCTCCCAGCCGCCTGGTCATAATCAGAGCTCGGTGCACCTCCTCCCGCACCGGGCTCCTTTTCAATCCAACTTATGCATCAGATGTTTTCGTTGGCCGCGCTGTTCGTCAGGCTGTCCAGATGGACCTGACGCTCGGCGAGCTGGGCCTGCAGGCGCGCGAGGAACTTCTCCGCGAGCGCCGTGGGCTCGCCGAGCCGCTGCAGTTCGGCAAGGACGCGTTCCTGATGGACGATGGCGCGGTAGAGCTCCGAAACCTGGCTGTGCAGAGCCACGATGTCGTCCGTGCTCAAGAACATCTCAGATCCCTCCACATGCTCGTTTCAACGCGCGTTGAGGATAACGATTGGCTTGCGACATTTTGAAGACGTCGGGGCCTTCGACGTGCCCGTCTCGCGCCGAGACAAGTGCGAAGCGTTGCAAGGAGGCTGCTGGCGTGCCTCTTGTTTCAGGCAGTTCGTCGCTGGAAAGGGGGGCTGCCAATGCGGACGCGTATCATGGGGCGTCTCGAGTGCGGATGACGTGGGTCGACCTGGGTTGCATCCCGTGGGAAATCGCAGCATGGTGCCGGCCTGCAAACGACAGTGCCGCACGGGGTAGCACTGCAGGACACTGGGAAGACAAGAATGGCCACTGGTACCGTCAAATGGTTCAATGCAACGAAGGGCTTTGGCTTCATCCAACCGGATGACGGCAGCACCGATGTCTTCGTGCATATTTCCGCTGTCGAGCGGGCCGGAATGCGCGGCCTCAACGATGGCCAGAAGATCAGCTATGAACTGGTCAAGGACCGCAAGTCCGGCAAGATGTCGGCTGACAATCTGCAGGCTTAAGCGCAATTCCAAGACCGGAGCGAGAAATGCCGGGCCTCACAGTCCGCGCTGGTCCGCAGCGTGTGGACGGCATCTCAGAGCCCAGGAATCATCAAGCCGGAGTCGATTGTGGAAACCAACCAGCACGGCCACCTTGTCCTGGAATGCATGCAGTTGTTGGATATGGAGGCTGGGGACCGCATCAGCGTTGACGATCTGGCGGAATATGCGTTTGGCAAAGGCGTGGGATTGGACGAGCTGGAAAACGCCATCATCCATGCCAGCTCAAACGGATGGATTCATACGACGGACGACCAGGTCTATCTCACCGCCGGCGGATACAAGCTCCTCAACCCTGCCAACGATAACTCTCAAACGATCATTCTGCCGAATTGACGCTACCGCTGTGCGTGAGCCGGGATGCGCAAGAATTCGCCAGCAAAATCGAGCGTTCAGAATGCTCGAGTGCTCGTCGTCTGAAGCAGCTTGTCCAGGCGCCGTCAGGCTGGCGGGAAGGACCGGGAGGGTGGCGTGGCGAGGGTGATCACGTTGCCGTCAGGATCGCGTACCTGCGCCAACGTCGAGTAATCACCTTTGATATCGTCCCCGAGTTCAATCCCCAGGGCCTGGAGCCTGCGGCGCTCGGCTGCAACGTCGTTGACGTAAAGGAACATCACGCCCCGGCCGGCGATTTCGTCGTCGGTGGAAAGCGCCAGCCCGGCGTGGTCGAAGAGCTCCCACTGCACCAGCGTGTCCATCGGACGGTTGTCTGGGCGACGGCCGAGCAGCTTCGTATACCAGCCTTCGGCTGCTGCGAGGTCGGCGGTGAGCAATGCGGTGTAGATCTTTTGCAGGTTCATTTGTTTTCCTCCGGCCCGTATTAGCGATGAACGCCTGCCCGACCGGCGGGTTCCCCTGACCTCTGGGACGGCGCTCAAAGCGGCAACAACGCGACGCAGAACCGTGTGCTTGGCCGTCTCATGAACCAGGCATTGGACCGGATGTCACAAGACCGAGCTGACGGGCCCGATCGAGCAAGGCCTTGACCGAAGAGGCTTGCCATTTGCGTCCGCCGCGTGGTGGCCGCTCGTGCATACGCTCCAGCTGCTGGCCGATTTCGATGAGGGTCAGATCGGGATCGGCGATGGCAATGCCCGCGACAAGGGTCATCAGCCGGTGCTCCGGCGGCCGCTTTGGCGATCGCTTGATCAAGGATGCTTCCGCGAGGCGTTCGCCAACCAGATGATGGACGGCGCGCCGCAGCCGCTCGACCGTCCAGTCATGACCCTTCCGGTTGAGGATGCGCACGACGTCGTCCCAGCTATGCTGCGGCCGCAGCCGGCGCACCGTCGGCAACCAGGTCTGCGCGGATGTGATCAGTTCCTCGAGATAAGCACGCTTTCGTGCCGCAGCGACGGCCCGGACCGCCTCGGGCCGCCGCTCCCGCAGTCCGGGATTTCCGGCCAGTCGCCCGCGCGCTTTTGCGGCCTTCATCCCGGCCTTGGTGCGTTCGGCGATCAGGGTGCGCTCGAGCTGAGCGACGGCACCGAGTACCTGCAGCGAAAACATCCCCTGGGGCGTGGATGTATCGATGGGGTCGCGCAGCGAACGAAAATGCACACCGCGCTTGTCGAGATGCTCGATGACCTCGAGGAGATGGCTGACGGATCGGGCCAGGCGGTCGAGGCGAACGACAACGAGGACATCACCGGCGCCGAGGTCGCGCATGAGCTTGGCGAGCACGGGCCGCGTGCGCGAGGCGCCCGATCCGTGCTCCTCGTGAACGACGGCGCAGCCGGCGCCCTTGAGTTCGTCGACCTGGGCGTCATTGAGCTGATCCTCAGTCGAAACCCGGGCATAGCCGACCAGGCGGCGGAGCGACGGTGAAGAGAGCGGATATGATGCTGACATGGGTCGATTCTGACCCAGTTTTTACAATTACGCAATGTGTGAGAAAAGGAACCTTTGGACACGTGTTTTATTGATCGATTTGCAGATTTTTACAGCGTGATCGAGACCTTCGGAGGTAGTCGTGGACGCGGGGGAGGTCAAAATCGCGCGCATGGGCTTCTCTGTCCGCAAGCCCGCAATTCCGGGCTTTCAAGGGAAGGCATATGAAAAGCAACGGATTGGCCGTGTCAGGTCCTCTCGGTTCGAGTGACATGTTGGTAAAGGGGATGGCGTACACCTGCTCGTTCCCGCGTCAGGTGTCATCATCACCTCCGGCTTCGGTCAGCCGATCCAGGTGTTGCTGTCGCTCGGAAAGACGGGCTCGCAATCGGCCCAGGAACTTCTCTGCCAGCGCCGTGGGTTCGCCAAGCCGCTGCAATTCGGCAAAAACGCGTTCCTGCTGGCCGATGGCCCGCTGAAGCTCTGAGATTTGGCTGTGCAATGAAATGATATCGCCCGCGTCCAGAAACATTGGTCAGTTTCCATAATGGAAAATCGAACGTACTGGTTAACACGGAAGACCGATTTTGAAAGCCCGGAATGCAAAAGCGTCAGACAGTCTAAATCCGGTTTCCTTCGCTGGCCGGCTGCACTTATAGGCTGGTCTGGTTCGTCGCGGTACCAGAAGTTACCCAGCCCCCGGTATAAGCTCTCCGTCGATGATCACCTGCTCGACCGTTATATCAGGCGTGAGGACGACCAGATCCGCCGACTTTCCCAGTGCAATGCTGCCAACATCTCCAAATATGCCGGTAAGCCGGGCCGGGGTGGCCGTTGCCATCTGGATCACTTTGGGCAAATCCGCGCCCACCGCATTGGCCATGTTGCGAACCATGGTCGCCATGCCGCACATCGAGCTTGCGAGACTGCCATCGGCGGCGCGGACAGTGGCTCCATTGCTATAGACGAGAACACCATCGTCTGCGGAGCCAAATCTGTAGGCCCCGGGCGGGCAATCAAGAGCCCGGTTCGCGTCAGTGACCAGGCACGTTCGCTTATGACCAATGACCTTGAAGGCGAAACGAAGCAGATCGTCGCTCAGATGTTCGCCGTCCGCGATCACTTCCGTGCTCATCTGATCGTTCGCTATCACGAACTGTTCCATGCCTGCTTGCATGGGCGTCCCGAAGCGCCCTCGCAGTGAAGAAACCGAACTCATCGCACACCAGAAATGGTCTACATGCCGCATCCCACGGTCAAATGCTTGTTCCAGCTCGCTCCAGGCGGCATTCGAATGACCGCAGGTAATCAGGCAGTCGTGCAGGGCAGCGAATTCGAAAAACTCCAATGCGCCGGGCAATTCCGAGGCGCAGGTTGCTATCCTGACGATTGGTTTGGAGAGGAAGTGTTCGTATTCATGCCTGACTGGATCGCGCCGGCCTTCCGGAGGATGACACCCGACCTTGTCCTTGGCAAAATAGGGTCCGTAGAAATGGACGCCCGCGATCTTCGAACCATCCTGTATCGACCATGTTCGCTGCACCTCCTCGCAGCTTGTGATCATGCGCTCAAGCTGAGAAAATGAGCCAGTCGTCGTCGTCGGGAATATCGAGGTGGTCCCGTGCTGAGCGTGGGCGCGATTGACCGTTCTCACAGCGTCTGGTGAACCATCCATGTAGTCGGCACCGGCTCCGCCGTGCACGTGAATATCGATGAAGCCCGGCGAAATAAACCGGCCGGTGTAGTCCATCATTCCTGGGATAGACGCGCCGCGCTCGTCGATCGCAACAATGCGACCGTTCTCGCATGTGATAGTCGCGTTTTCGAGAACTTGATCTTCGAGGATCAGGTTGCCCTTAAAGGCTTTCGCTTCAGTCATTTGATTCCACGGAGGTTTGTTTGATGAGTGCTCAGTCCTTCATCTCCTGAATGATATTGCCGCCGTCGACGACAAGGACGGTCCCGGTTATATAGCTAGCCTCGGGCGACGCCAGGAACGCCACGGCTGCGGCGACCTCCTCGGGCCTGCCCGGCCTTCCGACCGGTGTGCGATTTCCAGCAATGAGCTCTGCCTCGCTCGAGCTGCCGGTGGCAATCCAACCCGGAGCCACTGCATTGACTGTGACCCCCTGGCCGGCGACTTCGAGTGCCAGGCTTTTTGTTAACCCAACCAGTCCCGCCTTGGCGGTCGAATAGGCGGTTTCACCCGGATAAGACACGAACGGCCCGGTTACAGACGCGATGTTGACGATCCGCCCGTAGCGGCGCTCGATCATGCCAGGCAAGAACGCCTGCGTCAGATGGAACGTCGTATCCAAATTTCGCGACAGGCTCTGCTGCCAAGCGATGTGCGTCATTTGCAGGAACGAGGAGGATTTTGACGGCGATCCGATGGAGGTCATGCCGGCATTGTTGATGAGCACATCAGCAACCCCGACGGTTTTCCGGAAGGCCTCCGTGCTATCGAGGTTGGTGAGGTCCGCGACAAACGCCGAGACATGACCGCCTGCCACTTGTAATTCTTTCGCCCGGTCAAATACCCGCTCCGTCGTCGAGGTTATGACGACCGTGAGGCCTGCATTGGATAGAGCACGGGCAATTGCAAAACCTATCCCGTTCTGAGATCCAGCCCCGCTTACAACCGCCACTCTGGGCATTATTTTTCTCCGTCATGTCAAGGGCAGGAACTCCGACATCCGCATCTGCCGGGAGACGTTCGGAACTTCCATCCCCTGTTCGCTTGCTACAGAACTACCAGACCGGCATGGTCCTTGGGCGTCTAATCCAAATTTAATTTTTCAACTCCATGATCGAGCAAATGGATGGTGGTTTGAAATGAATACAGTACGGACTTTCGGAAGATCGACAGCGGAGCGCGCTCAGCGCGAACGGGAACGCCTCGAGGCACTCGATCAATTCGATCTGTTGGACGCCCCGAGGGATGCGAGCTTCGACCGCATCGTTCGGCTGATCAAGGAGGTATTTTCGGTCGATATAGGGATCGTCTCCGTCATCGACGCACATCGACAATGGTATCAAGCCTGTGTTGGTCTGCCGAATGCCGAAGTTCCACGTGAAGAAACCTTCTGCCAGCTAATCGTTGAATCCGAAGAGCCGCTAATAGTCCAGGACGCGACGAAGGATGCCAGGTTTGCGAACAACCCCATGGTCACCGGGGAGGCCCATATCCGCTTTTATGCTGGCGTGCCGCTCAAGACCCGAGAAGGATTCATCCTGGGAACCGTCTGTGCCATCGACCGTAGACCGAAATCGTTTGGGGCAAGGGATCTGACCATTCTTCAGGAGCTCGCTGGATTGGCGATGGATCGGATCGAGCTCCTGCAGTCGGCGGCGACCGACGGTTTGACGGGTGTTCTTACGCGAAGAGCCTTCAAGTCGGAAGCCGAGAAATTGATTGCCCAGGCCCTCCGACATCAACACGACCTCTCTTGTCTCGTGCTGGATGTCGATCATTTCAAGCGCGTCAATGACAGTTTCGGTCATGCTGCAGGCGACGACGTCCTCAAAGCCGAGAGTGCCGCTTGCAAGGCTACGCTTAGGGCAGGGGATCTGATTGGCCGGCTGGGCGGCGAGGAGTTCGCCATATTGCTCCCTCATGTCGATAGAGCCGCAGCGGCAGCTGTCGCCGAGAAATTACGGATCGCTATTGCCGATGTCGTTGTGAGCGGCGACTTCGGCAGCGTCAGCGTTACCGCCAGCATCGGAACGACCAACCTGTCGATCGTCAGCCGTGACATCGATACGCTGGTCGCGCAGGCAGACGCAGCAATGTATTCGGCCAAGAACGGTGGACGAAATTGCTGCATGTCATGGCATAATTTGCAGGGAGCAAGCGGAGGGGAGCGGCGCCGGGTGCTGAAGAGCGGGTCGATCCTGTTCAACGACAGGCGCTCGACAATCGACTGCACCGTCAAATCGCTCGGTAGTGATGGCGCCGGACTGGTTCTTTCCAACACCTCGGCCGTTCCGGCGGAGTTTGACCTGGTGATCCGTGGGGAAGGCTTCGAAACGCGTTGCCGTGTGATTGCCCAGGACCGGCAGAATGTCGAAGTGGCTTTCGCGTAAAGGCTGGCGCTCTCTACTCTTTCACGAGGCGCATTCGACGCAAACGCATCGTTTTTTCGAGCCGCTCCTTTCGCTCCTTCTCCTTGATCTCTGCAAACGCTCGATCCGTTTCTGCCCTGCGATTTTCGCGGGTTTGCTCAGTGCTGGGTTCTCTTGATTTTTCTTCGGTCATAGCACCCTCACTCGGAACTGCTTATCTAATGCGATAGGCAAGTCGCGGTTCCGGCCCCCGAGAATCCTTGTGTAGTAAGCCGAAGATGCGGATCATCTGCCCGAGGCTGGAACTTCCACGATCCGAGTGAGTTCATGAGACAATTATTTTCATATTCTCGAGGAGGCTCCGATGGGTCGCGGTATGTTGCTCTGGCTACTGGGAATTCCGATCCCGATTATTATCATTCTTGCCCTCATATTCTGAACAGGACCTTCGAGATGACTGAAACTATTTCCCCCACTGTTGTCGACGCCCCGATTGAATCCTCGACATCGGCCGTGAGTTGGGCGCCCATTCTGGCAGGCGCTTTTGTGGCCACTGTCGTTACTCTCATATTGATGCTCGTGGGTGCAGGGCTTGGACTGACTTTGGTCTCCCCCTGGTCCGGTGAAAGTAGTTCTGCGACCACCGTCACCGTTTATGCAGCGATATGGCTCGTTATCGTACAATGGGTTTCATCAGGCGTGGGTGGATACCTCACCGGTCGTCTGCGCGCCAAGTGGGTCGGTGTTCACACTGACGAGGTCACCTTCCGCGATACTACCCATGGTCTTCTCGCGTGGGCGGTCGCAACGGTCGTAGTTGTCATGTTCCTCGGCTCCACGGTCTCATCGATTGTCAGCGGTGCCACGTCGGCACGACTGGTGCCGCAGCGGTCACTGCCGCTTCGGAAGATGGCCCAGATCTTTCGACATCGTACTTCACGGATGCACTGCTGAGGCCAAGCACGACAGCGACCACTGCCAATCCGGCTGCCGCAACCAATGAAGCTGCGGCGAGCGAGCTCTCGCGCATACTGATGCAAAGCGCCGTAGCAGGTGAAATGTCGCCGGAAGATCGAGCCTACGTAGATCAACTCGTGGCAACCCGCACCGGTCTGACGGCGGATCAGGCCAAGGCCCGGGTCGATGCGGTATTAAAGCAGGTTGATGACGCTAAGGTCGCGGCACAGGAGGCCGCCGATACAGCCCGCAAAGCTGCGGCTACCGGCTCGATGCTTACTGCTCTCTCAATGCTGATTGGCGCGTTGATCGCTTCTATATCAGCGGCGCTAGGTGGCAAAGGCCGTGACGAAGACGATGACGTGTATCGTCGCACCGTATAGCTCTATTTGGACTTAGGTTGCTGCGGCACCCTGATCCCTAAGCGAACTTTGCCGGTCCCTGTGGCCGGCTTTTTTCTGGCAATGAGCCAACAGCGGTTACACTCAATGTTCCGGCACCTGCGCAGGTTGGGCATTATCGTCACCGCCAATTCGACTGTCGGCATGCGACGGAGGCCCTGCAATGATGATGATTATAAGTTCGCGTGCGCCGTTTTGATTTCACGGCGCTCGTGCACCCTTCCCGCCGCCACCGCCGTCGGATGGCAGGAAGAAGAGTTGAAGGTGAATTCAGCCTGGGAGACTGCGGTCCTCCGCTCATTGTTGGCTTTAGGGGCCATCCAATCTCGGGAGACGTTTCATACTGAGCCACCGAAGCGCTTCAGGGATGCGTTGCCATACAATGCAGTTCCCTATGGAACCCTTCCGAGTCCGTTCCTGTTGTAGCGTCCAGCCCAACGGTGGCAATCAAGCCATTCCCGTAAGGGTAAAACTTGGAGGAAACACAGGATGCCTACTCAGAACTCGGATCTTGCTACGACGTGGCTCGTCAATACGGACAACGACACTTGGACATTGACGAAAGGGGCCACGATTACGACTGATCAAGAACCTGGCGTGTTCGTCGATGACGACTTCACCGGCAACACAATCAGGCTGCTTGGCGACGTCGTTACGACCGGCTTTGCTCAGGTGGCCGTGCAAATTCAGGGCGACAACAACAAACTGCGCGTTGGACCTGACTCGCTCATTGACGGTTCCGCAGTCAATGTCGGGGTAGACATCAGCGGCTTGAACACGACGGTTACGAATGAAGGTGTCATCAAGGGCATCAACTCCGCAGTGTCCGGCTATATCGGCACCACGCTGCACAATAGTGGCAGGATCGACGGTGGTTGGTCGGTGTATTCCCAGTTCGATGACTTCACTGTCGACAACAGCGGCAAAATCATCGGTGGAGATTATGGCGTGCGCGCAGAGGGGGACAATTCCGTCGTCGAAAATCTCAAGGGCGGTACGATCAAGGCTGAAACTGCCGTCGGCTTCTTCGACAGTGAGCACGCCACGCTGACCAATGCAGGCAAGATCCTCGGAGACATCTCCGGGGGCACCGGTGAAACCTCGATCATCAACAAGGGCATCATCGTCGGCGACATTTCACTTGGCGATGGCGTGGATCGGTTCGACACCCGCAAGGGCACAATCGACGGTCAGATAGATGGTGGCGACAGTGGCGACACCTTCCTGGTGGGCGACAAATCGATCAATATTGTTGAACTCGAAAGTGGCACCGGAATGGACAATGTCCGCTCAACGGTAAGCTTCACTCTTGCCGATAACCTCGAAACGCTGACGCTGCTCACCAAAAAGGACATTGATGCCACGGGTAACAGCGCCGGCAATGTGCTGCGCGGCAATTCGGGCGACAACATCCTTCGGGGTCTGCACGGTGACGACAGCCTCGATGGCGGACGCGGAAATGACCTGCTGATCGGCGGCACCGGCGAAGACGTGTTCGAATTTGACGTCAAGACTGGCCACGACGTGATCAAAGGCTTTGAGAACGGCTCGGACCTGATCCTGTCCGACTTCGTAGGTAGCGAAGAAGACTTCAACGATCTGGTTGCAAACCACCTCAAGGTAAAGGGTGATGACCTGTTGATCACTTATGGGGATGACACGTTACTGATCAGGGACATGGCAAAAGCTGATCTTGACTCAGGTGACTTCATAATGGGTATTTAGCATCGGCTGAAGGTCTAAGGCCTGGGCCCAGTTAAATGGGTCCAGGCTTGCTGTATCACTGCTCTGCGGGCAGTTTCGGTGAGCGGGGTTGGGCACGTGACTAAGCATCCTCGGGCAGCTGAGATCGATAACACCTGACGATCCAGGAGATCGCTACTCCTTCACCGAGGCGCATCATTTTCCGAGTTTGGCGGCGGAACAACGTTGATCGTCGGCGTTCCTGCTTCAGTTGCTCGATAGATCGGTGAATAGTGATGACATACGGACAGAGCACAGTGTTCCTGGCGTTGATCGTCTTCGTGGCGATGGCGGCTGCGTTAATGCTGACAGGATAGTTGTGAAGCGCTAATCGTTTCCGATTAAACGGCAGTGCGCGAAGCCCGACGTTGCTATCCATGACTCACCAAATCAGCAGACTTCTTGGCGGCGACCGCAATCTCCTGCGGCACACGCGGTTCGCGGACCAGGCGATAGCGGGCCTGGACCACGTTAAAAGCGCCAAAGGAAGCTAGACCCAGTGCCACCACTGAGTAGAGCAGAGCGCCGAACGGCAGGTTCCGGATCCAATTGAGCGCATCCACCACGCTACCCGCCTGTTCCGGGGCAACCTTGAAAGCGGCGTAGCTGAAAAAACAACCGACAATTACAAACAATAAGCCACGGGCGCTCAGTCCATAAACGCAAATCCATGTAGTCAGCCGGTTCGCCTTGGCCTCTTGGTCGATATATTGCTCATACTTGCGCAAAACGCCTTTCGCGATCGTTACAATGCCACCAATGATGAAGCCCAGCCCAATCACCGCCGCGAGATACTTGCCAAAAGGCTGTGACATGGCCCAGGCGGCCAGTCCCTTCTCAGCTCCTCCATCATTTTCACCTGCCAATCCAAGCGCCCGCTCGGCTGCGAACCAGGCTAGCCCGACATATGCGAGCGCACTACCGAACAACGCGGCGCGAATTGCAAAGCCTTTCGCCTTTGGCGGATGTCGATCCGCGTTGCCGAGAGATTGTGCAAGCCTCCACCCGACGAATCCCATGAGGCCGAGCGCTATGAAGCCGACCCATATCCGACCGAAGGGCTGCTGAGGAATTGCGCCCAAGGCTGATTTCGTGTCCGATGTCCCGCGGGATAGTCCTGAGACCAAGGCGAGCCCACCGACAGCGAAGAAGACGGCTGCGCGGGCACAATATCCAGCGCGAGCGATCAATTGAAAAGCCGACGTGTTCATGTTTCCTCACCGTTCGGTGTAGCTCTGGCGATTGGCCAACGACCAGCATGGCCAGGTCTCTTTGCAATCATGAAAGTGAAGCTTGCTGACGATTTTCGCCCCCTGGTGGAAAATTGGCGGAACGCCCTGCTCATCCAAAACTTGCTTTGAGCCCGCGGGCCCGGCGTGCGTAGTGTGTCACTCGATACCAATTGCTGACTTGAAGGGTAGAATGAAGTGGGGCACGCCCTCTTCGTCCCATACTTCGAAACGTCGAGCGTCCAGCGTTTCGCCATGCTTGATGTTGCGGATGAGTATTTCACGAGTAGCGCGATCCGCTTCGGCGCGTGCGTCCTCAAGCGACCCGAGCTCGACACCTTGCTCGTCCTCCAGGAGGTTTTCGCCGTCACGAATGTGGAAGAAATAGCGCGTCATCATCTTACCTCGCTGCGCCAAACGACAGGGCAGCGAAATAGTTTCGGTTCGAAAGCGCACCCTCGTTGGATTCTTGAACGACCCTCACACTTCGGCGCCAATGCTGCATGATAAGACAATTGGGGCAACAACACCGTGGGCATCTGGTGTTAGACCATCAACCGTGCCGCCCGGCCGAGCTTGCGTTCACTGTTGTTGTAGTAGCTCGCCGCCTGGGTGAGCGACTTGTGCTGTGACTGCTGCATCGCCTCGGGGAGGGGAATGCCGCGATTGGCGGCTTCCGTCAGATAGCCGGCACGCAGCCCATGGGCGGAATAGGCTGTGGCATCGAGCCCGGCCTGGGCAGCTCGGGACTTAAGCACCAGGTTCACCGATTGCGGTGTCAGTGCCTGGCGGCTGACATTGCCCCATTGATCGACCTTTCGGAATACCGGACCACTGTCGATCCCTGCCATTGCCAGCCACGCCTTCAATGCGACCACCGGCCGGCCGATCAGCAGCACGGTGGCGTCGTCCTCGATATCAGTGGTCTTGGTGCGCCCGAGATGGATGCTGAGACAGGCCAGCAGAGGAGAATCCGGCACCTTCGAATCAGTTGGCACCGGATCTTCATCAACGAGATCCTCGATCCTGAGCCCAGCCACCTCAGACCGCCGCCGCCCGCCCGAGGCAAAGGCCAGCAGCAGCAGGGCGCGATCCCGGATATCGACGGGTCGATCACTGTTGCAGGTCGCCAGCAACTTGGCCAGGATATCGCCGGTCACCGCCTTCTTGCTCTTGCGCTGCCTTGGCCGGCCAGTGGCACGCACCGCGAGCCGCAGCGCGCTTTTCAGCGACGGCGCACTGAAACTCCCACTAAGTCCCCGCCAGCGGGTTAGGATCGACCAGCTGGTCAGCCGGCGCCGCACCGTTGCCGGCGCATGCGGCCCATTGGTCCTGAGCAAGCCACGGGCTTTCAGATGGTCGGCCAGCTCCGCCGGCATGCCATGGGCCGGGTCGCTCTGGCGGCGGATGGGATCCCACAGATGATGCGCCACGAACTTCAGCAACAGGTTTTCTGGCGCCGGCCAGGGCAGGGGGGTGCCGATAGCCGCGGCGGCCCAGGCCTCGAGATAGGCGAGATCGGAGGCCAGCGCCCTGAGCGTATTGTCGCCCATCCCCTCGGCGGCGAGATGTTTGAGGGTTTCGACATCGTCGTCGGTCAGGATGTCGGCGAGCTGGTCGCGGCGATCCAACGGCAGGATGGCGTCAAGCGCATCGAGCTCCGTGGAGCGCTTGAGCACGGCCTCGGTGGGAATGGCGGGTAGGGGGCGCTTGGCCATGTTTGGCTCCGGGAAAATATTCTCGGTCCGGCGACGCGACCGTGATTTGCCCCGAGTCTAGAGTATTGTTATTGCCGCTTCAAAAGAATCTCGCTGGTAGTCACTATTTTCCCCGTGGCGGGGTCCTGATCGGTGGTAATCAGCGTCATCCCCCCATCGCCGACTTTTTGAACCGTGAGCGTTGCGTCGCGGTCACCGTTCACGTTCTTAGCCCAGCGGACGTTGAATGCGAGCGAATTCCCACGTCGTTTACCTTTGAGCACGGCAGGTCCAGTGCCGGCGCCTAGGTAAGTGCCTCTGTACCCGGTCCCTGCGACTTGAATATCGGCGCCGATCTTCCTGGAAATGACAAGTAGCCCGGTACAGGAACCATTCAGAGAGAGCGACTGAACGTCGGCCGACGATTTGAATTTGCATCTGACGGATATGGGCTTTGATGTCGTACGGAGCTTGACGGTCCCCTTGCCTGAATAGGATCCTTCGAGCGTCTTGAGAAAACTTGCCTCTCCTGCGAAAGCTTGGTTCGCGACCACCATGGCGGACGTCACAAGAAGTGCTTTCCAAATTGTTCGCATGATACAAATCTCAGTTTTCTGGAATCGGAAAAAAAACGGTCCCATGCCATCGGGTCCGAGATCGAATGAACCTCTTGTGGCAGCAGCGGCGCGCCTCCATCAACACGGAGGAGCCCGCTAGGTTTCGTCAAGACGTCCAAGAAATTCACTCCCGCGCAATATCAGGATTCTTACGGCGTCTGCGTAACGACGGAAATCACTCTGCCCTCGAGACACAGCGTCCTGCGCATAGAGGCCACCTGCTCTGCAGCGTCTTGCTCAGATCGAGCCCAGATATCGACGCTATACCGACGATCATCGTGGCGATATCCGACTGAGAACATGAAGACTGGATGCCCCTCGGCATCGGTGGAGAGACAATCAGCATCAGGCGCATTTCGCATTGCGCGTGCCGTCTCCATATCGATCAACTCTGCCATTTTACGCTGACTCACATTTCGAACAGGGAACACCGAGGTCGCGATTGAGTTCCTTAGTAATATTCTTGTCATGGAGAGCACCAATGTCCGACGATCCAAAGAAAACGGGCCAAGATCGCAAGCTGGTTTCCAACCAGGAACACGAGATCGCTCACGTCATGAAATCGGCCGGCGTCACACGTCAAATGGCCAAGAAGGCAATCAAGGAAGCGGGACCAAGCCGAGACAAGGTGATGGCTTATCTAAAAGATCAGAAATAGCGTTCTGGCTTTTGTCACGGCGGTGCCGCCTCTACCGTCTCCACGATGCCAAGCCGCTGACTACGTGCTCCACCAATGTATGCGTCATCGATATTGGACTCGGCGACATAACGGGATGATATTAATAGGGACTGTAAGGCGCAGAGTTGGTCAGGCCTGCCATGACGCTGCCAACTTCCGCTTTCTAATTGGCGGCGTGCGCCTCAATCTTGAGCGGCGAACTGGCTCCCAATCGCAACATCGGTGCTCTTAATCATCTCGGCGCCGGCTAACGTCAGTTGCGAACACCTCTAACGATCCGTACTGGGTGATACACGCGAAGCTTATCAGCGAGAATCGCAGTTACAGTACTCTTCTATCGCTTCATGGACGACATCTTGGGAGATCGGCTTGGCGATGAAGATTGCCGATGGTGGCAAATCCTCGTCGAATGGGCGCCCCGCCCCTGACGCGACAACCATGCAGATGTGGGGCCAGCGGTTCGCAACCTCCCACGCAAACTGGCATCCGGTCATAGACCCGGGCGTCTCAAGGTCGGTTATGACAAGTTGGAGAGAAGGGTAGTCGGTCAGGAATTTAAACGCGTCCTCCACCGTTCTGGCCTCGATGACCTCGAAGCCTTCATCGGCGACCATGTCGGCGGTATCCATTCGAACAAGCGGTTCATCATCGACAACGAGGGCAATCGGCTGATTGTCGCCCATCAGACCACGCGACCAACACTTGGGACCGATGTCGGCGCCGCCGGGCCATTGTATAATCCGTCAAAATGGTCCTCGCTCGGCACGACGCCATCCGGTGTCAGGTCATCGACGGCCTTCGGAAGATCGCGCGTTAAGCGGCTGAGGATTTCCTCTTTCGAGAGCCCAGTCTTTGCTGCCAGTTCACCAAGGACATCGTCGCCAAGGGCTTGGGACAGGTCAGGTTCGTTGATTGGTTGATTGGGGCCAGTGGTGACCCAGGAATCCGCGCGGTCGCCGAGTCCGTTTTGCTTGAACTGATCGAGAAGACCTCCGAGGCCGCCGCTGAGAATGCCGCCCGGGGAGGATCCGCCAAGAATGTTGCCCAAGCCACCTTTTGTCAAGCCACCCAGCAGTTCGCCGAGGCCGCCCTGGTTTTGGGACACCGTTCCGTCGGGATTGGTTTGCTGGCCGTTCTGCAGGCCGCGGAGCATTTCGGCGATCTTGTCGCGGTTTTGATAACCGGCGACGGCAAGAACGGCGAGAAGGGCGGTGAGTGGTCCACGCGACATCGGCTATCCTCCGGTTTCAGTAAATTGAATTTGCTTCCGTCTAACTGGTTCATCGGTGTGAGAGTTCCCTGCAGTCGGCCGAGGATGCTTTAACCGCTCGCCGGGCAGCGTCTAAGGCGACCGATGTCTGGCGGAAACGCCGGCATCAGAAGGCTCGGTGACGACATCTTTCGAAATCAGGGTTTCCGCCGGGCCTTCGCGGCTGTGATTTGCCCCGATTCTAGCCATTCCGGACGGCAAAAGCCATCACTACCGATACTTGATACCTATCGATAGTGACTATTAAGCTATGAAGATCATCCAGTGACGGACAGCAAAATGAATATAGCGTCCATATGGCAAATCGTCTATCATGATTTCAATGCGTTATGATTTGGCAAAACTGCCCATCCATACCCTCTTGCAGCCGGTTTCGGACGCCGGTGCGGCTTTGGCGCGTCTCGACGAGCGGATTGCCCGTTCGCCGGTCGGGCAGGGGTGGATCGAGCGATCCCATTTTGCCGATGCCTGTGCCTCGCTCTGGGTCGATGGCGAACTGGTTCATCTCGAGGACCTCGTCCTGCACGATGCCGGCGCCGACATCCGTGCGCCCAGCCACGAGCTCACCATGGCCCGCGACGTGCTGCGCGCCCGCCGAAGGATCGCCTCGCAGCCGCCGGGTTGGGCGCTGAGCATTGACGGCGTGCGCAGCCTCCGCGGCCACGACGTTGTCGCCGGCGTGCCTGCAGCATCGGATAGTGCCATCTCGGTAGCGAAGGGCGGCATGGTCGTGGATCTCGACACTGTTGGAGCAGGGGAGGGGGAGCGGGACGGCCTGGACGATGCCGATCCGCTGGCGGCCGCCTTCGCCGATATCGACGCGGCCCTGGCGCGCTCGGAGACGGCCTTGGCAGGCGCGCAGTCGCCGGGCCGGCGTCGTGTGCGGGATCGGGACCCGTTTATCTATGATCTCGACTGGGACGAGGACGAACGCCTGGACGAATGGCGCTCCGTGCTCGACGAAACCGGAGGCCTGCCGGCAGCGTTGCGGACGATCATCGTCCTCGACGCCTGGAACACATTGCAGGTCCTGCAGCACGCCCCCTGGCTCGGTCGATTGCTGGCGGCGGCCATCCTGCGCCAGGCCGGCCTGACAACGGCAGCCCATCTCACCGCCATCAATCTCGGCCTGAAATCCATTGCCGTCGATCGCCGGCGCCATCCCGGCCGCAACACGCGGCTGCTGGCACTGCTCAATGGTATCGTCGCGGCCGCAGACCTCGGGCTGAAGGAGCATGACCGGCTGGCGCTCGCTCGCCAGGTGCTGGAGCGGCGGTTGATCGGCCGGCGGGCCTCGTCGAAGCTGCCGAAGCTGATCGACCTGGTGATGGCGCGGCCGCTGGTCTCGACGGGCATGGTGGCCGAGGCGCTTGGCGTCACGCCGCGAGCGGCGCTCAGGATCGTCGAGGAGTTGGGGCTCAGGGAGATGACGGGGCGGGGGCGGTTTCGGGCGTGGGGGGTGATCTGAAGCAGGCTTCAAGAGTGATTTCATTTAGGCTGGAGGAACGCGTCCGCCCTAACACAACGAGTGCCCGCCGCCGGTAACTACTCAAACCTCGCCACTTGGATCAGTGCTCGATCTCGTCGAGAAAGCGTGACCGTTTCTGCGATCTGACGTCTCCCCAGGGCATTTTCCGGCTGTGGGGATAGGTAATGTAGAGCCAGCGGCGCGCTCGTGTCACTGCGACGAACATAGCATTGCGCTCTTCATCAATCTGGGCAGCTGACTGCGCTCGGTAATCTGGAAATACCCCTTCGCACATCTGGACAAGGAAGACGATGTCTTTCTCCAATCCTTTCATGGTGTGGACGGTGCTCAAAGCCAATCCAGCCGTCTGCTGGTCCCCAGCGAGCTGGCCGAGCGCCATGGCATTTCGAAACGCGACCAAAGACGATCCCATTCCCTTGGACTTGAACAGCGTCCATCGATCATGAAACTCATGTAGTTCGGACAGGCTGCGCTCTAGTTCTGACCTATCAAAGTCGCTCAAACTTCGAGCGGCGACTTGACCGAGCTCAGCTTCGCTGTCAGCGACAAATTTCCGAACGTAGATCGGGCACGGTGGCACTGGGCAGTTAGGTTCCATGTTGATCGCTGCAGTAGTTTACTAACTTCCTGATATTGAAGGAAACCTCTGGCTTACGGGCCATGGTTTACGGATCGAATCCCATCAAGGCGCAATACCTGTGTGTTCACCTTAACTGGTCGCCAGTGACCGTAGCGGAAACATGTCTTCGCCGTAATGATGGAGACGGGTGTGATGGCGCCGGCATAACCATCTGACCTCGAGCGGATCGTCGTACTGGTCGTGGTGAGCGTCTACATTCTCATTCCCGCACACTTCGCAGCTGTCCTTTTCGAGGAGCCCTGATTTCAGTGCTCGTTGAACCGCAAGGTGAGCATCGTACTTTGTCGGATTGGCTCGGCGCCAATTCGCCTGTCGTGTATGGCTCTCAATCATTCATGACCTCAAACGATATGGCCGGGTCAGGCTCATTGCGAAGGATATGGATGACAGCTCCGCTGTCAATCACCATGCTCAAGTCCCTAACGCGCCGCCGGTAGCACACTTGCGGATGTCGCAATGGCAATGGCCGAATGTGGCGGGTCTCCGCGAACTCTTACCGTCTCGATCCACAGAGACAACCGCCTGTCCAGAGAGTGTCGCTGTGCATGATCGGACCTCGCCATGCCGCTCGGCACCTTCAAAAGGACGCAACCATCGAAGGACCTCGTTATTCCTGATTGGCGGGCAGGAAGTATCTGCGGACGCGAAGTGTATCGTCATCCTCGGCTGTTACTTCGAGTACCTGGTTGATGAGATCACTCATATTTCCAATTTCGGACAAGGCCTCTTCAAAGAGCTCCAATTGCATATCGAGATCCATGCCCGGGGGGCCGTTGAGACATATAAGTCCGGCATGGATCGCGACATCGGAGTATTGGCCCTTGGAGCCTGGATTTTCTATTGGTCCTCGAAAATCGACTGAATTCTTTGTCACGAACGTCCAGTCACCATCGATTATGATCGGTTTCAGCTCCCAGTCCTTACGACCGGAAAGCTTCAGCCAGGTGATATGGCTACTTTCTCCGTGGCCGGCATGAATCGCTCGTTTCGCAAGCTCCGGGCTTAGGCATTCGTCAACAAGGAATTTCATCCCGCCTTCCTGCGACGAGAAATCCGTCGGTCTGTAACGATCACGGCGCCTTCTGGAAGGTCGCCGGCCGACCTTGGTCGACCCCGTGCTGGATTCGCTTCCGCAAAAATCGCTGCGAGCCGTATCTGGCGTTCGCTGAGACTAGGGTAGGCCTCAAGGATGCGCTGGGTCGGAATACCTGCGGTCACCGATGCAGCGACGTCGTAGACAGGAATGCGGGTCCCGCTGATTATCGCGGTCCCGCCGAGGATATCATCAGAAGCCGTCACCATATCACGCGCCGCTTCAAGTTCGTTCAACCGCTCGGCCGTCCTTCGTACGAAAGGCGCGAGGTCGATCGTCAGAAATTCGTCGTGAATGGTCCAGTCCTGAAGAAGTAGCAACGACCATTCGCTGACGTTGTTGCTAAGCAATCGTCCCTCGGCAGCGCGGATTGTATTCAACCGCTCCTCTGCCGTTAGGCGTTTTGCACTGTCAAAGTAGAACGAAATCATCCAACATGCTGCAGCGCGCACATGACGACCATTATCCAGGGAAACAAATGAGTCCGGGATGATGTGCTCGTCGATCACGCGATTGACTTCACGGAGGCTCACCCGTGAGACCACGGCCGCCTCGGTTGCCTTCAGCATTTCAGCTACAGCCGTCATGGTGACCTCCTTTTAAAGTTTCCGACGTATCGGAATATATATTGAATAGCCGAAAATTTCAATAGCTAGGACATTCGTCCGGGCAGCCCGCTGCAATGGGTTTAGATCCTGCCATTGCCGGGCTATTCCTGGAGCGTCCGCTTCGGTGATTTGTGATAAGGCGCCTCGCAATCGACGGGTTCGCAAGTTCGATTCCCATCAAGCGGGTCATAGTTGCTGGCCTAAGCGGACTTCCTTCTCTGTGTCAATTTTCGGCCGCTTTGCGCCCTCATTTCTGACGTCCATGCAATTTGTTGGGACACCCGAAAGGGTCGGTCCGGTCATCACTTCTTTGATGCGCAAGCACACACTCGCGATGTATGTCCTACGGGCAACCATGATGGTTCCGTAGCTCGTCGCCCTGCGCTACTCATCATACCGACCTCCCGTATCTCGGAATTGCGTTGAGCAACCACGGCATCCCGCTTCAACTGCCGCAGGATGGTGTCATCACTGACCGGCATGCCGAGCCGCTCCATCGACGGCTCGTCAGGACGCCACCGGCACTATGGCCGAGCAGGCCGACAATCTCTCCTGCTCGTCCGACCCGCGTATGGATCAGCTACCGTCGGCACTCGGTCGGTGAAATTTCGCCGGTACGCATTCCCGATGTGCACAACGCCAGCGGCTGAGCAGGAGTCACTGTCACCGACTTGCCGTGGACCGGCAGATCCTGGAGGTTGCGGCGGGCCCAGTCATGCCGACTTCGGCTTCGCCGAGCGGAAACAACCCACCCATCGTCAACAGTGAGCGTCACACCCAGAATCTTAACCCCTGGGCCGGGCGACCATTTCGATTTCTTTCGCATGCCCGCCCATAGCGATGTCGTCGCTAACAGCGTACGAATCGCCCAAAGTGAGGATGAACCTCAATAAATGGCAAACGACACCTCGCTTCCGTAGGTCCTGACGAGTTCATCTCCGATTGGTCGAACAGTCATCGAGGCGGCGAGCGGAGGACCATTTTGGGTTAGGCAGTCACTGATCTACCAGATGACCCGTCATCGATTATGTGGATCGTTCTGTTCAGTTTCCTAGCAAATCGGGACGACTTTCCGAAACAAACTCTCAGACCATGAAGGACAACATAAACGTCCAGACGGAGACATACGCAAGAAGCGCGAAACTGTAGAACAGAGTCGTCCGCATGATGTCGGCTTCTCGGCCGACTTGACCAACAGCAGCGGCGGCTATGGCGATGGATTGCGGCGAGATCAGTTTTGCCATCACTCCACCACTCGTATTGGCGGCCACCAGCAGGGCTTGGCTGGTCCCGATCTGAGTAGCTGTAACCGATTGCAGGTGGGCGAAGAGGGTATTGCTGTTGACCACCGATCCGGTGATAAACACGCCGAACCAACCGATTACAGGCGCGATCAGCGGAAAGATCCGACCGGTTTGAGCCAGTCCCAGACCGATGCTGGATGATGCTCCAGAGAAATTGGCGATATAGGCCACGGCCATGATGAGAGAGATCATGGTCAGCGGGCTCCACAGCTCGCGAATTGTTGTCTTGAGCTGGTCGAACGCTCCCGACGGCGACAATCTTGATGAAAGCAAGGTGGTGATGATCACAGCGATCAAGATTGCCGTGCCCGATGCGCTGATCAGCGCTACGTTCCAGACAGCAGGCAGTGCATGGGCTGCATCAACGATGGGAGGCATTTCCTCGATCTGCAGATGCAGGAACGGGATCGGCAGTTTCAGCACCGTGGCCGCGAAAAGACCATCATTCGCAAAGAGCTGTTTGAATTGCGGCATGCTCCATCCCCGGTCAGAATGTAAAATGGCGACCAGGCCCTGAGCACATCCGTGAGCGACCAGCGTTGAGCCGATACGGGCGGGGCACCGTCTTCCCGGTAAATCCGCTTCGGTTGCCAGAACTGCATGAATAATGCCAGCGCGCCCATGGAGGCCAACGGGGCCACGATGTCAGTCAGTTCCGGGCCAAGGAAATATAGTGTGAGAGTTTGAAGGCCGCTGAAAAGTACGCCAATCACAAGCAGGACCGGCCAGGTTTCACGCACGCCGCGAAAACCATCGAGAACGAGAACAAGCAACAGGGGCAATAGCGGCGTTCAATCCCTTGAGCTTCAGGATCGTCAACGCAAACAGGAAGAAAAGAATTGGAAACACTGCGATTAGCGCCGACCTCGTCGCTTTGCGGTCCATCCGCGCCAGTGCCTGTGGTCGGTGGTTCCGGCATTGATCTGGGCTTCCCTCGCCGGCGCGGACCCAGGGCTTCAATCCCACCGCGCTCATACTGCCTCTCCCAGACCGAGAGGCAACCAACGCTGCGAATGTCGAAGAGCGCAGCCGCCTGTCGATGGGAAAGACCATCCTTCCACATCCGCTTAAGCACCGATAGCCTGAATTGCGCATCATAGTGGCTGTGTTTCCGAGCCAAGCCCGCCAAGCCATGTTCTGCGTGGCTGGCTACCCACCGACGAACCATCGAATAGTCGAGACCGAAGCGCAGCCCGACCTCTCGGTAGCTATGTGCCCCGTCGCCGTAATACTCGACAACTTCCTGCTTGAACGCGCTGCTGTGGTTGGACATGCAAAACTCCCGAAGTTGGGTGTCCAACTTTCGGGGGTCAGTTCACGAACCGGGCTTTCTTCAAGATCAGCAATAGCGCTTTTTGACAACGACGCCGTTGTGCTTGATTTTTTTCTTTACGACGCAGCCGCTGCCGATCACAACAGTAGGACCGCCAATCCAGACGCCACCGCGCCAACCCCAACGGGCATGGTAACGGTGACCGTGGCGATATCCATGGCGTTTCCAACCTTTGTGGTGCCCGCCGCGATGGTTCCAGCCGGCGTGATGACCTTTATTCCAACCGCCGTGACGCCACTTGTTGCCTGCTTCGGCAGTGGTCGCAAGGCTGGTGGCAGCGATGAGGGCGGCGATGCCGCCAATTAAGATTTTACGCATATGAGAGATTCCTCGAGTTCGTTGTGCCTTGCGAATAGGCCAACGAACCTGAACCCTCCATGAATAAGTTCTAAAATTCCCTTTCGGTGCAGCCCGAACGCGCCATGGCTGCACCATGGCGCACTGAGGTGGGGTTCGCCAGCTTTAGCATTTGACAAGACCACTTACTCTCCTGGATCGGCGGTGGCCTGGATTTGATTTTGCGAAGAAACGCGGTCGAGACGCTGGTGATCACTGGAGGGGAGACAGACGTCTGCGTCGAAGACCAAGATGTCCGATTTCCGTTTAAACTCCTAACCGCGGACCGCCTGCTCCTGGCCCCGGAACAGCCGGACGGCAAAGCGCCCTCATTCCGGTGATTTACATCACCTGCTTGCCTTCTTGAAAGCGGTCAATCGCTCTGAGGCAGCCAGGAGGCCCGCCACCCTCGAGTCCAAGGCGTAGCTACACTCTAACGTAAGCGCGTTGAAATATTCCGGCCCTTTCACGGGCACGGAAAGACTTGGGCATGCCGAACAGGTAAAGTCTCGAGCGTTGCTCGTTGATCTAAGGGAGACGAAATTGCCGGTTAGCCGTTTTCACGACCTGCGCTTCCTGCCGCATAGCAATTTTCCGGGAGCGGCGGAGGTTTTTGTCCGTATGCAGAGTGCGCCAAAATCTGTTTTTTCACGTGATGTGATCGAGTGGCTCGTGGAGCATTCCGGCGACTATGCTCATGCCGTGGCTGTTGCGATCGACGCGGACCGCACCGAGCTTCCGTACGACACCATGCTTGTTGAATGGGAGGAAAATTCGGAGGAACGCATATTTTGGCTGATCGAGGGAGCCGGAGCCAACAGCTATCGCATATGGCCAGCCTTCCATTATTCCCGCGCCAGCCGCAGTATTGTCTTCGGAGATCATTTCCCAGCTTCGTTCAACCCGGACGGAGGAGCTATTGTTCAGCGATACCACGGCCCAGTCGCATCGCCGCAATTGCGCTCATTCATCGACTCGTATGGACCAACGGCTGGAATAGCGCTCTGCCTCGCCATGACGCTGCATGTACGCGGCATCATCACCCGAACACCCGCCCCAATCAGTCCGAAGCTCGATGCCGCGCGGATCAAGAGGGGTAAACCACCGATCACCAATGATTACGTCACCGTGCATATCGGTTACGTCACTGATCGGCATGGCAAAGAACACGCCTACGAAGAGGGCCGCGGCCACGTTAAGCCGCATGTGCGTTCCGGCCATTACAAGAACCAAGCCTTCGGTCCTGGTCGGCGCGATCGCAAGAGAATCTGGATCGACGCCTATCTGGTCAACTACGGCCCCGGCACGACGATCGATCCGTCGCCGCAATACCTCGTCGTTCCCTGAACCATGGAAAGGTAAGTTTGGCAATTCGCGTATCGGGGGAGGTGGCGGCGGAAGATCGAAAATTGGGCGTTTCTGCGCCGGCATGCAGCTTCGGAACCAGACAGACCGCAGTCGTCTATTGTGCACCAAGAGCGGCCAGACCCCAGGCGGCTCAAGTTGAACATCCCCGTCATAATCCCACCATTTCGAGACCTACCATCCGTCTTGATCGAGAGACTCAGATCGTATCTCGTTTCGGTGCGTCGCGGTGCGATGTCACTCCGCGCATCACCGCAAATATCGCGCCGACCAAACCACCAGTGACAATCCCCGCCGACCCGCCAGCTAAAGCGGCTAGGAGACAATAACCCAGCAGTGCAAAGCTTATGCCCGGTGACACAAACAGGGCTGCCACCACACCGAAAAGCGCACCGACGGTGCCAAACACGAAACCAAGACCCGTTACCGCATCGGACGGATCAACGACGCGCATATGAGGACTACCTTCCACATGAGATGGCGTCACGCGTGCTCTTGCGCCCATTTCCTCGCTCATATCTCACTCCTATCGTTCTGTCCCCCAACGTGTGGGATATGTGTTTGTTGTCAGCGTAAATCAAACGCTTCCGTCTTCGTCGTCGAGCAGTATCCGTTCGGCCGCTCCGTCGAGGTCATCGTATTGCTTCGCTCGCATGGACCATAGGAACGCCAGCAGCCCGGCCGCACCCATCGCGATGGTGAGAGGCACCAGGACCATAAGTGCATTCATGTCGGCACCTCTGCGAGTTGGCTTGACCGCAAGGCTTGATCTCGGCTCTTTTCCGCCACTGGCGCGGCCAACCTCAGCGCATTCGCCACGACGAGTATGGAAGACGTCGACATGGCAACCGCCGCCATGAGAGGCGTCACAAACCCTGCCAGCGCGAGCGGAAGGCTGAGTGCGTTGTAGACAACCGCAAGCCCGAAGTTCTGTTTGACAAGCCTCGCGGCCATTCTCGCGGCCTCCATCGCCTCGAAGACGACAAACAGGCTGTTATCCAGGAACACGAAGTCCGCGGCACTCCGGCCGATATCACTCGCCGACGATGGCGCCATCGAAACATGCGCTGCGCGCAATGACGGCGCATCGTTTATTCCGTCGCCGACCATCAAAACCCTGAGGCCGTTGGACTGCAAATCAGTGATCGCCCTAACTTTTTCACCTGGCAGCAGCTCGGACTCGAACCTTTCGATTCCCACGGAGCGGGCAATGAATGCGACGGCCTGCCGGGAATCTCCGGATAGGATTTGAACGTCGATCCGCCTGGACCGCAGGGCTTGGACCAAGCCGATAGTGCCCGGGCGTACTGTTTCGCCGAACACGAAATCTGTCAGTGGCTCGCCGTTCTTTGAAAGCACGACGCTGGACGCGGGGTTGACGATGGGCGACGTGACGGGGCTAGCCGCCCAATTCCTCCTTCCCAGACGATAGATGTCGGCGCCGATGGATGCTTCGAGCCCAAATCCCACGATCTCCTGCACGTCATCGAAGGCCACGACCTCCAATCCCAATTTGGTTTGAGACATCCACAACGCTTTCGACACCGGATGCGCCGACAGTCGTCCCATCGATCCGGCGATAGCGAGGTGTGCCTCGGATATCTGGTCGGGGTTCAGCAACGCGGGGTCTCCCGTGGTTATCGTTCCGGTTTTGTCGAACACCACCGTATCGATTTCGGCCAGCCGTTCGAACGCCGACCCTTCAGTTGCCATCAATCCCCGATCGAACAAGCGGCGGGCGAGCACGACTTGGACCATGGGAACAGCAAGACCCAATGCGCAGGGGCAGGTTATGACGAGGACGGCTATTGCAATCGTCAGCGCGCGATGAATGTCCCCAGAGGAATAAAGCCACCCGGCAAACGCAAGAAATGACAAGGAGTGCACCACTGGAGCATACAGTGAAGCCGCCCGGTCCGCGAGCCGACGATAGTGTGAACGGCCATCCTCGGCGGTCGCGAGCATGCTTGCCATTTCCGACAGCAGCGAGTCTTCAGGAGCGACGGAGGACGTGAGCATGAACGGACCGCCGCAGTTGATCTCACCTGCGCGCACTGCGCTGCCAAGATCGATGGACCTCCATGCACTTTCGCCAGTAACGAGCGATCCGTCGAGTTCGGATCGACCTTCGACAACGATCCCGTCCGTCGGCACTCGGCTCCCGGCAGTCACCAGCAGCCGCATCTCCGGCTGAACGTCGGCCAGGGGAAGATAATCGACCGATCCGTCATGCGATACGACGTTAGCGCCTCGCGGCATTAAGCGCGCCAATCCGGCCACTGCGGACTTCGCTTTGCTCCGCATCATGTGGTCAAGCAGACGTCCCCCCAGCAGCACGAACAAGAGGGATGTGCCGGCCTCGAAGTAGGCCTGCGGCGCATTCGTGATAGTGTCATAAACGCTTAGACCGAATGACAGAAGCACGCCCACGCTGATGGGCACGTCCATGTTCATCCGGCCATGCATAAGTGCGCGCCATGCCGAAATGTAAAACGAACTCCCCGCGTAGAGGATCGCGGGGAGAGCCAGGCCTGCCGACAGCATATGAAAGGCCTGTCGCGTGCCCACATCCGCACCCGCCCAGACCGATACGGACAGCAGCATGATATTCATGGCACAGAAGCCCGCAACTGCGAGCGCACGCAAAAGGTGGGCCTGCACCCGATCCTCGCCATCCACCTCGGAACTAGGCAGATGTGAGGAGTATCCGATATCCGCAAGCGTGCGGACAAGATCAGGCGCTTGTCCCTTTTTGGTTCTCCAGTTCGCGACGACCGTCCGCGTGGAAAGGTTCGCGCGGGCTACTTCGACCCCATCGACCGCCGATAGCGCCCTTTCGATCGAGCGAATGCAGGAGGCGCAATGCATCTCTGGAACAGACAATGTCGACTGCCGAAGTCCCCCACCCAAAACCTTGCTGGAGAGAGCGAGTTCCGTAGGCGTGCATCGGCTTTCCCGTTCTGTGCCAGCCAGTCCTATGCCGGAGGAGCAGCAGGTCATCACAGGCTACCGCATTTCTTTGTAGGCGTGCCAGGTCGCGTGACCAAGCCAGGGGAAGATGATGATCAGCCCGACGAGTCCGGTCGCGACACTGAGTAGAAACAGGGCGAGGACGATCGCACCCCAGATGAGCATGGGATTGAGATTGTTCCAGACCATCGCCATGCTCACGCCCATCGCGGTCAGCGCATCGACCTGGCGGTCCAGAAGCATCGGAATCGAGAATACGCTGACGGCGAATGCGAATGCGGCGAACAGCGCTCCGACGACAGTGCCGACGACGAGCATCGCCCAGCCTGTGGGAGTCGTGAGCAACATCTCCGTCACGTGGTCCAATCCCGGGAATGGCCGCACGCCGAAGAACAGTGCGTAGACGATAACGGCGGCCCGCATCCAGAGAAGCATCAGCATTGTAAGAAGCATTCCGGTGAAGAACACCTGCGCGCCCGCGCGAGGCTGGACAGCTATCATCGAGTAGAGTGTGACCCGCTCTCCCTTCTCGATATTCCGGCTCTTGAGATAAAGCCCGGCGGCCACGAGAGGGCCGACGATCATGAAGCCCGCCAATGCCGGAAAGAGAAAATAGTCGCGTCCTGTATCGATCATATAAACGATGAACACAAGCGAGCCGACGAACACCACCGCCCCGTAGAGCAAGCTCGGGACGGGATTGGTCCACAGATCGTGCCATCCGGACCCGAGCCAACGAAATGGCGCACCATAGGACAGGTCGCGCTGATATTTGACATTGCGGGTCTCCTCGATGCCCGAAACCTCGGAGACCAGCCCGGGCGTGTTTTCTCTAGTGGCCATCACAATCTCCTGACATCAACATGCCGATTTGGCGGCGCGGTACTGTCCTGGCGCGTCACCCCTGTCCTTGAGATGGGCAACACAGTCGGGCTGCGTTGAAACGGCCACGTAGACGAGATGCGCGTTCGCGACCAATACCACCAGCACAGCTGTTGCAAGCAACCACAGCGGCCAGAGCCATCCTCGTTTCGCAGTCGCCGTCTCTGCCATTCACGGCTCCTTTTGCCCCAGCGCGTTTACGTAAAGCGCCAGGATTTTGATCTCGGCCGGCGACAAGCGTTCGTCCCAGGTTGGCATGTGGCCTTGCCGTCCGCCATGTATCGTATCGATGATCCCCTGGAGGCTGCCGCCATAAATCCATCGGTTGTCGGTGAGGTTCGGCGCGCCCAATTCGGGATTGCCTTTTGCGTCCTTGCCGTGGCATGCGACGCAGCTGGTCTGGAACACCTCACGGCCTTTGTCGATTTGGCCGACATTCTCGGCCGTGGACGAAGAAGGGTCGCTCAGCGACCTGACATATGCGGCGACGTCGAGCACCTGCTGGCGGTCAAGCATCTCGTCCTTCCCGAACGCCGGCATCAGGCCGACGCGGGTCTCGGAATGCCGCGAATTGATGCCCACTGTCAGGGTCTGCTGGATTTTCTCCGGACCCCCGCCCCAAATCCAGTCGTCATCGGTCAGGTCCGGGTAGTTGCTGCCGCCCTTGCCGTCTCGACCGTGACAGGCGGCGCAGTTGTCGCCGAAGAGCTGGTGACCCGTGGTGCGAATCGTCGTCATGAGCCCCTCGTCAGCCCTTATCTGGTCGTATGACATGGTCTCGATCTTCTTGACCCACGGCAAGCGAGCGTTCACACCCTCACGCAGCGTCTCTTCCACAGTGGTCTTCTGGTTCAAGCCCAGAAACCCCTTCGTGTAGGTCTTGCCGAGTGGCCACGTCGGAAGCAGGAACCACCAAAGCACCGCGAAAATATGCGTGACAATCAGAAACAACAAAACGCCCCGGGGGATCGGCGTATCCAACTCTTTGATGCCGTTCCAGATGTGTCCCGTCGTTTTCCGGCCGCTGACGGGATCGACCTCTTCTACTTCCATGGGCCATCTTCCTCGTCGAATATCTCCTTCTCCGCGCTTTCAAACCGCTTTTTGTTCGATGGCAAGAAGGTGTAAATGACTACGCAGATCGAAAAACCGATCAGATAGAACAGGCCCCATGTCTTGGAGGCTTCGACCAGCGTTTCGTGAGTGAACTCCATCGCGTCATCCTCCTAGTCATTCGGGTTGGGCACCTGTTCCGATGTTGCGGGATTTTCGTATGCGGCTTTCGTCAACTGACCGAGCACTTGGAGATAGGCGACGAGTGCATCCATCTCCGTGACATTCGTCGTCACGCCGTCGAAAGCTGAAATCTGGGTCGCTTCTCCGTAACGTTCGGAAACGCCCGTAGCCTGATCGCTGTCTGGCACAGCTTGCCCGTGGGCGTCGCTCGACGCGTTAGCGATCATCGCGTCTGTATAGGGTACTCCAACATATCTCTGGGCTTGAAGCTTGAGCGGGAGATCGCGGACATCCAGCGGCGTGGTGGCCAACCAACTATATGACGGCATGTTGGATTCCGGCACGACGTCACGCGGATTTATCAGGTGGGCGACATGCCAGAAGTCCGAATATTTGCCGCCAATGCGTGCGAGGTCCGGTCCCGTTCGTTTGGAACCCCAAAGCATCGGGTGATCGTATTGCGACTCGACGGCGAGAGAGTAAGGCCCATACCGCTCGACTTCGTCGCGCAACGTCCTGATCATCTGGCTATGACAGGCGTAACAGCCCTCGCGAACGTAGACGTCGCGCCCGGCAAGCTCTAAGGGAGTGTAGAGCCGCATATCTTTCACCTGCTCGACCGTATCATCAACCGTGAAGAGAGGCGCGATCTCCACGATACCGCCGACGCTGGCGGCAGCGACGATGGCGAGCATGAGCCCCGTGGCCGACCGTTCCAGCTTCCCGTGCATGAGATCCGGCATCGATCTACTCCGCAGGCAATGGGGTTGCGACAGGGCGATCGCCGAGAGGCAAGTCCTCTCCCGCCGACGATGGCGCGGGCTCCGGCGTCCGAACGGTCATCCAGACATTGTAGGCTGCGACGATCGCGCCGATCAGGAAAAGCAGACCGCCGAATGCACGCGCGATGTAATAAGGATACATCGCCACAAGGGTATCGACGAAAGAGTAAGCCAAGGTGTCGTCCTGCGTGTAGGTCCGCCACATCAAGCCCTGGATGATGCCCGAGTTCCACATTGCGAAGACGTAAATCAGTGTTCCAACGAGCGCGAGCCAGAAGTGCAACTCGACCAAGCCCGCCGAATACATCCTCTCTCGTTTCCAGATCGATGGGACGAGTGTGTAGAGCGCTCCGAATGTGATCATCGCAACCCAGCCCAGTGCTCCCGCATGCACGTGACCGACCGTCCAGTCCGTATAGTGCGAGAGCGAATTCACCGGGCGAATCGCCATGAATGACCCCTCGAAAGTCGAGAGACCGTAGAAGAAGGCGGCCATCATCATGAAGCGCAGCGTTGCGTCGTCCCGCACCTTGTCCCATGCGCCGTTGAGCGTGAGCAACGCATTGCCCGCCGAAGCCCAGGACGGCACCAGCAGCATCACCGAGAACGTCATCCCCAGATTTTGCACCCAGTGCGGCAGCGCGGTGTAATGCAGGTGGTGCGACCCCGCCCACATGTAGAAGAAGGTGATCCCCCAGAAGCTCAGGATCGAAAGGCGGTACGAGAATATCGGCCGTTGGGCTCGCTTGGGAAGATAGTAGTAGAGCATCCCCAGGAAGCCCGCAGTGAGAAAAAAGGCAACGGCATTGTGACCGTACCACCACTGGACCATGGAGTCCTGCACTCCGGCCCAGACCGTATAACTCTTCGCATGCGCAAACGAGATGGGCACCGCGAGGTTGTTCACGATATGGAGAATGGCGACGACGAGAATGAACGCCAGGTAATACCAGTTGGCGACATATATGTGCGGCTCTTTACGGCGCGCCAGAGTTCTCACAAAAAGGATGAAGTAGGCTACCCAGACGATCACCAGCCAGATGTCCGCGTACCATTCCGCCTCCGCGTACTCCTTGGACTGGGTGACGCCCATGAAATAGCCGGAGATCGCGATCAGGCAGAACAGATTGAAACCCAGAAGCACGAACCAGGGGGAGAACTGGTCGGCCAGGCGCGCGCGGGATGTCCGCTGAACCACGTGGTATGAGGTGGTGATCAGTGCATTCCCGCCGAAGCCGAAGATGACGCCGGAGGTATGAGCCGGACGGATTCGGCCGAAGCTCGCCCAAGCAGTGTCAAAGTTCAGGCTTGGCCAAGCGAGCTGCGCCGCCGCCCAAACACCGATGAACATTCCGAAAATCGCCCAGATAAGCGTAAGCGCCACGCCCACCTTGATGGGGTCGTCGTAGTATTTGCTGAAGCGGGCCGGGTCGGGCTCTGGCCCGAAGGAGCTTGAAATCAAGACGAACAGCAAGCCGACGCTGACGAGAAAAATCATACCGCCGTGGGTGCCCAACGGGTCGTTCTGGCCAACCGCTGCCATGGCGATTCCCAAAATCGCCAACACGATCAGAATCGCGGCCCCTAAAGTGCGTTCGCCGGACGTCAACTGACCCATCGAGTGCTCCCCTCTCAGCCGGCCCGAAGTAACAACCGCCCGGGATTCATGAAGAGAACTCCCGATAGCTCGCAAACTTTACACCTAAACGCGCTACTTGCAATTGTTTCGACGAAAGTGGTTTCAGATCATCGGCGACGGGTGGGAGAACATGACTGGATGCGGGACACCCTGAACATCGAGGCCTGCGGCGCTCGGTCCTCGCATACGACGCACAACCGCTGCCTTGACACCTTCAGTAACGAATCGCAAAGCATCGGGCCGTGCAACTCGCGGGGATAGGTCAGCTGAGACAAAGGCCCGGCCAAGATGACGAAAGATGCCGCACTGTCCGCCATTTTATTTGCTTAAAGACTTGATATAATTGGTTGTTCTCAGAACAGCCCGATTGCTTCCCCACCCTCTTCCCCACCTCAGCACAGTATCGCTCGATTTCTTCACGAACATTTGATCGGTGGAGATTATCACTGTGCCTCCTCAGTTCGGCGCTCTGCCGACGAAAGTGCCGGCAATGGAATTGTCTGAGACCGTGGGTAGTGTCTCAGTTTGAATTTCAGTCTGGATCTGTTGGGTAGATGCCGTGCGTGGGGTCATACCAAACGATTTCAAATTTGTTCACGATACGATGTCCCCAAAGCCGACGCTTGTTGCCGAGGCGGAATCGGAAAATGACATCTGCATGCCGTTCGATTTCCAGCAATCGAAACTGTGCTTCCTCGCAGATTTCGGGGGTATCCATGTTGTGGTGCATCTTATGCCCACTGTCGGACGATGGTCTGTCGATTTCCGCCCACGTCAACTTCTCCCATTCTTGAAGTTTGGGCAGAACGTTTCCATTCCAGTCATCTTCTGACCATTGTCGCGCGGTGCCCCAAGACCAAGCGTCGATCAAATCTGCCCCATCTTGCGTCCACTCCATTCTCATCCCGAATATGGAGCCAGGATTTTCTCCTGCACGCGCCGTCTTAGGCGAGGATAAGGTTTCATCTAAGCGAACGCCGCCCGCAGGAATCCTCTCCCTAAGTCTTGCCGATTTCTCTATTTCAGCAAGTCTCTTGGCTTCTCCTCTGGCTATGCGGGCTTCGCTTTTTTTCATCCTGGCAAAGATGAATAATATTCGCTCATCCGATCGAGGCCAATTTCTGTATTTTGACCCTTCGCGTAAGCTTCGGCCCACGGCGCCTCCATATGGGTGAGGTCGCTAAGCCATTGAGCATCCTTTGGGCCGTAAAAATCCAAAACAAGATTGACCGTCTCGCGTTGGATGTCACTAAGATTGGCTGGATTTCCATTTGGGATGTGGTCAGCGCGAAAGCTGCCGCGTGTTGCCTCCCATAGATCACGGACGACAGGCCCATTCTTCCATGCTTCGATGGGCTCAGCAAAAAGCCTATCATCATCCCAAACTAAAGACCAAGCCTGGCTGTAATAGACGAGCTTTTGCACCTTCATGACGGTCATAGGGCCGCGCGTTTCCAAAATGTATTGCGCTACGTCGCGTGCCGATGGCATGGACCGTCTCCCAAATTACGCTTTTCTTGATTGTATCTGATTTGAGGCTTGCGCGAAACCGTGTGTTATATGGCTACGTAATGCGCTTTTTATAAGGACCGCGAGGACCCGACTTCGGCGCGCAAGCGTCAATCAATTCGCCAATCCATTCGAAATCGTGGACCGTGCTTGACGACGCTCGAAACTATTCAGAACCAAGGTTATGCTCGCGGGAGCGCCACACCTAACGTGACATGATCGAAAGGCAAAGCATGACTATTCCCGCCCGTATCAAACAAGCTGACCTGAAGCGCCTTGCCGCCGTCGCAAAAAGTGAGAGTGTGAAAATCAAGGTTGAGTTGGACGGCATGGTCCTTGAAATCACACCCTGTACCGATGTGAAGGAAATCGTCCGCCCCGCAGGTTGGGAGATAGATCTCTAGAAACGGATTACGGCATTGTCGGACCTTACGGTGGGGCTCTTCATCCGAGACGAGCGCGGCGCATTGGATTTGATTTCCGAGCACGAATACCAATACTTTGGAGTCTGTCCTGGGTTAGGTGACGTTATCTGCGTTAGTCGCCTAGGCCGGCCCGGGAATGATTTCTACAGGGTCGCAGAGCGAGTTTTTATGGACGTGCCATCATACCCCGGCTGGGCAATCGTACTGGAGCCGATCGAAAACTCAAAGCATCTCACAAAACTTTCCCGAGAATGGGCGCTTAGTGAACAAACTGAGCGGAAGCTGAATGAAGATGAGCGAGCGGAGAGGATCGACGGAAGCTGGGACCGTCTGGACCGATTGCTTTCGGAACGTGAGTGGGAGAAATATCCTAGGCTATACCCCAATCTGAGCGAACTTCCGCTTGTGCGGAAACCTCTGCCGAACGGCGTAAAATCTCCGATCAACCCGCCGCTAGAATGGATGGAAAAGCGAGTCTTGAACGCCCTCCTCGAAAAACCGCTAACAAAGGTTCCGACAACTGCAATTCACGGCACTGGCCCGGCGACGGTCAAAGCTCTCGTAGATAGGGGATACCTCGAAGTGAATGAAGAAGGGCCTAAACGAACGCTCATTTCTCTAACCGAGAAAGCTACAAAAGACATCGAAGCAGACAAGAGCCTTCGTCGCAAATATACTTTTCCCGGCAGCGATTGAAGCCTACTTTACCGGATCGTCGCACCAGACATTGCCGACGTTCGGCCACGGCTGCGCAAGCCCTTCCTCGATCAACACTCGGCCGGCGTCACGACCATCTGCCAGACTGATCGACAAGAGCGCCCGCGTGCTCCTATCACGTCGGCGTCCTTCATTCATAGACAGTGTTATGGCATGGCCTGGATCACGCTGCTGTCCCCCAGGAACAATGTTCACGACCTTAGGGGATACCAAAAACGAAATCCGGCTCCTTGGGAGGAGCCGGACCGGCAGCGGCGCGCTGATAATCAGTAATCGCAGACGCGAACCTTCTTGACGTACACGTTGCCCCAATCGTCGTATTTCTTGATCTTCTTGACGAAGCAATAGCCGTCGTTGTAGCCCGAATAGATCTTGAAGCCGTAGTGTTTGTTGTGATGGCCATGCTTCCACTTCCAACCGTGGTTATGGCCGTGCTTCCAGCCGGCCTGGGCGGTTGCAGCCATAGAAACGGTGGCGATGAGGGCGGCAGTAGCACCAATGATGAACTTTTGCATTTTGGGTTCCTTAGGTTATGGGACTTGCTTGTCCCTTGCCCTCTTTTTCCCACATCCGCCACGTCGACGTTGTATCCCCAGTAACAGGGCCACTTGCGGCCGTGCTGCCAGCCTGTGTCACCGTCCTAGATGCAGGTGACCCTGCGGGCCGCTCGATCGCCGCCGCTGCAAATGTCCCTTGCCTCGGCGACCGTCGCCATCATGAACGCCATTGCGAACATCACAGCGAGATGTGCAGATGAGCGCGTGACCGATGAAGCCTGGCGAGTGCAGTTGCCGGACGAACATCTCGATATAACTGCCTTTCAAGGTACGAAGTCTGCTCCGCTGATCTGCGCCGTATTGATATTCAAGAGCGTGAGCACGTCACCGTCCCCAAAGTCGAGGACCGTGTTCGCACCGTCCTGTGTCACAGTGGCGTCAGCGAAAGTTCCTTTGATGTAGTCCTGATCGCTACCGCCGCCATCCGCATCAAAGTCCAGTATCCTGTCTCTACCGATGCCCTCAACGTTGAAAACAAAAGTGTCGCTTCCCTCGCCACCCGTTAGCCGGTCATTTCCGCGTCCGCCTGCCAACGTGTCACTACCGCCTCGACCGAGCAGGATGTCGTTACCCGTGTAAGCCACGATAGTGTCGTCTATTTCAGCGCCGATGTGTTTCGTAGCGCGAAATTGCGCGGTTACGAGCAAAGCGACAGTGAAGTCGGCCGGAGTTGAATCAACCCAAACGTGGTCCGCGTTAACTTTGAAGCCGCTGTGGATCTGGAAGGCCGTACCGTCACCGTTCATGAGAGTAACCTTGGTGATCGTCCCGCTGTCTATGAAACCATCATCCAACTTGAGATTCTTGCCCTGAATGACGATGGCAGAACCTTCCTCAGGTGAGGTGTACACGACCTTGGACCTGCTGGCCGAACTAATGAAAGCCTGCTCGAATTGGAGTGGACCGGTGGCTTCGAAGTATTTGACAGTCGTGAACCTAGCCATATTAGAATCCTCTTCCTTAGCGATGAGGTATTCTGTGCGAGCGTATCGGAAATGCAAGAGGAAAGCAGCGCGCCACAAATGCGGACGCGGCTATTGCGCCGCTGCAAACGTCGATCGCGTGAGCTGACACAGCTACCGCCGCCACCAGGACGGCAGCGGCGGCACGAGCGAACAGGTTTGTCTTCAATCGTTTTCTCCGGCCAATGATGCGAGCAACGCGCCATACAGTTCCGGATTGACCCAATACCTGTTGGCATCCGAGCGCGCGAGCAGATGACGCGCCTTGGAGACATGATCCGCTTGGCTCTTCGCAGGGAAGCCGGCAATCGCCAGCAACAGGGCGTCCTCTTCATCTTCTGCGGCACCATTTTTTCCGCATAAGTCATGGATTTAGTTTTACGCAAAAGCGCTATCCCCCTAAATATCCACCTATTGTTGGCTCTATGGAGCGGCGATGGCCTCGGCAAAACTGGAGTGGACAACTTGTCCAGTCCTCGTAGGCGAAAGCTGTTGAGGCAAGGATCTAAAACAAGCCGAACACGAACGCCAAGCCGATGGCGATGGCCGCAACTCCTAACAGGATAACGAGTAGGCCCTGGCCCTGTGTCATGGGCGTAGCGCTGGCGGGTCAATGCCAGGATGGCCTAGCACGATGTAAGCGACGATAAGGATGCAGGTTACCGCCGCCGCATACGCGAGCAGTTCGGATAGGTGGGGATTCCGGTTCGTTTGCATGGCCGGACTCAATTCCGATCGAACAAACAAGTTCCGGCCCGGGATATCTTCGTACCATATCGATCTGAGCTTTGAGCTTCACCGGTCCTGAATTTCGTCTGAGCGGTACATCGCCGCGACGTAGTGTGGGTTCTGACCAGCGGAAAAGATCAGTCGGTTGCCCCCGCTGTCCTTGTGATGGCGCCATAGATCTGGCGAGCGTTCGGCTTCCTCGGCCGTTAAATGGTTGCGGGCTAATGTCTCGATGAGGATAATGATATCATTCTCGTTCGCCTGTTGAACGGGACGTTTGAACTCGCGAATTACGGCGTTCCCCTTCATCTCCCTGATTATCCAGACCTGATTCTTAAACCCTTCGACGATCCGCGACATTGCGCCCTCCTCGTTGCTCACCAATCTAAGGCGGAATGGCGACGCGACGCAAGTTGCAACCGAGTAAAGCATCGATATCGAGCAGCCGCCGCTGCATCAAGGCGCGGAAGCCGGTTGGTCCATGTCTGATGTGACCAGCGCCCTAATCGCGCTTGCCGATAATCTGCTGCTTGCAGATCGGGCCAACGCCGAAACCGATCGCCAGATTGCAAAGGCACTAGCTCGCCTTGGCAAGGCGCCGAAATGACGCACGACGCGGTAGGCTTTCTACTTGCTAAATTCAATTTGATACCGGCACGGGAGAAGGAATGACCATGGATCCCGCAGTTCTTTCCGCAGGCGCGGTCGCGCTTTCGACATCCGCCGTCTTGGTCGAGCTCGTTAGCCATCTTCGTCGCATTGGCGCTTTGAGCGAAGGAGCTCAGCGAGACATTTACGAGCGAGCCTTGATGTCGCTTGAGGAGGGCCAGATGGATGACGATAGCGGCGTATTCCGTGCCGCACGCGAGCTCATCGAGATGCACTTGAGGCCCAAAGTATGACTGACGAGACCATCATACTTCCGCCGATCAACCACCATTGTATTCACGCAGGATGCGCTAAGTGGGGCGGGTTCGGTTTCGATCGATACCAGGGCGGCGCAAAGATGACGGACTGGTGGTGCTGGGAGCACTATCCGTACAAAGACTGGCGGATGTTGCCAGGCAGCCTTCGGTCCTAAATCGCACGGAAACTATTTTGCTACGCGAACGTTAAGTGGCGCTTGTGCCCCAATGAGCACCGGACGTGGCTTCCAAAGAAGCCAGGCGTTTCATCCCGGCAAAGTTTGAATGCGTCGCTCACAAGGCCGTCCGGCTCCTTCGATCCATTAATGTGGAGGACGGTAAGCATGACGTTCGATGAGGCAAGTTCCGTCGCGACCAATGCCAGTGCGGTACTCTCGGCAATTCTCAACGACTGGATTACTATTGGTCAGGTCATATACATTCTTCCTGAAGCGGCTCTTGGCGACGGAAATGAAAAACATTCGCCTTCGGTGGAAGTGCATGTTTTGCCGGACCTGTCTGCGGAAGCAAAAATGGCCGTTCTCAAAGCCGTCCAGCCAATAGTGGAGAGTGGAGTGTCGGTGACAATGATCTGGTCTGCCGTTTCGCTTGATGGCGAGATTCACGGCACGGTCCACTAAGGAAACGGGGCCGTCGAACCGCTTGACTCCACGTGCGCTGTGTCAACTTGCGCGGGAGGACGGGACTTGGCGGTTTTCGTAGACAAGCTTCAATTGACCCAAGACGCGCTTTGCCGAAAGCGTATAGAAGAAATGATTGCAAAGGGCGATACCTCTTTGCGGGAGCCGATCAAGAGCAGGTCCCTACCTCAATTGCTCATGCAGATTGACCAGGAGATTGCGGAACTGAAGCGCGAAGTATTGAATCTAGGCGGCGACGCGTCCGCACTCTGAGCGCCCGGGAGGGACGATCGGCCGGGAGACCAGCGGATCGACTTCGCGCTTCAGTGGTGCAGTCGGAGGAGATTCAGGACGCTTTGCCATGGCGCCCATTGCGCCACAGATTTATTGAAATGCCGTCTTCACTGTGAAGGTGAATCTTGCCGATCTGCGAGCTTATGTTATTTTCTCCAATATGGATTCGCGGACGGACAGCAACGACAGTGTATGGGTGAAGTATGACGCACAGACAAAGCGCGTTGAGGTCTTCTATGGCGATCGACGCGTTACTATGGCGGGAACGTACGAAAACAGTGACGACGCTCGCGTAGCAGCCGAAGCCTATGCTCGTCGATATCTGGGCAAGAAATGAACTCGGCCCCTAACGCTGGCAAGGCTTCGCAATGGCTGAAGACTGGGAGAGGAAATACGAGTGGAAGCGCACTTGGCCAGATGACCGAGGGCTCGATGGCAAGCCGCTTGAAGACTATTCCTGCTTTGATGGTCAATATGCGGGCCGGATTCGGTTTGAGCCCGCAGGCCCGACAAAGGGTCTTTGGCAGTGGTCAGGGGCCTATCCAAAGCCAATGCGTGGGGCACCCGTCATGCCCAACGGCGGATATGCTGATTCCGCTGCCGAGGCGGCGAGAGCGGTTGAAGAATACTGGGACGTAATGCGCGATTTACACATGCAATTCGATGATGAAATGACGGAGAAAGAGAAGCAATCCCTTTCAAAGCCGGACTTCCTTTGCATTGGTGCACAGAAAGCAGCGACCAGTTGGCTGAACAAGGTGCTGCTCGAACACCCCCAAGTTTTTATGCCCCCCGTCAATGAATTGCACTTTTTTGATAGTGTCGGCCGCGACGCTCCGCAACGAGCACGCCAGATCAAGTTGGCTCACAAGGCGATCAAACGCGAAAGGCGTAAAGCAAAATCGAATAAAGCATACATCGGCTACCTGAAACACCTGATCTCTTTCCCCGTGGTCACCGCTGATTGGTATCGGGCCGCTTATTCCTGGCCTATGGCCGAAGGGGTCAAGAAGGGTGATATTACCCCTAGCTATTTGGAACTGGGAGAAGGCCAGGTGGCGTATGCGCGGCAGTTCCTTGGACCGACCAAGCTAATCTTGATTGTTCGCCGGCCGGCCGACCGGCTGCTGTCTCAGATGCGCATGTGGGCAGGTCGAGCCGATATTGATGCGCCCAACGAAGAGCAATGGTTGAACATTTTGAAGCGGATTCAAGAGAGTGAAAGCCGTGGCGGATATAGCACCGGAATTCCACTCTGGAGTTCGCACTTTGGCATAGATAGTCTGTTGATTATGCCGTTCTCAGACATCCGAAAAGATCCACACGGGACAATAGCTCGCGTGCAGGACCATATTGGCGTACCACGTTTTGAGGACTTCACACTTCTGACGGAGAAAATTCATCCCACCAAAAAATACGAGATTTCTGACAAGGTGAAGAGCACTGCGGAAGATCTGACTTTCAACGAGGCAGAATATCTTCGCTCAGAGTTCGGGGATGAGTTCTTCGAGAAAACGCGGTAGGTGCAGCCTTGACGAAAATGCCCAAGATATCCGATCGCATGAAGACCCGCGAAAGGCAAAGCACCGAGCAGTGACGACTATTGGTTTTCTGTGTCAGGCGGCGTGAACTTGCTGCGCCACGCCTTCGCAACATGTTCTTGGTGCTCAGCCGGGATATCTGCTTCGCTATCAGCAAGGTAGGTGCCGACATTCTTGCTCTTGCAGACATCGCAATGAACTTTCGGAACGAGATACATCGGAAGCGAACTGTGTTTGCGGCCTAGCTTCCTGGCGACCTCGGCTAGGTCGATCTCCGCGTCATGACCACAATCCATACAGAAGCCGTGGATCTTTAGCCCAGCATCGATGACCGAGCCGATAGTCGTATGTCTCGTTGGGTAACGTTTCTCAGCCACGTCATGCCGCCAAAGTTAGGGCAGGATCGACCACAACTACGCTCTACGGATTTTCGTTCGTCAACTGGTTCATCGTTTCGAGCAGGTCATCGGCCTCATCGAACGGCAAACCAAAGAGCATCTGATTATTCCAGATTGCCGCCGCCTTTGTCGTCTGATCCATGACCGTAAAGCTGCCGTCCTCCTCTCCAATCAGCACGTATCGTGGCCCTCTTCCGACAATGAGGAACGGATCATGGTCAAGCCAGTTCATCGGACCGTCGGCCATCTTAGTGTCTGCCTGTTCGAGAAGGACTCGTTACATCGACCACAAATATCCAGCAAAAAGATGGTTCAAGCAGCCAATTTGACAAGCTGATCGTCGGATAAGGGCCGCTGCAGCGCCTTCGCCTCATCCCACGGCTTGGTAAGCCAGATGTTGATCTCTTCTGGCGTCGTGAGGATGACCGGCATCGCCTTTGGATGGATCGGTGCCACCACGCCGTTCGGCTCCGTCGTGAGAAAGCCGTAGAAATCGCATGTGACCGACCCTTCCTTGACCTTGCGGACGCAGCTCCAGTCCCCGACCCAGATGCCTGCGAAATACCCATGGGCTCGGTTTCATCGACGGCAAACCACGCATTCGGCACCCTTCCGGACTCCGGTTTGCTGGTATGATCGGGCTCGGCAAATCGGGTGAACGGAACGACGCATCGGTTTTCGATGCCGAGCCAGCGTTTCCAATGCGAACTGTTGGTGTTGCGGACATTGGTCGTGCCGCCGTCGGGCTCCATCTTAAGCAATTGGGCGAAATCAACCTCCTTGCCTTTGGCGCGCAATTTGTCGGCGCGTTTCGCCGCCGCATCCATCAGAGCTTTCTGCGATGAGGGCAGTCCCCAGCGAACATGCGCCAGTTGCCGGCGGCCGGAGGCGGTGTTGCGCAGGATCAGCCCTTCACGATCGGGATAGACCTCGTAGCTGTCCATCATGTTGACGAGGTTGTCGAAGCTCTGGGCGTCCTGGACGAATTTGATGGTCCAATCGCGAGCGTCCAGCCGATACAGATTGCACATTCACAGCACCCCGTTCTTCCACCTGCTTTTCTTCACATAGTAGACTTCGACCAACTCTCGAACCGGTAGCTTTCCAATGTACGACCCGTCGTAGCTTCGAAGCTTTGCCGATATATAGTCCTTCTTCTTGCATTTCTGGCAAGTCATATGGGTTTCGATGGAATAGGTTTTCTGATCACCCAGTACAGCAATGAGGTCAGCCGGCCGGAAATTGTGCGTGAGGTTGCAGTATCGACAGTGCGCCTCGATAATCTGTCCATTGCGGTCAGCGTCAGACAGTGTGTAGCTCTTCTCGCGATAGGTGAAGGTCGTCTTTTCCGGCATACTGGCACCCGTCTACCACTCATACGGATTGCATGATTTTTGCAGCTGGTGGATATCCCCAGGCCGCCGGTTCCAGTTCCTACCCTTCCTGTCCTCGGGATAGAATGGATGCCTCCGAAGGCTTCCTTGAACTGGAGCGCATCCGCGACATCTGCGAAGCAGAAGACGAGATATTTTTCGTCGCCGTGCAGCACTGTGTGGGTTCGCCCGCAGACGCTCAGCCCGCGAATGAAAGTGTGAGGCGGATTGTAATTCTTGCCCGTACAGCTATCATACGGCACGGCAATCTGATGCGGCCATCCTCGATCGATGCCTGCCTGGGAAAGTTCGCCCTTGCGCCGCATCATGACAGGCGCTCGTATTTGGGCTTCCATCCCCGGCCATAGCCTTGGCTCATCAACCGGGAGGCCGTGTAGAGCTGGTCACGCAGGAAGTCGGCATCTAGCATCAACTCGCGGACCGCTTGGCGCGCATCGCCACCACACGCGCATATCATCGCATCGACGAGATCGACTTCTTGACGGGGGCTTCGTTCGAACGAGCCAACATCCAGGCGCAATTGTTCGGCCGCTGACATGGCGGTTCTCCTATCGCTGACAACGTGAAATGCTCCGCTCATGCGGAATATGTTCTCATTTTGTTCTCAGATAGAAAAAGAGTCAAGCCGGCAATCGGTTTTGATCTGATCGGACATGCTTTGTCTGCTTTCGTACAGAGCCTTGCGTTTGCTCTTTATCGCCCTAAATTTAAGTATCCGCTTAGTTTTTGATGGCCAAAGGAGGATGAAATGCAGGTCATTGAAACATTTTGGCGTAAGCCGATCACCGTCAGGCTACAAAATAGTCTTCAGCACACTTTTCATTCGCTCGAAGACACGATCGACTTTCTGGAGAAAGAATGGCCGGTTAAGTTCGGTGTGCATCATCGCCGAGCGCTGGATCTCTGTCGCGCGGCCGCTAAGCGTATGGTCGCGACCGAAGCAGCGCGAGAGGCACTAATATCGGCCTGCTTGGAGGCCAATATGCCGCTTGTGATGAACTTCCCTTCGTCGCCACAGCAGCCTCAGCCGCAGGTGCTTCCTTAGTAAGGCCGCGCGATATCCGAAGAAAGCCCGGCCGCACTTTCGCATGACCGGGCCGGAGTCCTCATCCAGGGAGAAATGACGATGCAATAACGCAACTGTTCGCCCATCAGTTCCACCTTCGACACCTATTTCCTAAAGCCGCGTTAGACTATGCTCGTCCCCGCGAGTCCCGGACGTGGCGCAAGCCAGGCACCTCATCCCGGCAAGTTTGATTTGCCGCCTATTGGCCGTTCGGGTTCGTTTCATCAAGGTTGTAGACATTTGCCTCATCTGGGATTTCCCGCAGACCCTTGAACGAGGCATGTCGCAGCTTTCCATCATCGGTCCAACCTCGATATTCGATTTCTGCGACAAGTTCCGGCTGAACGAAAACGAGGGTTTTGCCCTTTTTCGCTATCGCCGGCCGATTGGTCCTTAGTCCGTCAAGCAACGTCTTTAGCTCGCGCGCCTGAGCGTGCTTGAAGCCGGTTCCTACCGATCCAACATAAACGAGCTTGTCGCCCTTCCTGGCAGCTAGCAGAAGCCGTGCGATGGCGCCACGCATTGCGTGCCTTGTTAAAGGGGAGCTTTCCTACCAAGGCCCCGGAACATTGCAGTCAGCCGAGTCTTTAGCTCCAGAGCGGCCTTCGCTTGAAGGATTTTCAAATGCTGCCCATCGCGCCGCCTTTATTACCGAAAAGCCATCCCAACCGCCGTCTGTCCTGCATCGCCTCACTCAGGGCGAACTTTGAAGCTTCGGCAAATGGCCTCGTCGAAGCTGCCGTGGACGAAGGTTGGTCGCGCCGAGAAACGCTCCGCGCCATCCATGAACTGCGGACACGCAAGCTGGCTTAACGACAGAACACGCGACGGTCACCCTCTGTTGGTCGGCGGCGGCCACCCTAATTCCTTCATCCTGCGACGCCGCATATTCTTCGATTCGTTGCTCAGACGCTCTTGTTCAGCAATTTTGGCGTAGGCATCATTCGTCTCTTTGCGACGGGAGCCGGGCGTGGCATCGGGGGGCACGTCTTCATTATCTGCCATGGAAGCTCCTCTATATCCGCAATATTGGCAGACGCTTGCGCACAGTCAATCATCGAACAGTGAACCAAGGTCCGGTTGCGAAGATTCTTTTCTCGCTCGCGGAACGAGTCGCCAGTGATTCGATTGACTCGCGTTAGTTGAGTTTCAGAGGCTTGGACATGGCCGAACATGTAGAGAGTACCCGGCCCGTGCGGCTCCGCCCGACCTATAAGATGAAGGGCGCGGCTACGCTCCCATCGTCCAACTCGAAAGCCTTCGTGGCGGCCCAGAAAGCGATGATGAAATCGATCGAGGCGTCCGTTATCAAGCTCAAGGCGGAACGAGAGCGCTTCTTTCGAGACCGCCGAAACAGCGAGGATTGAGGTTCGCGGATCCGGGCGAAGAAGAAACTCTAATGATGTGCATCCTCGCGATGATTGCAATGGAATTTTGGGTCTTGGCAATTAGCTCAGTGTGAAGCGCCTTTCCGGCACGGGAGACATGATGAGAATGAGCACAAACCATCGCATCATTAAGGTGCTCGACCTGATTGAGGAAGATATCATCGGCATCATGGCGACCGCCAACGCCGCCGGCTACAGCTCCGAGGAAGTTCTCACGGCGCTTGAACTGATCGTCAAGAATGCGCGCATCGCTTTGGAAGAAGACCCAGACCCCGCAGACGATCCGCCGAATTGACCATTCCATTGAATGGCAAAAGAAATCCGTTGGCGCCGCACCTGGCCGGATGAAAACGACATCGATGGAAAGCCGTTTGGGGACTATTGCGCAGCCGATGGCGACATGATGCCGGCAGGATAAGACTTGTCCGAGAGTCCGCTTAAGAGGGATCAGTGCCGGCCTCGACGGCTGCTGAGGCCGGAAAGGAAAAATATTGGGACTCGATGAAGGCTCGCAGTTGATCATGATAGTTGACGCGCTATATTAGCGGCTTCTTTAGTGCGGGTTGACTATTACCAATGATCAAATTCGAATGCTTGGCGGCGGCCGGTGGCGCATGGGAAGTTCGCCGAAACGAACGCCTAGTCTGTTTCTTCTCATCCCGAGCGTCTGCGGAGCGAGCAGCAATCGCGTTTGCAGAAAATGCCTGTGCGAATGGTAAAGCAGCAAGCGTGACCGTTTTCGCAGATGGAGAGCCAGCATTTAGGCATAACTTCGTGCCACCACTCTGCCCGGAAAAGCCCCAGGTCAGTCGAACTTTAGCACCGACCTGAATGGCACCGTGAAAAGCTTGGTGCCGAGTTCATCCCATACCTCGAATTCATGGCCGTCGATGACATCACCGCGCCGAACTTGAGCCGCGAGAATTTCTCGCGCGGCATCCTTGGCCTCTTCCAGCGCAGCCCTAGCGCCGGGCATCTCAACACCTTCAAGATCCGGGATTAATTTGTCATGGTCACGGATGTGGAAATAGAACTGAGGCATGGCACGCTCCTGTGAAGTTATAACTTTCCTTTGAAGGTTAGGTTTCAACGCGAGCACAAACATTCGAGCCCCGTCATCGAGTAAGATTTTGTTAGGGTCTGTCCGGCACCCATAGCCGTGCTCAGCGCCCCTGATGAGCAAGACCCCTAACAGCTAATTCACAAACAGAACCGGCGCTTGCTCCAGAGTCGCCGATTCTTTGCTGTTGAGAGTTGGGAACAAAATACCCGACCGCGTGAGCGACCGGGCATGAGCTAAGCTTCCAATTCGCGACTCGAGCTTAGGGCGAAGGGGAAGTGCGGCATCTGGGTATCAGAGCGAAAGGATGAAGTCTCCTTGCTCGAATTCCACTGCCCTGTCGACCTGAATCTGGAAGTTAGCCTTGCCGTTTCCATCGGTGTCGATGGCGATGATCGTCTTCTCGTCAGCGATGGTATAGCGAATCTCGCCTTCTTCACCGCTGAACGCTCCCTCGCCGCCGAAGAAGAGTCCGTCGATGCCAGAAAGGTCGATCTGATCCCCTTGGCCCTGATCGAAGTCGTCGATCTCGTCACGGGTGTCCTTGTTGCCGAGGGTATTCAGCGCTGCGAATACGAAAATATCTTCGCCGTCACCGCCCGAGAACCACTGTTGGCCTGTGCCCGCCTCCAGGCGATCGTCACCCTCGTCAGCATAGATCCAACCATTGGCCTTGCCGAGTTTGATCTCGTCGTCGAACTGCGACCCGTCGATCCCCTCGATACGCTTCATGGTTTCGGTATTGCCGAAGCCGTCATTGATGACCTGACCCGTCGCAAGGGTCATATCGACGATGATGCCGCCTTGGCCGATGTCATTCCAGTAAAAGAACCGCGCGATGTCTCCAGAACCCTTGCCGCCGTCGTAGCTGTCGACGCCGTCGAGACCAATGAAGAAGTTATTGGCCTTCGAGCCAACGAATTTGTCAGCTTCGTTGGTGCCGACCACGCCTTCGATATTCGAGACAATGTCCTTGTCGCCGAATCCGTCGATCACGAAACCCTTGGCGAGGTTCGCGATAATTCCGCTTTCACCATCAAATTGTTCATCCTTTTGATACCGGACATCGTCCCAACCCTTGCCGCCGTCGATCGTGTCCTTTCCCTGGAGGCCCATGAAGGCCTCGTCGCGTTTGCTGCCGGTTATCCGGTCTTTGAACTTGGATCCGTCGTATTCCTCAAAGCCATTAAACGTGTCCTTGTCGCCCCAACTGTCCCTGACAGTGCCTTTGGCGGCGTTGAGAATAATTCCCATCGTCGCGTCATTGCGCCAATACGTCTCTTCGAAACTGAGCGTGTCCCAGTCCGCGCCGCCGTGCAGTTTGTCGTTGCCCTCGGAACCGCCGACAAAGGACCCCCCATCGCCGCAGAACACCTCGTCGTTTCCATGGTCTTCGGACAGGCTGATGACCGTTCCATTGTCGTTGCCGTGATAAACGTCGTTACCGCTCGTCAGCAGCTTCAGGAACTCCCACAGATCCGGCTCATCTGTGAACTTCGCTATCAAATCCAGAACGTCGAAGTTTGTGCCTGTCACGCTCAGCAAGTCACCGCCTTGATCGTCCAACAGGTTGAGGCCCGTGACCGTACCGCCGGTCATGATTCCGGAATTATATGTAAATCCTGTGCCGATCAGAACGATCTGATACCCGTTCTCGTCTTCGAAAATCGCCTGTGAGCTACCCTCGTCAATGAGGTCCAGACTGTTGATATCGTATAGTTGGTGAACTGACGAAAAGGGCGGCAAATCAGCGCCATATGTAAACACTGCCATGACTTCATTCTCCCTTTATGAAGTATCAACGGCAGCCAAGTTGAACCTCTCCCCGGAGAAGGTCAAGCAAAACTAATATAGAGAAACCTAAGCAACTTTCGCGATAACCTCAAACCAGGAAGAATCGTCAGATGAACGGCCTCCAGCAAGACAAAACCACTGCCGTGCGTTGTCGAGCGCTGAAGCGATGCACGGATCTGGGTCATAGCACCGTACGCGCAGACAGATGGCCTTTGGAATTGGCGGGACTTAACTCGAAGCTCTTGCAGCTCATCTTGATCCTGTACCCATTAATTGCTTTGGTGTATCAGACGTCTTATTCCAAATCTCGATGATAGGGATGAGGCTGGTTTCCGGCTAGGCGCGTCGCGCAGGCCAGACTCCCCGGCTGTAGTTTTCGAGGCTTTTTACCTAGTAACCGGTCGAAATATTGGAGCGGCTAATGGAATAATTTTGCGCCTTGAGCCGCGATCCGTGCTGTTACTGCGCTGTTCTCAGGAGTGGCCCCCCGCAACATTATTCAATCCAATTTGCTGAATGTAGGCACACCCTCGTCAAACGTGGATGCTTGCGCCTTCTAGTTCCCTGCGGCATGATATTCGAACCGGATACCCAGAAGTGACCACTTGCGAAAAGGAGTGCGCAATGCGCAAGGTCACACTGTTGTGGGTGGTGGCTCTCTTGGTTCTCGTCACCTTGCTTGGGTCTTTAATGCTGGCCTCGCCGATGATTGTCCTTGGGTCGGCGATCTACGACAAGATGTTTGGCCAGCCTGTCGATCCCTGTAACGCAATATTGACACCCGCGTGTGTTTTGTCAGGGTCGCCGAATTTTCGCAGTGCGCAAGGCCGCTCGGAAACATGGCTCAGATACCTGGACGACTCATAGTCATGGCGGCGTTCAACGAGGACTAGGACGGGACCCTCCTTGGAACCCAGATATTCGCGGCGCGTTTTGCAGGTCCGAAAGGGTTTGCTAATGCAAGAGGAAAAACCCAAGGTGCCGAGCAGTAGGGAAAGCCGCGACAAGCGGAAGGCTGAGACCGATCGTGCCTATCGAGAGATGGAAGAGAAGGACCGTAGGGAGCGATTAGAAAAGACGATGCGGCTACGAAAGATGCGGCTGGTGAAGGATATTCAGAGCGAATAGACCGAACCATCATCGGCGTCGTCTCTCAGCCCCTTGAATGAGGAGTGTCGCAATTTCGCGTCATCGGTCCAGCCGCGATACTCGATCTCGGCGACGAGTTCGGGCCGAACAAACACGAGCGTCTTGCCCTTCTTCGCAACAGCCGGCCGATCTGTGACCATCCCATCCAGTAGCGTCTTAATTTCGCGCGCCTGAGCGTGTTTGAAGCTAGTCCCGCCGAACCGACATAGACGAGCTTGCCATCCTTCATCGCTGCCAGGAGAAGCCGTGCGACGGCGCCGGGCATGGCAGTGGATGGCTCATAGCCGACGACCACGAAACTGTCGCTCTGGACGCATTTGATCTTCAGCCAATCGCCAGTGCGCCCTGATCTATAGGGTCGGTCTGCGTGCTTGGCGATGATGCCTTCCAAGCCGAGGGCGCATGCCTGCTTCAGCAACTCGTTTCCATCGGCGTCGATCGATTCCGAGAACTTGATGGCGCCTTCATTGCCTTCGAGCAGATCCCTCAACATCTCCCGGCGCTCGTGCTGGCCCAGCACGGTCAAGTCGTGGCCGTCGAGATAAAGCAGATCGAACGCGATGAAGACAGCCTCGCCCGCGTTGCGCTTGCCACCACGCCCGCCAAGCGCCTTCTGGAGCGCGCTGAAGTCGGATCGGCCTTGCTCGTCCAGCACAACGGCCTCGCCGTCAAGAATGAGCGTCCTGGGGCTGAAGGCTCGTGCCGCCGCTGCGATAGGGGGAAATCGGTCAGTCCAGTTGTGGCCGCCGCGCGTAATGATGCGAATGCCGTTGAGCTCGACATGGATTGCGAGGCGATAGCCATCCCATTTGATCTCGTATTGCCATTCCTCGCTCTTGGGGACCTTCTGCGAGAATAGAGCCAGGCACGGCTCTATCCTTGCCGGCATGGGATCGAAGGGGAGACGCGCTTGGAGAGGATCGGGAGCAACGATCGGCCGTGAGACTAACGGCAGATCGACATCGCGCTTCAACGGCGCGGAGGACGGAGGCTTCGGACGCTTTACCATGGCGCCATTTCGCCACAGATTAATTAAAGCGCCGTGTAGCCCGAACCGTGCGATAGCGTACGATCCACAAGCGTATCAAAATCGGTCGTCCGGCTTTACCCCAGTCGCCTCGTGCGGCTCGCTGGTTCGACCGCCTGGTTCGTTTTCGTACAAAACAAAAATCTTCTGGATTCCCCTAGAATTTTAGGGGTTAATAGTCGGCTGAGTAGTGCAACTGGAGGAAATCGTTGTGCTGGAGAGGATTAAAGTTCGGGAGCCGAGGACGGCGCCGTCATCATTCGCAAGGCCTATCGATTGTCAAAAAGAGGCCCGATCAACAATCAGGCAAGTGATTGTCCAAATGGTAATGGGGGGTTGGCGCGAAAGTGAAGCGGCACTCGCTCTTGCTGATGCCTGCGATGATTATTGCGTATATCTCTCCAAAGAACCCTCGGCCGGAATGAACGCGGCAAATTCCAATGCTCGCCCGTAACCGTGACCATCGCTCCAACTCCCTAGAGTCCTTGGAGCCTCTGGTGATTGCCATTGTTAACGAGGGCCGGACAGCGGGCTGGTCGAACGCCTATCTTGCCACGACGCTGATCGCGCTTTTTAATGATTTCATGCGTAACGATGGCACAGACGGCGAACCTGAGAGACAGAGGCGGACGCGCGTTCCGAGCTCCCCAATTTTGTTCTAAGACTAGGGACGAACCGCCGCCGGGCAATTTGGGCGGGATTTTCAGGCGTCAAGCGGAGTGTATCATGAGTAAAATTCCTTCAAAACTCGAACCAGATATCTCCTACAAGCTTGTTGCGACAAGTAATCGTCGTCCCACCATGGCTAGGAAGGACAGGGGGCAAGCTTTTATACCAATGGGTTTTCGGCGGATCGCTTTCGTCGTGCTTGGCGCGGGTGCATTGATAGGTGTCGGAAGAAGCGCGATGGCCGGCGGTACCGTAGTAAGCTTGCTGCGGTATCTGTTCTAGATTGACTAATTCCGCGCCTCAATCGCGGAGTGCACCCCGGCCGACGCCCATGAAAACATGGATCCCAGTCGGCCGGGGCAGCAATCGAAGGCAATCAACGCTCCTTATGCATCCGACAGCCGCCTATATTCCCTTGACGGGCGGCTTCATGTTGTAGCGCAAAGCAAGCTTGAGCACTGCGTCGGTCAGTTCTTGTTCGGACCAACCGGCTCGGGTCGCGTCTTCTGCAATCTCAGTCAACACTCGATCGAGATTTACATAAGGCGTTGTCGAGTTCACAGTCTCACGAAGAAAATCGCGCTCTATCGCAGCCATGCAGTCCAAGGCTCGATTAATGTATGGTCCAGGATGTCGAGGCGAGTTGATCGACATGAATTGCCTCCTTGTCAGAAATATTTGCATCCAATGCCGACTAGTCAATCGTCGGGTCTGCACGGTTTCGAAGATTCTTTTCTCTCTTGCGGAACGAGTCGCCAGTGATTCGATTGACTCGCGTTAGTTGAGTTTCGGAGGTTTCAATATGGCCGAACATGTAGAGAGTACCCGGCCTGGCCGGCCGCGCCCGATCGATCATATGAAGGGCGCGGCTTCGCTCCCGTCTTCCAATTCGAAGGCATTCATGGCTGCCCAGAAAACGATGATGAAATCGATCGAGGCGTCCGTTATCAAGCTCAAGGCGGAACGAGAGCGCTTCTTTCGAGACAGACGTAACAGCGAGGATTGACCATGAAACTTGCCCGCCGCGCCCTCGATGACCCAGATAGGAAGACCGAACTTCAAGCCACCATGGATGACCGCGTCTCTGAATTGATGGCCGAAGCCAATGACGCCGGCTACAGCACGGTGGAAGCAATGAACGCCCTGCAAGCGGTCGTGAAGAACCAGTCAGCAATTGCTGCCGAAGAACCAGACCCCGCAGATGATCCGGATTGATCATGGCTGACGACTGGCAGAAAAAATACCGCTGGCGCCGAACCTGGCAGGATGAACAAGACATTGATGGAAAGCCATTCGAAGACTACTGCGCGTTTGATGGCGATATGAACGCAGGAAGAATCCGACTTGACCGAGAGAGCCTGAAAAAAGGTCAGTGGCGGTGGTCTGGCAGTTATCCTCCGCGATTTCGCGGCTCGCCTATCATGCCAAATGCCGGATATAGCCTATCGGCGGCTGAGGCTGCGAAGGCGGTTGAGGACTATTGGGATCGGATGAAAGCCCGCACGAGAACGCGCTCATAATCGCGCCATTTCTTTTGCCGTAGCCTTGGTCCGGCACGTTGAGGTCAGTGGGAAGTGAGGCCACCGTGCCTTGGTGTCACCTTGAATGGCGCTCATACTCGCTAGCTTGCAACACCACTGATCAGCGCGACCACGCCTGGCGCATAACGCACACACGAAAGGTAAAGCGCATGACCAATAACAACGAAAATGCGAGGACTTTTGACGAGGCCATCGCCGCAGGGCTGTTTCCCCACGGCGCGGACGCCCTCGAAACCAAAGTCGCTGAAATGATGGAAATCGCCGGCGATTCTAAGACACTTGAGCCGCACACAGCGTCGCAGGTCGGCGAAAATGACGCCCCCGACTTGATCAGCTTGGACCTGACCCAGGAGGAGCACGACCATATCTTGGAGCGCCGCGCCCGAACCCGGTTCGCATCGCTAGCCAGATAACTTTACTCCCACGAGTGCCGGATGCCGGCCGGTAGGCTATTGGGTTGGAATGCAATCTCCAAACCAGCGCGTGTTCAGGTACTCATTTGTGCCAGGCCGTAGATGTGGAGCATGGCGCAATCGCACCTAGCTCGATCGCGTTTCCATAGATTTTGGCCGCGCGCTCCTGCGCCTTCTTCTTATCCAAATCGATATCAGATGGCAACCGGTGTCACTCCCATTGGGCGCCGCTTGGAACAACCTTCCGGGATCCGCATTATGAGCCCGTCCAAACTTTGCCGGTCCCAGTGGCCGGTTCTTTTTTGCTTACCCGCTCCAGCCACCCTCACTGCACAGGGTCGCCGGAGGCGGATCCTGAGAGCGGAACCAGTCGATGGTTGCCGCGTTCAACTACGTCTCTCCTGAGGAGCCGACCGCCTGACACGCACAAACTCTGGCGGCCGGTTACCCTCGTTCACGACGGAGGTTTGAACGCATGAGCACCTATTCGATAGTCCGTATCGGTGCAGCAGTCATAACATTTGCAATGCTCTTTTTCCTGACTGGAGTCGCATTGCAAACGATTGGCGGCGCACAATCAAAGACCCTTGCGGAAAACACCGTCCCTTTATAAGCGCACCGCCATCCACAGCTCTAACTCCGCGCGGCCCTTTTGGTCAAAAGTGTCAGGTAGCATCGAATGCCATGGTGGATAATTGGGTGGACTGAAAAAATATCCCTTCAGTATTTTATATATTATTCAATAGACTAGCATTTGTATTCGGTGCATGAACAAGGCAACGAACGTAATCTTCCCATGAAAAACCCGACGCCTCAGGGGGAAGGCATCGGGTTATTTGACTGGAGTCATCCCACGGGGGGAAGGATGCTCTTGGCTGTGGTCAAAAGAGGCGGGGGACGATCCACAGCTGTGCATCTAGAATGGATCGGCTCCGGAAAGGTTCCGTAGACCATGCCGCTGTCAACTCTCAGAAGTGCGAAGTTGGCAAATCAAACGAGGTGAAGGAGATGAAGACCTGCTTGATGGCGATGGGCTTCTCTCCTTTCCAGTCGGGTCCGACAACGAAACAGGAGCCCCCTCGCTTCCGGTCGCCCGTGCGCAGGATCAGCCCTTCCCGATCGGGATAGGCCTCATACTGTCCATCATGTGATGAGGTTGTCGAATCGCTGAGCTTCTCGGCCAAATTTGATCGCCAGCAAGGTGCAGATGCGCGATATCAAAATGAAACAGGCGCGTCCCAAAACAAATGGCATGGCAGTCAGCATGTGGTCAAGGCTGGGAAAGTCGTTTGACGGTAAGGTTAAGGATTGGTTTCGGTTGCGACGCTCCTCACCTGTGGCATCGTGAAATCCCGGGCAGTTGGATCTGCGCAAACAGAGCCGGTGGACTACACTGCCCACGCATCCACGCACTGCCCGGGACGATCAATGCCGAGACCTAAGGAGGGACTTGCGCATGCCAAAGTTCATTAAAGCATCAAGATCAACAACTGCGAGCGAGGCGCGGGACATTGCGCGGCAGGCCGTTCTGGCGATGGTGCAATCAGGTTGGCGCGAGACCGACGCCGCGCTGTCGCTTGCTGACGCAATGGATGACTACTGCCTGCACTTGGTGAGGTCCCGCGACCACAGGCATATGGCTGCGAACTCCAACTGAGCTACCGGATGCCGCGTTTTCGCTCGCTCTGCATGTTCTCGAACCTTCCGGAGGCCTAGAGGAGGAACCACCGTGGCGCCAGGCTAAAAGCATGTGTCTTTGCGTTGCTCACGATCGGGTTTTTTGTGATTGCAGCTACATCCGGCTGACGTCAGGCAGCAAGTTACTTTCGTGACAAGCTTCGAACACGAAGTATGCGAATCTATGTACAAGTTGGCGGTTTCAGATCGCCGCCACACACGATGAAAACCGAAGATAAATGCGCGTAGGAAGGACGACGCGATGCTGCCGATCGCTCCCCCATTGCTCCCCCGGAGACACCCAAATCGCGCTGTCACGTGCCAGGCGGCCTTGCGGGGCAACTTCGTTATGATGAAGACTGGCGGCGGCGCGCACCTGATCGCGGCAGCGGTCGCTGAGGGCTGGCCCCAAGCTGAGGTCCGTGCGGCGATGGCAACGCTGGTCGCTGAGGCCGCCAAGTAGAACTGGCATATTTTGTCGCGTTGTATCTTAGCGATTGCGCATACGACCAAATCACTTCAGAGTACAAGCGATCAGTCGGCGGTCTACCCCTAAGCTGATAGCGGCTCGCCGGCCTGATATCTGAACCAAAGCTCGCCTGCGCGCGTTCTATACTTAAGCGCGCAGGCCTTTGCCTAAGATTACCCCGGTCTTCTCACGCAGCCCTGCTTTGAGGCGCGCGACTGCTGGCGTTCCCTTCGAGCCCATCCATGCATGTCAGGTTCACTTGGTTCGACGTATTTAGCGTGGAAATCGCAGTTCAGTATGTCGTCCCGCTGCAAGACATGATGGAGCCAGACATGCATGCCACTCCCCTAGCGACGAGCATCGATCCGGTGCAATTCCAATCGATCAAGCACGTATATGGCACCCTCATCTCAGCGGATTGGTTTTACGACACCGAGGAGACGCGACAGGATCTTGCTGACCTCATCATGCGCCAGTATCGCATGGGTCATGTTGGCGCAGACGAACTTTTGAGCGCCTGCGAGGCCGGGGCACGCGAGCGCTACTCGAAGCGGGCTGCGGATTGATGGTCGTGGTCGACGAGGAAATCGAACGCGACTGGCTTGCCGGCATGACAGAGCAGCGCGAAATCGCGAATATCAAAATGAATGTCGTCACGACTATGCTGACCGATCAGGACGCGAGCCTTGACACGGTTTCCAAGCTGTATCGCGATGTGGAGGAGAAAGCCAGGCAGTTCGACGCGACTTTCTTGGCGATGTCCGACGCACTCGGCCTTGAGCACCCATTGATTGATGAGGCGCTTGCCATCGAGGAGATGTGGTCGATTATGTCGGTCAGCGTGGCTAGTCGTCTGGGGGTGATGCGGGCGGTTTCGCCGATCGAACTAGCGAATGAAGAGAATGACGCCGAACAGCCCGGCCACGCTGCAAATCATTGGATCACCTAACGCGCGCGCCCGTGGGCGCTTTGAAAACCTATAAATCGTCACATCAATGGGTTTTTGGCCGATCTAACAGCTTTGGCATAATCTCTTCGTCGAGGTCTCGTTTTCGCTCAAGCAATTCCTCATCTGTCATTTCGCCGACCGGGTTGACGGTCAAGTTCACGTCACGCGGCAACATGGATGCGATGACCTTGAGGTACTGCTAGAAAAAATGCGGCGGGCCGGGGTTCCGTTCATGCGCCTGTGTCGAGCTTCTTGGGGCCGGTCACGAGGTAGGCTTTGAATACGGCTTTGTTCTTGGCTGTGATGGAGCGCGCGGGTTCAAACTCGAAGCTGGACTTGACACGCCAATGCGTCATCTCCGCGACCAGGACCCTGTTGGGGTCGCAATTTGCCTCCATCAGTTTGGCGTTGTTGACCGTCTGGCCCCACACGTCGAACAAGGGCCGCGTGCGCCCGATGACTCCTGAAACGACCTGACCCGTGCTGATGCCAACGCGAACGGCAAGCGGGTGCCCGATCTGATCCGACCAAGAGTTGACGATGTCGATGATCGAGAGTCCAACGACAACAAGGGCTCCCAGCCCGTTCTGGCCGGGAAAAACACCCGTCGCGGCCATGTAACAATCGCCAATCGTCTTGATCTTTTCGATGCCGTTCTGCTCGCATGCCTGGTCAATGTCGCTGAAAATGCCGTTGAGCACTTCGACCAGATGCATCGGCGACAAATGCGCGGCTAGGTCCGTGGAGCCGACAAGATCGGCAAACAAGACAGAGCATTCGCCATGGCTTTCAGCATCAATGCTTTGACCACGGATCATCTTGTCCGCGATCACAGCCGGAACCAGTTCATATAGCATCAGTTCCGTCTTCTCCCGTTCATGAAGCAGCTTGACATAGTTGCGGATGGAAGATCGCGAGTAGGTGTACAGCAGGAAAGTTATGAACGCGGCGGCCGCGAGAAAATTGCTATAGTAGGCGGTCCGTCGCGCCTCATAAGGCAGATCGAGCAGTGCGCCCTAACGGTGCACGAGGACGTCGCCAGCAATGATACAGGACAGCTGTAGAGCATAGGCGGGCACTATCAGCCGCAGCTCGCTGCGGGCAAACATGACCATCGGCATCGCCATCAGCACGGCTACGAATGCTTGAAGTCCGGCGTACGGACCGACAAAGAAAAGAGTCGTCGCGTAATGAGCGCCACCGACGATGCACATGAGCAGTCTGGCCCAGGCGGCGACCTTCGTCGTCGCAATAATTGCACAGACAAGATAGCACAGTGCAAAGAACATACTGACTATCGCGAAATCTGGGGATTGAAAGGTGAAATATCCGATGGGCGTGAAGACGGCCCCTACTATCGCCGCAAGGTAGTACCCGACCCTGGCAAAGCGCAGCGCAAGTCTCAGCTCGATCGGTTGCTCATGTGTGTGACCCTGTGCCATGAAAGCGCCCTTGCCCGAAGCATAGTGAACCGAAACTCACGAGAGTTCAATTAGAAGAACTTTGTCGTGTCGATCCGTATTGGCACAGCCTGCGACCCGCGAGTTGCAGGTGACCTTACCCCGATTTCATTTGTTTTCCGCGTTGGCGGCAGGGCCAAGTGATCGTGGCCAATGGATTTGGCGGAGGTCGTGTTCTGGCCTGTATTCCTTACTCTGGCAATTTTGCGCTACATCAGAGGCGGTCGATGACGCCTCGCCGAAGAGCGGGGCAAGGAGGCAGCATGTGCAGTCGCTTCACGCTTCGCCTGTCCTGGGCAGAGCTCGTCTACGTTCTACCACGGATCTGCAACGCAATGTGGAATTCAGTTGCCTCGTTCGCGAATTGAGTGCAGCGTGGATTCGTTGGCAGCATTTAAAGCGGGCGCTGCTTTTGTAGGACACCAGAAACCCTAGCCCCAACCGAAGGAGGACGTCATGTCTTCCGAATTTCGCCAATATTTCACAAATGATGACCTTGGCATGCTGGAACGCGTTCCCATCATGCAGGCATTTATAATATCGCGAACGATGGGGATGCTGAGAAACTTCCAGGCCGGAATCATCGAAGAGCACCGACTCTATGCCGCGCTCGTAGATGATCTGACCCCGATGGAATTGCCCACGAAATCCCCGGTGGAAGTGCCGATGAGAATGCTGGCGGCAGGCGATCTGATGATGCTCGGCACACGGCCCGGCTATCGTTTCGGGGGTCAAGTGAGCAAGAACCAGGCCTCGCCCCACGACCGTCTTTTCCGCCATGGCTCCGGCACGTCGCCCATTGGGCGAATGATGGTCGAAGGCTACGCAGGCCAAGTTTCCGAAGCGCACAATATAGCCCCAGCGGCCGGTGGCTAATCCGATGGCAAACCGATCGGTGGAATCCTTTCTAACCTTCAGGCGCCCTTTTTCAGTCGGTAAGGAAATATCCAGCCAACCGGCCGGAGCCTACAAGCTCGTGATAGAGGAGGAATTAATCGAGGGCCTGTCCTTCTTGGCCTATCGTCGGCTTTCGACAGTGCTCGAAATCCCTGCCATGGGCATTGGAACAGCCGTCAGGCAATTCATCGATGTTGCGCCCACGGATCTGGACGTGGCCCTCGAAAAGGACGCGGCTCTCGTTTCCGACGAGGAAACAATCCACGAGCTTTACAGCCGTGATTCGATGATGGCGCGCGCGCGTGACTTCCAAAACTCTGTGCCAGACTGAAAGGAAAACCAATGTCCGTATCCAATCACCGCCATTTCCTCACATCGGCTAATCTAACGATGCTTGATACCATATTGATTAAGGCAGGTTTCCGTGGGACGGAGGCCGAAGTCGATCCGGAATCCACCGGAGACGCGGCGCGCTTTCTTATCAGCTTGTTTCAGTCGGGCGTCACTACAGAACCCGAGCTGACTGCCGCGCTCAATGCGCGGGGCGCTAGTGTCGGCCCCGGCGACAGCACGCCCGTTCAGGTTAAGGTTGAAGCGCTTGATCGGTGGCGCGAAGAAGGCGGTTCCTAAGTATCGGCTGTAGAGGGATCGAGCTGAAGCCAAGGGCTTGGGCTTTCCCAGACACCGTTGTTGCCATTGAGGAGCATCCATGAACATCAAAGATATGTCGGACAGCGCTTGCGTTGCGTTCATTGAAAGCCAACGCATAGGCCGGCTTGGCTGCTGCAAGGATGGTCGGCCCTACGTTGTTCCAATCACCTTCGTGTGTTCAAATAGACTTATATATTCCTTTTCCATGCCGGGGCAGAAACTCGAATTCATGCGGTCAAATCCAGTTGTTTGTCTTGAAGTAGAGAACATCGAGAGGCGCGACAAATGGCAGTGTGCGGTCGTGCAGGGCCTATTTCATGAATTTACTGGCGACGATGAGAAACAGCAGGCTTGGAAAATCCTTCAACGGCACAATGACTGGTGGGAGGTAGGGGGGCAGGTCGTTCATCATGGCGACAAAGATGGCGACCGAACGCCGACCTATTACTCGATATCTATGGATGTCGTGACCGGCCGCCAGGCGCTTGCTTGAGAGGTGATTAATACACCCCTGTCGATCAGCAGCCCAGATGGTATCGATTACGGGTGCGTACTAATGTATCTGGGGGTCGCCCCATCAACCGGAGGCGAACATGCTTGACGACGATTTCCAGAACGAAGTTTCCGATGAAATCGTCGAGTTCGACGTCGCGCAGGTGGGCGCCATCTGCTACCGCCGAGACAGGCGTGGCTCGTTGAAGGCCTTCTTGTCGGAAGCCACCGGACTGCCCGATGGAGCGTCCCGAAAGGGCACTCAAGCGTTGGTGCGTCTTGACGGACGCATTTGAGGACGCCGGTCTCACGGGCGTCGTCGGCAGAGCCATATTCGGACGCTCTTCCTATCAGAAGGATATACCGCGAGCCGAAGCTGAAGAGTGATGTCACGCCATGCCGGACGAAGCAGCCATGGCCGCATAAAAACGAAATGGCCTCCGGCAAACCCGGAGCGGTTCAGTCAAACCACAACGTCGTTCGGTTTTGGTGCCCCACTGCGACGTTGACGACGTTTCACTACCCGCCTCGTGATCGGCTTTACCACAACAGCTTCGACTACGATCAGCGCATCGCGAACTGCTTCCGTGATGTTAGAGGCGATAAAGTCGGCATCGATTTCGTCCGCCGATATCGGAGCAGCGCGCTGACTGTCCAATGAAGGCATTACGATCCCAACACGAAGCGTGGGCTTTAATCTCTTCAGACGACGGACGCTCTGCCGGGCATGAGCTTTGGAGCCTGCATTGAGGAACACCAGTAGAACGGTGTCGATCTCAGAGAGACTTGAAGCGTTTAGGTTTTTGCCACTCAACGCCGAATGGTCAGCCTGCGAAACCGACGCGCCCTGGACCGCCAAAATCTGAGAGATCATCGAGGCGGCTGCGTCATCGATCGCACCTCGGCCGCCAACGCAAAGTACGGTTTTCCCTTCGCCATCCGGCAGGTTGGTTTCAAGGTCAAGTTGACTTTGTATGGCGGCTTCGACGTCCTCGTCCTCCGACTCCTCCTCTATCGCGATGTCTGCAAGGTTGCCTATTAAAACTTGACTGGTGGATGCGAACACGGCGATCTGAGCCTCCGTCATTACCCCCCGCTGGCGGTCCAGCTCGCCAAGCAGCAGAGCCGGGAGGCCGACTTTCTCATAGTAATTGATAAGATATTCATCTTCGAGAAAATCCTCGGCATTGTCCGTCGCCTCGTTCGGATCGCCCGCGAGCAACCTTTGATAAAGCTTCTCCTGAGGCTGCAACACGGGCTCGTTCCCAAAAAGCACGTCGAGGAAACTGAACTGCGGAACGTATCGTCCAAGGACCATGAGGCACACGGTTAGCGGCGTCGATAGCATAAGCCCTACTGGCCCCCAGAGCCACGACCAGAAGATTGCGGATACGATAATGGCAAACGGGGAAAGTCCAGTGTGGCTTCCGTAAAGCCAGGGTTCAACGACGTTGTTACTGATCAGCTCAGTAACAATGAAAAGAGAGGCGACCCAGGCCACCAATGACCAGCCCGGTGCGATTGCAAGTGCTAGAAACAACGGCAAGATCATGCCGATAACAGGCCCAATATAGGGGACGAAGCGGAGAACGAGGGTGAGCAGGCCCCAAAGAATTGCGTTCGGAATGCCGAGCATCCACAGGCCGATTGAAATGGGCAGGGCATACAGAGTATTCACCATCAACTGCATCAACAGGTATTTGCCCAGCCGTGTCCCGGCGTCCTGAAGTGCTGTGGTCGTCCGGTGGAGATCTCCCAATCCAACCAGGCGGATGAATCTGTCCCGCAACTCTTCACGCTCCAGCAACATGAAAATCACGAGGACGATAACAAGACCGGCCGTTGCAAAAGGTCTGATCAGCGGCAAAATGAAATTGCCCAGCGTTTGGACCGGATTGGCGCGCGTGATGATCTCCACGGGCACAGGATCAGGTCCGCTCTGGTTCTGCTTGCTTTCCTCGGCCGTGTCCTGCATTTCCGAGCCGATCCGCTCAACGACTTTGCTGAGATGTTCGAGCACGCCGTTGCCTGATCCAGCTTTGCTGAGCGCGTTGACCTTGGCGACAATATTGCGCTGATAGGTTGGAATGTTTTCAGCGAGATTTGCGACCTGTCCCGCAGCGATGAACCCAAATGCTACAATCACAAGGAAAGCGCCGGTAACAGCTAATAGGACCGCCGCGATCCGGGGTACATAACGTTTGCGCAGGAACGACACGATTGGCGCAAGTGTGAAGGTTAGAAGCAGTGCCAGCGCCAGGGGCACGAACACTTCCTGACCAACGTAGAGTACGACCGCAACTCCGACGAGAGTGAGGATAGTTCGACCAGAGAGCGTCTTCCCCGCTAGAGAACCCGACCCGTTAGGGACCCCTGCCGCCGCGTTACCCAAGTTATTAGTCCCGCTCAAAGCCCGCTCCAAATTCAGAGTCTCACCATCATTTACCATGGCGCCCAAGAGTAAACGCATTAAGGCGGAAAATTACCAAACCGCCGATAGAAAATCGCTCGACGCCGATCGTTATTGCGCAAGATGATCATCGCTGACGTTAACACCGAGTGCAGTGGCTAATATTTTTACTCCAGCTTCCTAAAGCATCGTTTTGGAACACTTTCATCGAAAACCCCGCGTTTTCACCGCTTCTTGCACGTCTGACCACGACTTCTCGCCTAGGTCTGTTGCTCGCGGCGATGTTGGTCCAGCGGCGATCCTGGATGCGGCGCAGTCCAGCGCCCCACAATTCACCTGTCCGCCGACATCTTGAACGCACACGTCCCACTGAGCGCCATACGGAGACGTGCTTGCTCGTGGCTTTCAGAATTTAACTTTTCCAGTGGTTAGTGATGCCCGCAGCTTTTCATGAATTGGAGTAGCCAAGTAGTCGGCTAACCTCTCGCCAGCGATCGTCCTGCCGTAATCCCTCATCATGTCGGGCATGGTGATCCGTTTTCCGGTGTAAGGTTTCAGCGTGGCGCTCATTCCGGCTTTGACCTCTCCCGCCTTGATCACTCTGCAGAAAAAGCCGGGTCGCTCCGCCTTTCGGTAACGCTTCACGAATTGCGGATCGTTCATTTTGGCTGCGAAGGTTGCACAGGGCATTCTTGGTGCCGTCACCTCGAGAACGACTTCTCCAATCACTAGTCTGTCCCCAACCGCCACGATTTTGTTGTCGAGGTCATTGATGACGAGATTTTCCCCAAACTCTCCGTACGCTATCGACATGCCCAGGTCGGCGCGCCACTGATCAAGGCTTCGGCTACCTTCCACGTAGACCGCCTGATCAGGGTCGCCGTGATATCTTCGATCACAGATCGCGTCACCTGCTAAACCACCCTTGGTCAACGGACAGCGAGCCAATAACCGCATGCTTGTTGATGCCGGTCCTCTGACGTTTTCCAGGAAGAATCTCGGGACGCCCAATGCAGACTGCCAGAATGATCATTGAGCACCCCTTTTGCTGAGCGATGAACGAGTTACGCTTTTGGTTGGGCTAGAACCACCAGATTGCCATCTGGATCTTGAAGGCGAACGATGCTCGTATAGTCCGCCTCTTCTATTTTGCCTGTGATAATGCCTTCCTCGCCCAGCCGGGCTATTTCTACAACGAGATCATCGACGATAAGCGTTATGGTGCCTCGACCCGCGTTGTCAGGGTTTTGGTGAAGCTGAAAGCCTGCCGAACTTGCATGGTGCCATTCGGCCAGTCCCGCCATGGGGCGCGCATCGGGTGAACGGCCAAAAAGCTTGCCGAACCAAGCCGCGCTGGCGGCGAGATCCGAGCAGCTCAGATTAGCGTAGATTTTAGTCAGCGACATATGAGTCCCCGTGCCAAGCGTGTTGCGTTGTTTATCATCTGTTTTTGATGGCGAGGTCGAACCAATATCGCAGCGCAAGGTTCCAATCACGCACGTGAGTAACCCATGATCGAGCTATCGGACCTCGCAGGACGACTGATCGGAAAGCACGAGCTAGCAACGCCTCCCGAGTGCACCAACGGCGCCCAGTTTCCGAGCCGTTTTAAGGCGTTTGGAACTAAGCGCTTGTTTTAGAATTCTCTGTCCATCCATGATCCGCGTTAGACGGGTCATGCGAACCACATCCTTTTGGGAGGTTTTCATGGCAGACACATTCGGAAATTCATACAGCCCCGTCGCACCGCCTAGCGGCGAGAACACAGAGTTCGAGCGTTCAATTGCCCGTAACGCCGTCGCTGCGAAAGACGCCACCTCGACGCTTCGAGACAAGATCGAGGAAGATGTTAGCAGCGTAAAGCGGACGGTGGAAGACGTAGCCCACAAGGCGACCGAAAAGGCAACTGACGTCGCCGAACAGCAAAAGAGCCGCGCTGCTGAACAGATCGAGAAAATAGCCGGCGCACTCGAACGCGTTGGCAAGGAGATGCAGTCAGAAGATGCGGGAGCCATAGGCGACTATACGGCCCAACTCGGCGCCTCCGCTCGCCAATTCGCCGAAAAGGTCAAGGATAAGAATTTGAGTCAAATCGCGGGGGTTGCCGAGGATTTCGGTCGCCGCCAGCCCTTTGCGTTTTTGGGGATTGCCGCCGTCGCCGGACTGGCTGCCAGCCGGTTTCTGATGGCGTCGAACGATCGAACGACATCTTCCATGCAGACCGCTTCACAATCAAATCAGCAGAGGGAGACCTACAATGACTAATGGAGATTCACGTCCCCTAGGGGAACTGATATCGGGGTTGGTCTCGGACATTTCCGGCCTGTTCCGCAAGGAAATAGAGCTGGCGAAGACCGAGGCGTCGTCGAAGCTCTCAAACGCCCTTTCCGGTTTGGAGATGTTTGCAATCGGGCTCGTCCTCGCGATCGGCGCGGTAGGCATTATGCTGGCGGCGATCGTCAACGGGCTTGGCGCCATTCTGGTCGCGATGGGGTTCAGGGAAGCCAATGCGGACGCCATCGCATCACTCGTCGTTGCTTTGGTGGTCGGCTTGGCCGCGTGGGTAGCGATTTCTCGTGGCATCGCGATCGTCCGCAACACCAGCCCCACACTGCCGCGGACCGCCAATTCGCTGCGTCGTGACGCGGAAGTCGTCAAGGAGAAAATGTCATGATCCATGTTGATGAGAAGAGCTCGCAGATTGAGCGGGAAATAGAGCAGGACCGCCGTCGCATCGAGGACAAGCTCGGCGCCATTCAGGACAAGCTATCGCCAGGACAGTTGATCGACGAGGCGCTCGCCTATGCCAAAGGCCATGGCGGCACGGAGTTCGCATCTAACCTGAAAAGCTCCGCAGTGAGCAATCCGCTTCCGGTCGCACTGATTGGGATAGGGCTTGCCTGGCTGATGGCCAAGCCATCAGTCCAACAAAGCACCAACGAAGCTGCGTCGGTCAAGGAACTCGATTATCCGCTCGCGCCGATCGTCGGCGAACTGCGTCGCTCACGATCAGCCGTCCTGGACGGTGACAAGCGTTACAGTCACTTCCAAGACAGCTCGGGGAAGTCTTTCCGGGCACTTGCCGATGAGACCGGCCGTCGGGCGGGCCACTTCATGGACGATGCCGGAAACACCTTCCGCGGTTTCGTGGATGCGAGTGGTCAGCAGATCGACCGCATCGTGGACGAAGCCGGGAGCGCGCTTGATGAGGCATCGGGTTGGGCGCAACGTACATGGACGGCTATTACCGACACTGTGGCGGAAGTTGGCTCAACCGTTTCCGACGGCCGTCGATCTGTGTCGCAAGCTGCCTCGTCATCGTTTGGAGCCGCGCAGCATCAATCAGCCCGTTTCAACGATATGATCCAGACTACATTTCGTGATCAGCCGCTGGTGGGTGGGGCTTTGGCCTTCGCCTTCGGCGCTGCGATTGGCGCGGCTCTGCCACGCACGGATCAGGAAGATGCGTTGATGGGCGACACAGCGACGAAGGTAAAGGATGCCGTTAAAGTCGAGGCTGATAAGGCGATGGAAAAGGGTGGTGATATTGCCGCGCAAGCCTTGGACGCCGCCGCCGATGTTGTTTCCGATGTACGGGATGTTGCTCGGGAGCGTGTGGATGAAGGGTTCGACAAGATCGCCGATGCCGTCACATCTAGCGAAACAGCAGCGACCCACCCCTGACTAATGACCCCGTCAAAGATATTGAACAAGGCGCTTTAGAGCGCCTTTTTCAATAGGCTGGTTGGTAGGTTCGTAGAGGAGGGAATCTGTTTTTGCATCCAACAGCTTTGCGGACGCTGTCGCTTTGAGTACACCGTTCCTCCTCTGGTCACCACGGATAGCCGGTTTAGCCGTCGATTCTTTCGAATTTCAATGCTGATTTGGAACAAAAGCCGACCGATTTCATTAATGCCCGCACGCCGCTAGTAGTCTGGAGGCGCGCTAATCTAAGCATTGAAAGTTGGGAGAGCCTTATGAATCGTATTATCTGGATTGTCGGCGCAGTTGTGGTCGTTATCGCAATTCTTTCGTTCCTCGGCCTTCGATAAAACGACGGTGCAAACGGTCTGCGGTCCGTCCCTGCTGACATTGTTTAAATCTCGGCAACAACAGCACAAATTGCGAGCATTTTGGCATGCAGGGAGATGCGCCTGCGGTGACCACGCCTGACACCAAAAACGCCACGGCTCCCGTGGAAGGCGCCAACAGCTTTACTGAGGCGCAGGCCAAGGAACGGATCGCAGAGGCGGGCTACACTGACGTCGGTTCGCTCAAACTCGATGACCAGGGCGTGTGGCGCGGCACGGCGACGAAAGACGGCAAGTCCGGTCCGGTGGGACTGGATTATCAAGGTAATGTTGTCGCCCAATAAGCTTGTAACCCAAGGAGCATTTCCATGAGAACAGTTACCGGACTCTTTGACAATTACCGTGATGCCGAGTCTGCCGTCTCGAGGCTTGAGAGCGCCGGCATCGTCGCTGACGACATTTCGATCGTCTCCAACAATGGCGACGGGCGCTATACCGACGAATCCAACGCCGCTGAAGGGGCGGGCACGGGCGCCGGCATCGGAGCCCTCGTCGGCGGCACCGGTGGACTGCTTACCGGCCTCGGGCTGATGGCCATCCCAGGCGTCGGACCCGTGGTCGCGGCTGGCTGGTTGGCTGCAACGGCCGTCGGTGCTGTGGCGGGCGCCGCAGTTGGCGGTGCGACTGGTGGCATTGTTGGCGCCTTGACAGAGGAAGGCGTGTCCGAATCTGAGGCGCATGTTTACGCCGAAGGTGTTCGGCGTGGCGGTACATTGGTAACCGCGCGTGTTGACGACTCCCGCTACGCTGAAGTCGATGGCATTCTCAAAGGCGAAAGCTGGGTCGATCCAGTTGCACGCCGCCGCAGCTACGAGCAGGAAGGCTGGACTGGCTTCGATCCGACGCGGGACCCTTACAACGCCGACGAGATCACCAAGGAGCGCGGGCGCTACCCCCGCGTCTGAAACTTTTAAATCGGATTGCGGCGGCCCGCTAGGTCGCCGCATTTTTATGAGAAGCCCGCAAGTATGACATTCCTGTCTCACGGCGGTCAGTCGCTGTGAAGACGGGATATTTTCGGGATCCGCCTGATTTGCACTTTTGATCGCAAATGACTACCCGAGGTGGCAATGCCGAACGATGAATCGCGTAAACCATCGGACCTGCCCTTCCAGGTAAGTCGCAAATCTCATCCCTATATCGTCGGCATCTTCCTGATGCTTGCGGTCTATGGCCTTTACATCGGGCGAGACTTTCTTACGCCGGTATTCCTTGCATTCATCCTTGCGACGACGCTAACCCCGGTCGTACGATACATGGGCAAATGGGGGATGCGGCCAGCTGTGGCCGCGACAATTCTCATCATTTTTTCTGCTGGCTCGTTCGGAGCGTTGAGCTACGCGACCAGTGGGCCGATTTCTCAGATGATTTCTGACGCCCCTGAGATAGGAGCCAAGCTTCGCGATCGCATGGAAACGGTGCGCCGGATGTTTGACAAGGCCATCCAGGCAACAGCCCAGATCGACGCCGTCTCGGAAAATGTATCGGGAGAGAGCACTCAAAAGGTCGTGGTCGCTCAGCCTGGCATATTATCGCGGGCCGCCGGAAATCTTTTGTCGGTGGGAACAACGCTGGCGGTAACCTTTGTGCTTTCGCTGTTCCTGCTCGCCTCTGGCACGATGTTTTACCAGAAAATACTCCAGCTGTTTCCCAATCTGAGCGACAAGAAGCGGGCGCTCAAAATCATCTACGACATTCAGACAGAAATCTCCCGCTACCTTTTCACGATTACCATTATCAACATAATCGTTGGTATTGTCGTCGGCGTGGGGGTATGGGCACTCGGAATACCCAATCCACTTGTTTGGGCAGTCGCTTCGGCGGTGCTGAACTTCCTACCCTACATCGGGGCGCTGATTGCCATCGTTCTCGTCGGCAGCATCTCGATTGCGACGTTTGACAACACCGCCTACGGCTTGATCGCCCCAGCCTTTATTTTATTCGTCCATATTCTCGAAGGTCAATTCCTCACGCCAATGCTTTTGGGGAGGCGGCTGGAGCTAAACGCTGTGTTCGTCTTCATCTCCATTTCTTTCTGGTCATGGCTGTGGGGCTTTATTGGCGCCTTGATGGCGGTGCCCATCCTCGTCATTCTCAAAGTGGCGTGCGACAATTTCGAGGCGCTGCGTCCGATCGGGATTTTTCTGACGGCGGATCGCCCACCGGAAGAACCCCCAAGCGAAAATGATGATGGTGGCAGGTAGGACTTGGACGCAATACGGCTCAATAAAGGACGTATTGGCTCGCCTGAAGGAGGCCCCGCTTTTCCAATCGTTTGAAGGACGAAGATTCTTGCACTTGGCCTTGCGGCAGCTTTTTCGTTCGGCACCTTTGCGGTCGCCGACGATGTAACCATCATCAAGCGCGATACCGATGTGGATACGACTGGAAGCATCGTTGTGAAGGAACGCGACCCGGATGTCGTCGTCAAGAAGAAGATCATTATCAAGGAACAGCGCAACGATCCGGATGTCGTGATCAAAGGCACTGTAAACGTCGATTAAAGTCCATTGCCAACAACTAGGGTCAGTCGGCCGTCAATAACTGGCGGCCGACTTTTATGTACATCGTCCGCCGCCGTCGTGATTTACTTCAGGATATCGTACTCTCTACCCGCGGTTCGTCGTAGGGGCCAACCGAGAAGCTTCATATTATGATGGCGCAGCGTCTTGGCTTGGTTAGCCTGTTCTCTTCATTTGCCTTTTTTGCGAATGCCTGGTTAGTTTCATCCCGCGCTAGTCCGGAGCGCCTTCAGGCGTCACATCGCAGTCAGCCTTTTTTCATAAAAACTCCTAGTGATCGAACGGGTATGCCACGCAGGCTAATGCGAAGTGTCTGGCTATCCGCGCAAGGCTACCGTGAAAACCTTGCTGGCACAACGTCGGTGCGGACTGGGCTTTGATACCGATGACATAGGGCGCGACCATCAATTCGTCGCAATGATCGACGGCCGGGCGTTGTCGATCCACTGAGGAGTCCGAAAGCTCAAGCTCTATTTTTTGTATCACTGAATGAAAAGGGCGGCGGCTCGACCATCAAATGCCTGTTGTTGACGAGGGCAAAGCCATAGTCGGTGTGGTCCTTGCCGCTCTTGATTGCGACAAAGTCAAGCAGTGCGCGTTACCGACGACGATCTTTTCCGTAACGACGTAATAATCCGCCGGCTGCTCGGTCACGGGTTGTATCGGGTATTGGAAACGACGACGACTAAGCGAGGACAGGGAAGGCGAGGGTTACGGCGAGATGAACCGGTCGGGATATATGATCGGAAAACTCGGAGATTCAACGTAATCTACCAAGTGTTCTCGTAAGCTTTAAAGTCGATTCAAGCGTCCAAGTTTCGCAATTTTACGAAACGGCTAGATCGTTAGGAACATTTGGCTTGCCCGAGGATTCGACTCTCACATCATTGGAGAAACAAAATGCCGGACGCGACGCCCCGAAATCCGCTCAGACCGCTTGCTCTCGCCGTAAGTTCGGTGATCATTGTCGCGAGCTCACTTCTAGTGTCAGCCGCCACTTTCGGTAGCTCCGCGGTTTCCGGTTACGGAGTTGACACTGCACAAATCGCACCGACGCAAATGGCTAGCCGATAGAAATGGACCACCAGGCAACGCGAAGCAAAGGTATGCGCAGTTGGATCGGACAGACCAAAAGCCGGTCTCTCGAGTTGAATTCCGTATTGCTGATTTCGCCAGAGGATAACTCTGAGACCGAGTCCATCCCCTCGACGAATGACCAGCTTTGCATACATGTGAGCGGCGAGAAGTTTCCAGCTTCGATTGTGAACGCGAGCGCTGAGCTACTGGGCATCAGTATGATGAAGGGTCCCACGCTCCTTCTTGAGCCCGTCCCCATTGATCATCCCGCACACGGCGAACGTACGTCGACCGGTGTTCGAACATCTGTTTGGAAGGTCAAGATTGTGCGTTAGCGGCCGTGCTTTCAACGGAGATCTACATCAGGAGCAAAGCGCATGCAAAGCAACCTCGTCATGATCTGGCTACTCGTTACAGTGGTGATATTTGTCCATTTCGCAAAACCGTTCGATCGCGATAACCCTCGGCAAGTAATTTGGCTATTGGTCTTCGCTGCTATTTGGCCGCCGCTGGTCGCTTGTGTCGCCGCCGCAGCAATCTTCACCTTGATCTTTCTGCCGGCTCCCAGGCAAAGCGAAAAGTGAGAATGGGATGGCTACTTTGATCGTCGATCGCAGCAACTCAATCAAAGACACCGCCGTTCGCGCCAGCAGCTTGACCATCAGAGGCGCGATTAACGCTGCAGGACTTTCTCTGACGAGAGATCATTCCGAATGGCGGTCGCGGCAACCGCCGCTTGACCCATGGCATGGGATATTTGGTCCAGTCCGAGAACCAGGTCGCCTGCAGCGTAGAGGTTGGGTACAGTTGTGCGCTGATGCTTGTCGACCCAAAGGCACCCGCCTTCCGACCGCTCGGCTCCCAATGAGACGGCGAGGTCGGATTGAATGTCCGAACCAAGCGCCGGGTAAACCGAAGCAAACCGGCGGGTCAGGTCGGAGAATTTGACCTCCAGCGCGCCCTCCGCAATCGAAAAGCCGAGCGGCGGCTCATCGAGCACCGTAATGCCGAGGTCCGAGAGTTCGGCCAGTTCTTCTTCGCACATGTCCAGCGAACCGTGATCGGGAAACACCGCAATCGACGCCGTATAGCTGCGAAGGAATTTCGCCTCAGCGTATGCACGGCTTCCCGAACCCGTCACGGCGATGTCTTTATCGGTGATTTCGTACCCGTCGCAGACGGGACAATAGCGCAGCAGTCCGCGCATTAACGCCGCGTCGTGAAGATCATCCGGCATCTGCGGCCGATGGTTGATCACTCCGGTCGCTAGGAGGACCTTCTTCGCGTCCAGCAGGCTCCCTTCGACCTTGAGGCGGAAAATGCCGTCTTCCAGATCAATGCTTTCGACCTGCCCGTGAATGAGTTCCGCGGGGTATAATGCCAGCTGTCGGCGAATTCGCTCCAGAAGGTCACGCCCACTTATCCCGTCCGGGAATCCGGCGTGATTGTGTGACAGCGGGATCAGAGCTGCACGACTTTTTCCACCATCGATTAGAGTCGATGAGAGATGGTAGCGTGCAAGGTACAGCGCTGCAGTCAACCCGGCTGGGCCCCCGCCAACAATAACACAATCGCGCATGAACTTTCCTTCCGAATTGGACAGGATACAACAGTGATAGCGTTCGAACGTTCCCGGACTGATCACCGAGCCGAAAGACCGCCGATGAGTTTCTAAGGGCAGGCATCCGGCGGGCATTGTGATTTCGGGGGCGTTCCGTGAAGCGGCAATGAGTATCGCCGGGGTAACCGCGTCCGCCCCTGCATTCCTATTGGAAGATGGTCGAGTATTACGACACCTTCACCCAGCGAAAATCCATGAAGGTTGTTAACCTGCCTCTTCACCCAATGTGTCGGCCATCACTGCACCTCGTTCGCCCATAGGACGGGGCGGGCCCGTTGTTGAATCGCATTTTGTTTGATGTTCGAGCTCGGCATTCAGTTCCGCGCCGACGATAAGGATTACGATTGACAACCAGATCCAGATCATAAAGGCAACAAGAGCGCCCAGCGTTCCGTAGGTAGCATTATAGTTGGCAAAGTTGAGTAAATAGACTGAAAACGCTACCGTAGTAACTGCCCATGTAAGCGTGCTGAACGCCGCTCCCCATGTAATCCAGCGTAGCTTGGCGTTCTCCCTGCTCGGTCCGTATCGATAAATTACCATGGTCGCGCATCCGCTCAGAAGCAGCACGAACGGCCATCGCGCGACCCGTGCCAGCAGTTCCGCCCATTGGTCGAGGTAAAGCGCCTTCAATATCAGCGGGATGACCCCGATGATCGCGAGCAAAAGTACGAGCACGATTATAGCGCCTAATGTGAACCCGAATGCCATGAGATTGAGGCGAACCAGACTGCGTTTTTCGACTTCTGCGTACGCGATGTTCATGGCATCAAATAGTGCTTTCACACCGCTGGTGGCACTCCAAAAGGCGAGCAGCAGACTCAACCCGAAGGCAAAACTCAGCTCTGACCGGCCTTTGCTCGAAAGCGCTTGCAACTGCGGCAAAAGAAGGTCGAACGCCCCTGGCGGCAGAAAAGAGCTGACGAACCCCATTTGCTCGCCAATATCGGAGGGATCGGACATGAAGCCGTAGATTGAAACGAGAACGCCCATTCCTGGAAACAGCGCCAGAACAATAAAGTAAGTCGCGCCGGCGGCGATCAAGGTTACGCGGTCGGCGACCACCTCGCTATAAACCCGGACAATCACATCCCACAGACCAAGAGCGGGTATCTCGGAAGGCCGTTCGGCTAGTCGCCCGTGAGGGTCTTCCTCCGGTTTGGTGTTTGCCTTTTCAAGCATGACGTCATCCGAGTTCTTATGCCGGAACAATGCAAGAAGGCGGCTGCCGTTCCGCATGCTTGTCCGACTTTCCGGCCATAGCGAAAGTTTTTTGAATCGCGTCCGGCGTTGGTGCATCGGTCGATAACTGAACGGATTTCCGTCTTTGATGCTGTGTCTATGCGGGAGCTGTCACGCACCGGACGGACTTCGGGCGCGCGCATGCCAGCATTCGATTGAGGATGGCGCAGCCGATGGCGACTTCCGTCTGTTGCGCGGCGAATGAGCGTGCCCTCAGTCGGTGCCCGATAATCGACTTATAGCGACCGAACGCGGTCTCGACCAGAGATCGCTTGCCGTAGTCGGTAGCGGCCTGCCATTTCATCCGTCCATCGGCGTTGATCGCAGCGATATGACGGTCTCGTTGGCAGGAGAGATCGGTGTCTGGCCGTCCCACCGCATTGGCGCGTGGCGGAATGACCACCGCAGCGCCGGCGCTATGCTTGGTCACGGCGTCATAAGTTGGGTTGCCGTCGTAAGCCCCATCGGCCGTGAACTGGCCGATGGGGTCGTCGATCTGGTCGAGCAACATCTCCACCTGCGAGGCGTCGCCGTCATCCTGGTCGGTCATGACGTGAGCGATGATCTCGCCGCTGTCGGCATCCAGCGCCAGGTGCAGTTTCCGCCATCGCCGACGGGAGTTGGCACCATGCTTCTCTTCCAGCCATTGGCCGGCGCCGTAGACCTCCAGCCCGGTGCTGTCGACGAGAACATGGAAAGGCCCTTTTCCTGGGAGTCGATGACCTTGCCGCTTGTTCGGCGATCGCCATTTGTTCGCCCGACGGCTCAGCGTCGTATGGTCGGGAACGGCGAGATCCAGTCCCATCAGCCGCAGCACTGATGTCAGAAAGCCCTCCGCCTGGCGCAGCCGCAAGCCGAATACGAGGCCCAGGGTCAGGGCGGTCTCTATCGCCAGATTGGAATAACGCGGCTGGCCTCCTCTTGTCTTGCGTCGTGGTGCTGCCCAACCGTCCACAGCCTCCGACGTCACCCAAATGGTCAGACTGCCACGTTGGCGCAGACCCGCATCATACTCGGCCCAGTTCGTCACCTTAATTCATCTTGCTGATGTGATGACGGCGAGCGGCGTTATGTTTGTGTGGCATGGATGATCAATCAAGCTGTTTTCAATCGAAGCTACATAGGCGGGAACTGTTGAAATTTGGTCCGTGCACCAGCGCCTCTATTTTCCGTTTCCGCTGAGCCTGCGAAATTTTATGCTTGAACTATCATCTGACTGATGCGACTCTTGAGTAGATTCTCAAGGCAGGCAGCGCATATGAGAGGCCGGTTGATCGACCATCGCGGTCCCGTGCATAAAAGGCGCCGGGACCCATGCAAGGGAGATCGGTCGGTTCGATTTCGGAATCCGTTTCTGCCGGTGGCGGCGCAATCCGTTGCCAGTGCGGAACGCATTACCGCATGGACGTTTGCACCGTGCTTGGAACAGGTGACGACTGAATATCGGGAACACCAGGAGGAGGACCATAATGAGGAAAATCATCGTAGCCGGCATCGTCGGCCTGTCGCTGGCTGCATCAAGCCTTGCATATGCCGAGCCGGTGAAGATCGGCATCATCACCACGCTTTCGGGCGGCGGCGCGGGCCTCGGCATCGATATGCGCGATGCATTCACCCTCGCCATTAAGCTTTCCGGCAACAAGGAGATCGAACTGGTCATCGAGGACGACGCACAAAAGCCCGAAATCGCCGTCCAGCTTGCCGAAAAGATGATCCAAAGCGACAAGGTTGACCTGATGACCGGCATCATCTGGTCGAACCTCGCCATGGCGGTCGTGCCGAGTGTGGTGGGGCAGGACATCATTTATCTGTCGCCGAACGCCGGGCCGTCGACGCTTGCCGGCGCCAAATGCAATCCGAACTACTTCAACGTCGCCTACCAGAACGACAATTTCCACGAGGCGATGGGAGAGTATGCCAACAAGGATTACAAGAAGACGTTCATCCTCGCGCCGAACTATCCGGCCGGCAAGGATGCGTTGACCGGCTTCAAGCGTTATTACGAGGGCGAACTGGCCGGCGAGATCTATACCCAGATCGGCCAGCCGGATTATGCTGCGGAAATCGCCCAGATCCGCGACTCCGGCGCGGATTCGGTGTACTTTTTCTTACCCGGCGGTATGGGCATCGCGTTCATGAAGCAATATGCCCAGTCGGGCGTCAACACACCTCTTCTCGGCCCCGCATTCTCGTTCAGCCAGGACATTCTACCGGCCGTGGGTGACGCGGCCCTCGGGGTCAAGAATTCAGCAAGCTGGGCGAAGGATCTCGACAACGAAGCCAACAAGAAGTTCGTCGAAGCGTTCAAGACCGAATACGATCGTCTGCCCTCGGTCTATGCTGCCCAGAGCTGGGACACGGCCAACCTGATCCTCTCGGCGTTGTCCAAGGCGAGCGTCAAAGACAAGGACGCGTTCCGTGCCGCACTCAAGGCCGCGGACTTCAAATCGGTGCGAGGCAAGTTCTCCTTCAACACCAATAACCATCCGATCCAGGACATCTATGTCCGCGAGGTTGTGAAAGAAGGCGACGTGCTGACCAACAAGATCATCGCCACAGCCTTTGAGCAGCACAAGGACGCTTACGCCGAACAGTGCAAGATGTAGGCTCCGCCATCACCGGCGTTTCACGGGCTCGCGCGCCGGCAGATTGACTGTCGGCGCATGCCTCGCACTCGCATCGTTTCCTGAATCGAGAACAGACGATCGCCCATGTCCATCGCACTGCTGGTAGAGCAAATTCTAAACGGGCTGCAGTTGGGGGTGATGCTGTTCCTGATGGCTGCGGGGCTGACGTTGATCTTCGGCGTCATGGGCCTCATCAACCTCGCTCACGGCTCGCTGTTCATGATCGGCGCCTTTGCCTGCGCGGCCGTCGCTGCGGCGACCGGTTCATTCTGGCTCGGGCTGGTGGCCAGCCTGGTCGCGGCGGCGGCCGCCGGCGCGATCATCGAAATCGTCGTCATCCGCAGGCTTTATGAACGCGATCATCTCGATCAGGTGCTCGCCACCTTCGCGCTGATCCTCATCCTCTCGGAGGGCACGCGCTGGCTGTTCGGCTCGTTTCCTCTCTATCTGAACATCCCACCGCTTCTCCAGGGCGCAGTCCCGCTACCCGGCGTCGGTCAATACCAGCTCTACCGTCTTGCCATCATCGGCGTCGGCGTAGTGGTCGCGGTAGGCCTCTATGTCCTGATCTCGCGCACCCGTCTCGGCATGCGCATTCGCGCCGGCGAGTCCGACCGGGAAATGATTGCCGCACTCGGCGTCGATATCCGGACGCTCGACACCGTGGTCTTCGCGCTCGGAGCGGCCCTTGCCGGTCTCGCGGGCGCCCTGGTCGGCGCTTTGCAATCAGTTCAGGTCGGGATGGGCGAGCCAGTGTTGATCCTCGCCTTCGTCGTCATCGTCATCGGCGGCATCGGATCGATAAAGGGCGCGATGTTCGGTGCCCTCCTTGTCGGACTGGTCGATACGATGGGCCGTTTCCTACTTCCGAAAATGCTCGCCCTGGCCCTTCCGGCGGCGCAGGCCAGCACGATCGGCGCTGCAGTGGCTTCGATGCTGATCTACATCGTAATGGCGCTCATCCTCGCCTTCAGGCCGAGCGGCCTGTTTTCGGCACAGACATGAGGCGGTCATGGTGAGCCACCCCGGCATGAACAGAGAAATCCTGGTCAACACGCTGCTGGCCCTGCTCTTGCTGGCGGTGCCGCTCGGCGCGTCTGCATTCGGCGAACCGTTCTACGTCACCCTCGCTGCACGTATCGCGGTACTGGCGCTGGCGGCGGTCGGCATCAATATCGCGCTCGGCCTAGGTGGGCTCGTGTCCTTCGGACACGCGGCCTTCTTCGGATTGGGCGGCTACGTCGCCGGCATTCTCGCGACGCATGCCTACGAAGCGACGCCGCTGGTTTTCGGATTCGACGGCACGACATCCATGCCGGTCATTTGGCTGATCGCGGTCGTGGTTTGCGCCCTGATTGCCCTCCCGATCGGCGCGATCAGTTTGCGTACGACAGGCGTCTATTTCATCATGATCACGCTCGCCTTCGCGCAGATGATCTACTATTTCGCCGAGTCATGGCCTGCCTATGGCGGCGGAGACGGGCTGTCCATCTATATCAGGAATGAGTTCCCGGGCCTGAACACGGCCAAACCGCTGCCTTATTTCCTCATCTGCTATTGCATGTTGATGCTGGCGCTTGGCCTATTCTGGCTGCTCCAGGGCTCGCGCTTCGGCGCCGCGCTGCAGGCGGCAAGACAGAATGCGACGCGCCTTTCCGCGGTCGGCATCGCGCCGTTCGGCATCAGGCTGACTGCCTTCGTCATTTCGGCGATGATCACGGGCGTCGCCGGCGCGCTCTTCGCCGATCTCAACAAGTTCGTCAGTCCTTCGATGCTGTCCTGGCATATGTCCGGCGAATTGATCGTGCTCATCATCCTGGGTGGCAAAGGCCGGCTCTTCGGCCCGGTCGCCGGTGCTGCGCTCTATGTGCTCTTCGAATATGCACTCGGCGGATTGACCGAGCGCTGGCAGTTCTTCCTCGGCCTCGTTCTGCTCGGCGTCGTGCTGTTCGCGCGGGGCGGACTTCTCGGCCTGCTGTCAGGAAACGTCCGCCATGGCTGAGCCGGTCCTCGAAATACGCGACCTCAGAAAATCCTTCGGCGCGCTGAAGGCCACGGATGGCGTCAGCCTCGACCTGATGCCGGGCGAGATCCATGCTTTGATCGGCCCCAACGGTGCGGGAAAGAGCACGCTGATCCACCAGATCTCCGGCTCGATCAGGCTCGACAGCGGCGCGATCCATTTTCTCGGCCGGGACATGGCCGGCATGGATATGGCCGCGCGGGCACGAGCAGGCTTGGGCCGCAGCTTCCAGATCTCGTCTCTGGCGCCGGAATTCTCGGCGTTGCGCAATGTCATGCTCGCCGTGCAGGCACGCCAGGGCTCAAGCTTCCGGTTCTTCCGGTCCGTCTCCGGCGACAAGAGCCTGACCGGCCCCGCGATGGCCGTACTGGAGCGCGTTGGCCTGGCCGGCCGCGCCCGCTTGCCGGCCGCCGAACTGTCACACGGCGAACGCCGCCAGCTCGAGATCGCGATCGCACTAGCACTCCGCTCGAAGGCGTTCCTGTTTGACGAGCCGATGGCCGGGATGGGCCCCGAAGGCTCGAAGACCCTGACAAGGTTCCTCGACGGCCTGCGGCATGAAGCGCCGATCCTGCTGGTCGAGCACGACATGGATGCGGTCTTCGCCTTGGCCGACCGGATATCGGTCCTCGTATATGGACGGATCATCGCCACCGGCACGGTGGATCAGATCCGCAACGACCCCGAAGTCCGCCGTGCCTATCTAGGAGAGACGGCATGACAATGCTTTCTGTCCAGGGACTTGAAGTCTTCTATGGTGCCTCCCAGGCGTTGTTCGGCGTATCTCTCGATATCAGCGAGGGCGAGGTCGTGGCGCTGATGGGCCGCAACGGCATGGGCAAGACGACGACGATCAACTCCATCCTCGGTCTGGTCCGGCCGCGCGCCGGCAGCATCACGTTCGCTGGCCGCAAAGTGGCCGGCATGCAGCCGCACCGCATCGCGCGCCTCGGCCTCGGCCTCGTGCCGGAGGGACGCCGCTGCTTTCCCAACCTTACCGTGACGGAAAATCTGGTCGCCGCCGCGCGCGGCGGCGCATGGACGCTCGACCGGGTTATCAAGCTTTTTCCCCGATTGGGTGAAAGACGCAGCCAATATGCCAATACTCTCTCGGGCGGCGAGCAGCAAATGCTCGCCATTGGCCGCGCGCTGATGACCAATCCGGCCCTTCTGGTTCTCGACGAAGCGACTGAGGGTCTCGCACCTGTCATCCGCCGCGATATCTGGTCGGCGATCCGGGCCCTCAAAGAGGCCGGCCAATCGATCCTTGTCGTCGATAAGACCCTGTCCGAACTTTTGCCGGTCGCCGACCGGTGCTTCGTGCTGGAAAAGGGCGTGACGGTATTCGAAGGCCCGCCCGACGCCCTGACACCGGAATTCCAGGACAGATATCTCGGTGTCTGAGGCGGCCGGCTTAATTCTTCAACGGCGGTTCGCAGCCCGCGCCGAGTTCATAAAGAAGTTGCAATCACATTAGATCCGTCTTGGTGTGCTGATAAAACAGGCCCACTTTAATCAGGATCACCTCCGCAGGCGGCAAAATAGTGGTGCATTCGATATCTCAGACGGTGTCCCACAGAGCATCGATCGAGCGTTCAGCTTTGTATCGACATGCTTGGTTCCGAAGATCCATGGTCCTACAGTGGGCGAGCCTGGCGGCATTCGGCGCCGCGCTGGGCCGAACCTTGCTGATCACGGATATGTCGTGATCACTACAAGCGCAACAGATTGAATGGGTCTTGGACTCTACTATTGAGAGCGTTTGGCACTTATAACGAAGTCGGGGGGTCGAACCCGATCAGGACCAAGCCAGAGCAATGACGGGTCTCAGGTTCTGCTCCCATTAAGACCTTCGCTTGCCTGTGTGTTGGAACGCGGAAATCTCCTCGTCAAAGAACTCGAGGACCAAGTGCGGACGATTTTGCCCAATCCGGCGAAACCGAAGTACCGCCGGATTGGACGATCGTTGAAGTTAAGCCCGTCTTATCAGACGAAGCAGGAGCAACAGAATAATGGCGCCGAGTGCGGCAGACAAAATAGCACCCACGTAGCCAGCCCCCAGGCTTATGCCAAGACGCGGAAACAGCAGGCCTGCGATAAGGGCGCCTACAATGCCCACGACGATGTTTCCCAGCAGGCCAAAGCCATAACCTTTGACGATAACACCGGCTAACCAGCCTGCGACTGCTCCGATGATCAGAAATATGACGAGACTTTCGATACCCATGTTTTCAACTCCCTCTTCGATGCCATGCTGGCGGCTTGATATGGCCGAGATCGCCGAGGAAAAGTCAAACTGAATAGGTGGGCCGCTATCACGAAACCTGGAGATATGTCGGGAAAAGTGAATCCATACGGTGGGGCGCTTCAGGCTGGGCGTTGCCGGGCTTTTTTTGCTGGCAATCGCGCTCTCGGCGGCCAGTATTGTGAGCGCTATGCTGCTTCGCCCATCTGATTTCGAGGCCTGTTCGAAAATCATTTCGGATGACATTTATCGCCAAGGCGGAAGCGCAACGCTGGATCCGAAGGACGTCGAATCGAAAGCGGCCCGCATTTGCTCGGGACATGAGGCGAGGTAAAGTTTCGTATCTCGTCACTCAAGATTCTGCCGAAGCCACGCGCAGGGAATTTTACGGGCGATTTAGCGGCGTCGAGATGCGGATCTGAAGTCTTCCGATGTGGGTCGCAAGCTCAAAGCCCAACCGCGAAAAGATCCCTTCCTACGGTGGACCGTTCTTTCCGAGAGAACCCGGGCGCGGTAAGCTCGATTTTTCAACTCAAGGTCAGCAATATTGATGATGCGATGCAGCGCGCGCTTGCAGCTGGAGCGGTGATGTCAGGTTAACTCGATCACGTACACTTTCGGCACGCTGGTTGGATTAGGCGGTTGTCGACGTGACCGCCTTCCAATGTGCCATCGCTCCGAGGCGATGCAGATGAAGGGCATTGCTGAGTGTTTGGAGCTGGCAGGGACGAAGAGATTTCGAACCGCGGAGAAGACGCTAATGAAACGTTGCAGCGAACCCGCGAGCGAAATCGCTGCATGATCCGCTCCCGTTTCCGCAGCGGCAGATGCGAGTTTTCGGCTCGGTTGTTCAATCCCTTTAGCGATCGATGCTCGACCGTGGGCATTACCTGCCGCCGTGCGGCGCCATAGGAGGCAAGCTTGTCGGTGACGATGCGCTTCGGCAGGCATCCCTGCTTCTTCATCAGCCGGATCAGCAGGCGCATGGCAGTCTTGGTGTTGCGGCGCGCCTGGACGATTTCGTCGAGAACGTAGCCGTCCTGATCGACGGCGCGCCAGAGCCAATGTTTGCGGCGGCCGATCGTCACCACGACTTCGTCCAGATGCCATACATCAGTTGGATTCGGCGCTCTCCGCCGCAAGCGGCCGGCTTAATCTGGCGCGAACTTCTTCGCCCAACACCGGATCGTTTCATAGGAAACCACGACGCCGCGCTCCAGCAGCATCTCTTCGACCAGACGCAGGCTCAGCGGAAATCGGAAATACAGCCAGACCGCGTGCGCGATCACCGAAGCCGGGTAACGAGGGCGTTTGTAGCTGACAGGATTCTGGCTCATGCGGCGAGCTAACAACGAACGCCTTCAAGGAAAGTTAACCTGACATCACCCGGGCAACTCATCCCTGAGCCCAGCGTGAGCTGTGCACGAAACCGGACCAGTAGACTGGCCAAGATCAGTTGGCACCTGCGTTCGGAGCGTGCTCTTCGGTCGAGATCGCGTCAGTGGTCCTGCCCGGCAGTTCCGGCGAACCATCCGCATGTTCGATCGTGATCTTGATCGGCCCTGCTTCCATTTCGCCGAAGGGCGAGGCGAAGGCGATCTCCGCGGCGTCGCGACCGACGCCGATACGGACGAGGCCATCCAGATCGGCCTGCCGCGTCGCGTCGAACAGCCACCAGCGGCCCGACAGAAAGCATTCGAAGGCGGCGTGGAAATCCCGTGGTTCTAGGCCGTAGGTATAGCAACTCACGAAGCGGGCGGAAATGTCGAGCGCCCGGCAGAAGGCGATGCCAAGGTGCGAGAAGTCGCGGCAGACCCCGGCCCGCAACAGCAGGCTCTCCGTGGCAGTCGTCTGCTCGTTCGATGAGCCGCGACGATATTCCAGATTGTCGTAGATCCAGTTGCAGATCGCCGTTACGCGCTGATGGCCCTTGGGCAAGTGGCCAAACTCCCGCTCGGCGAAGGCTGCCAGGCGGTCCGAAGGAACGAAACGCGACGGCAGCAGGGACGGCATAATGTCGAGCGGTATTTCGGCGAGCGGCATCTCGTCGATCGTCGAGGGAACGGCCCGGAATACATCGAGTGTCACCTCTGCCTCGTAATTCACGTTCAAACTCCCTGGCTGGGCGTTGATGCTGACATATCTATTGCCGATGTCGGGCACGATGTAAGTTCGCCGGGGCCTGTCGGGTGTGAACCGCGCCGGGTTTGCCGGAGACCGTTTGTTCTCTGCGGCGGAAATGCGTTCGCACCTTATAGAGCGACACCGATGCGGCCACTTTGGTTCCAAAAGTAGAGGAGCCCTTGACTCCTCGGATTTCTGCATCGTCTGCTGTGCCGACAGGAAGTTGCCGAAGGCTTGGAGCGGGTCGAAATGATCGCAGACGACTTTGATCACCACAAGGATGGGAACGGCCAGTAGCGCGCCGATGAAACCCCAGATCCAGGACCAGAAAGAGATCGAGATGAAGACGGCGACAGTGTTCAGCTCGAGCCGACGGCCCAGCATCAGCGGTGTGACGAACTGCCCTTCGACAAGGTTGCATGCGAGCACGAACGCTGGTGCCACGAGACCCAATACAATGCCGTCCAAGGTTGCGAGCGAGATCACCGCGACTAGCAGGATGGTCACCAATGCTCCGATATAGGGAAGAAAGTTCAGGATCGCCGCTGCCACGCCCCAGACGAGCGCGTTGGGAATGCCGATCAGCCACAGGCCCACGCCGACCGCCACGCCCAGCGCCGCGTTGATGATGGTTATCGTGAAAAGGTATCGGGAGATTTCCCGCTCGACGCTGTAGACCACTTTCAGGGCTCGCTTCTTCGCTCAGCTTGGGCACGCTCTGGATTATCTTCTCGTAGAACATCGTGCCCGATGCGAGCAGAAACAGGGAGAGCACGAATGTAATGGCGAGTGTCGTGCCGATGGATACGGCGTTGCCGGCCGCGCGAGACAGAATGCCGGGTTGGGCGACAACAACTTTCTGGACATTGGTGTCGGAGACGGCGTCCGTGGCCGAGTCGATCTGAGCGGTTGCCTTGATCGCCTTCTCCACCGTCGTCTGGAGAGTGTGGACTTTGTTCTGCAGTTTCTGGCCGATGGCCGGCGCATCGGCGACAAGGGCCGAGATCGGCCCGCTGGTGACGTAGACGAGTACGGCGATCGCCCCAGCGGTCACGACTATCAGCAGCGTTGCGGAAAGTGCCGACGGAATGGATCGTTTGGCTAGGAAGCGAACCACCGGTGTCAGAGTGAGCGCCAGCAGGAAGGCGAGCACGATCGGTGTGAGAAACTCTCGCCCGATGTAGAGGCTGTAGATGACCATCAGGAACAACATGCACCCGACATATTTCTGTAGCCTGGTTGATCCCTGCGGGACATCACTCACCTGCGCAAGATCTACCTCGGGATCGCGGGTCATGAAAGCCACTCCTTGATTGGTATGAAAATGAAAAAGAGCCCCGACGCTGTTGCGACGAGGCCAGAGATTTCAAAGTCAGGAACCGCCTATTTTGAATTGATGGTGGTGATTGCTAGCGTTGTCAGTTTGGCGTTAGCCGCCTTTTCCTGGTCAAGAATCTCGGTCAGCAGCACATGTGCCTTCTCGTTGCCGAGCACCTTGGCCCATTCGCGCAGTGATCCATAGCGCGAGATTTCATAGTGTTCGACGGCCTGACAGGCGCCGATTAGCCCGGCATCAAGAGCGACGCCTTCTGCTTCTTCCATCAACCCCTCGGCCTCCTTGATCAGGCCATCGGTGGCGTCGCACTTCACGCCTTCCGGCTTGACCTCGATCGTCTTGAAGACCTTCTTGAGCGTTTCGATCTGCTCCTTGGTCTCTTCAAGATGGGCCTCGACCGCCGCTTTCAGCTTGGCATTCCTGACGGCGCCGGCGACTTTGGGGAGCGCTTTGGTAAGGGCGTTCTCGGCATAGTAGACGTCCTTGAGCGTATGCTCGAACAGTTCGGCAAGAGTTTTCACAGGAAATCGTCCTTGGTTGACGCGGCGCCAACCAAGCTGGTTGGACGCCGACAGGCGTTGTATGAATAGGATTGCTAGAAGCGGTGCAGCGTCGGGCCATCGAAATGGCGCTGAGAGACTATCTACCGCCGGAACCGACGACGTGGATCAGCCTTGCTGGTACCGGATGGTGATAAAAAGAGGCGCTCCCATTTCTGGTCAAGCGCCTCTTCCACTTTTTGGGAAAGAGTGATGCTCAGGCGCCATCCACGACATTCTTGAGGGCGTCCTTGGCCTTACCCTTCAGCTGCTGGGCATCGCCCTTGGCTTCTTGGACCATGCCCTTGCCCTGCATTTCCTTGTTGCCGACCGCTTTGCCCACGTCCTGACGGGCCTGACCGGCGATTTCATTTGCCTTGCCCACGACCTTGTCTGTAGTGCTGCCCATGTCCATTCTCCTTTACGCGAAACATGATCGTCTCGTTGGCGAGGTAACAGAAATGGCGCCCCTCGAGTTCCATCGTGCGGCGGGTAATGCACCTGGTGCAGTGCACGACGGTAGCCCGATGGAAATCCACCTCGTCAGCTGGAGCCAAGTCTGTCATTAGGATGCCGATTGGCAGTTGCCAATTCGTCAGTTCAAAGCTCGCGCTGCTTGCCATCGGCTTCCTGGCGCTTTTGGCAGTCGTTGCGACAAACATTTGGTGGAACGCGCCCGTCGCTATTTGCGCGACGTCCTGGAAGTGCGTGATGCGAAGGCAATTACCATGGTCCACAAGCGCCTTCATGACGACAGCAATGTCGAGGAGGTGGCGTTCGACGAATACCTTACCGGCCTGCTCGAACAGTTCAAGGCGACCGTCGATTCCGCAGCAGATCGGACGTAGGGTGCTTTGAGGGAACTGCCAGCCGCCGGCACGCGGCGCTCAGCAAGACCCAGACCCAAGAGTTGATCGGGCAAGTGCTCTACTCCGTCCGTCGCTAAGGCCAGCTGGGACGGGCTTGGAGAATTTCATAGGGAAGTGGTCAGCGGGAACTGTATCAAGATGAGCGCGTTCCAGCGGTGCTCTCTCACCAATCTTTCTTAATATGAACATTGAAAGTGGCAGCCGAATGAGGTTATCTTTTATTGCCTATGCATCTTTGATTTTAGCCACGGTGGCCAATTCCTCGGCCGCGCAAACACCAGACGATCCCACCATAGCTGCGTGTAAGGCGACTGGGCTCCTTGCATTACAGGCGCAGGCACCTGAAATAACCGACCTGATATTCGATATGGAGACGCTGGCTGTCAGCGCCGCGGATACCAAGATCGAGAACATTCCCGTAACAGCTGTGGTCCTTGGAGAAGCCTATATCAGCCGAAAAGAACAGTCGGCAAAAGCCGATCGGTTCGTTTGCCTGCTCGGCGAGAAGGGAAAAGTCCTTTTGACATTCTTCACCGCCCGCTAGGCGGGTGATCGACCACTACATGAGCGATAGGACAGCAACATTGATGCTGTAGTAGGAGTATCGTACCTCCCGCGCCATCGGGAATCAGCGCGAGCGTCAAGCATTGTCTATGCTCTGAGCGATCTCGCGGGAACAAGTTCGAGAAAGATAACACGGCCAGTGGTTCGGATCCGTCAAGACCGGAGATGAAAACATCAACGCAGGCCTGCACCGAATCTCCGACGGACCGGGCCGGACCAGCACTACGCGATGAGCGGGTGACGTCTCGGGGCATCGCACGTGGACACCCTGGTCAGGCAACCCGCTTGCATGACATCCGTTTCGCCCTAAATCATTATTATGAAAATAAAAATACGCATCGCTTCGGGTCCGGGAGTCCTTAACCGCGATGGGTGGTCTGCTGGTTCATCTCGGTCTAGGCTCCAGACTCAATCAAGGTCACCAGATGACAAGAGCAGCGATGTAGCATGTCGCTGCGAAGTTGAGCATCAGCTTGTCATATCGTGTCGCGACACGCCTCCAATCCTTGAGACGGCAGAAGGTGCGTTCAATAATATTTCTGCGCCTGTAGGCGACAGGGTCGAAGGGTTGCATCCTCTTTCGAGTAGGATTGTTGGGAATGACCGGCTCGGTGCCGCGCTTGATGAGGAAGTCGCGTAAAGCATTGCTGTCGTAAGCAGTGTCTGCGGCGCATAGGCGGCTCGGAGGCAGAGGCGCGAGCAGCGGAATGGCAACGGGTGCGTCGCCACGCTGTCCAGGCGTTATTCGCAGTGCGATGGGACGGCCGCAACCATCGACAACAGCATGGATTTTTGTCGATCTGCCGCCTCGCGAGCGACCGATTGCTTCGCCATCCGCCCCCCTTTTCCGCCGGCCGCTGATCGATGGGCCTTGGCAGTGGTGCTGTCGATCATATGGATATCCCGATCGCTGGTTTGCACCAAAGCCTCAAACAACCGACGCCAGATTCCCCGTGCCGACCAGCGATGAAACCGGTTGTAGATTGTCGTTGCCGGTCCATAGCAGGCAGGGCAATCTTGCCATCGACAGCCCGACCGTAGCACATGAATGATCCCGCTGATCACCCGGCGGTCGTCAGTGCGATGCGCGCCGGGTTGATTGGTCGGAAGCAGAGGCGCAATGACGGCCCACTGCTGATCGCTAAGCCAGAACTCTCCTGCCATGATCCAAAGCTCCCATTGTCATGGCAGTGAATCACAAGGCAAAAATACAATCAATAGTTTGATTGGGTTTGGAGCCTAGAGTGCAGGTGAAAACGAGAGTGTGCTATTGCGAGACCAAGCGACCGGAGCGGATGCTCGAAACTTGGCTAAGCTGACAGCTGCCTCTGACCTTCCTCGGTCAATGTCGCGGACTGGTTGGACCCGTTCTCAGTCCAGCCCTGCAGGCGGGTGTAGTTAAGCCCGGATTCCATGTCATCCAGATCCAGCCCGTTGGCCCGGAAGTAGTCGGTGAGCATTCGGACCGTGATCAGCTCGTGCGCTCTGAGATAGTTGTGGCGAAAGGCGTTGAGAATATTGCGGCCCTTCTCGGCGTTGGTCTTGACTGAGGCCATCTATCCCTCGCTAAACGGATGCCCCGTATAACGTACAGACTACCGCCGCGGCAACATCTTGCGACCGACGTTCCTGATGGAAAGCGCGGCGTCGGCCATGGGTACGACCAGACCGTCCGCAATAGCGCTTTCGAGCGCTCGGATGTACTCCGCCCCTCGCAGCTGGTGCCTGCTTGCGTGACCTTCAACGGCTCCGCGGGTGGCAGTTGGTGAAACTCCGTAACGAGCGTTGTAAAATGCTCCAACGATGATTTGATGCTTTTCGGCTTTTTTCAAAATGGTTTCCTTAGGTTCCTCGCCTTATTGCACTGCAATAGAGGTTATTAGATGACCGCCGCCCCTGCGGGAACTGCATCGAATCAGGCGCGTTCCCGTCAATCCAGCGAGGGAGGCTAGACGATGTGCTATTGGTTCCGCCTGTGGTTCGTGCCCCGTGCCGAATACCAGAAGATGGTCGATGACCATGCGACGGAGGTCGCAGATCTGCGCCGGACAATTCAAAAGCTGCGAGACGCGCAGGAGAATGAATCAGTATTCTCGCTGGCAGACTGCGAAGTCGGGGACAAGCGAATTGAACCGCCTTCTGAGCCGCCTCCACCGGAAACCAATGTCGTCGTTGTCAATTTTCGGCGTCGCTTCCGCGCCTGAACTACTACTCCCTGCAGTGGCGGGCGAGATCATGATGTCGATGGACGGGGTGCGCTGGCCGTTTGGGCAACGACTGCGTGGCCTGTGTTTCAGGGAACGACGCTGCCCCCGGCCACCGATCGTCGCCGTGAAATCTTTACGGTCAAAGCGTGGAAATGAAGGATAGCGCTCCGTGGAGAAGTGCGACGGTCACGAAGAGGGCCAAGATATCAACCCCAATGAAGCCGTCTCTCTCGATCAGCCCAACCGCTATCACGCACACCGCGATGACCGGAACGATATTGCCAAACGGGATGGGAAGAGCAATCGCGACCGCCAGAGCAAAGACGGGGAGCCCCAGGATGTAGGGCAGGGCGCGACCTGTCAGCAACCGCATTCGTCCTGATGATGCGCTCGATCCTGCTGACGATCGGGTCGGCGTATCGCTGGAGAGCAGCGAACGCCGATGCGGAGATTCTGCAGTTTCTCAGGAACGATGGAAGCCAAAGTGAACCAGCGCCAACCGCATGCTGCAAGGCGACGATTGCCATGGCCGATCCAAACACCATGCCAAACGGACCTGGGATTGGTATGAGAGCCGACAACGCGATCGAAGCCGAAGCTTGCTTCTCCGGTCGAGGCAAGTGCATCGCCGATCGTCAAGCCACCCCGTTCCCGGGCGCGCTCTGCAAGTTGCATAAGCGCTGTGGATACCACCGCGAGTGATACTCGCTTTGCCATGCTCCAAATCCACTATCAGGCTTCGCCTTCCTGATCATGGGCGCTTTTTAAACTGCGGATGAGGACGGTGCAATTTGGATCGTTCGCGTCCAAGAGCTGGGTGGGCGCCGTCCAGCCGATCGCCACACCCAAAGCGGTGGTGACAGCCCACCCTGGTTCCTCGCCAGCGCGTTGCAGAAGCCCCGGCGCACACTGCCGCGACTGCTGAACGGCCGCAACGGGAACATTCGCGCCATCGAGGCGCTCGCGCATCTCCGCCTGAAGCGGATCAATCACGAAAAGAGCAAACAGCCAAGCTGCGATATCTGAGATCATGAAACTCTCTCTGGGTCCGGCAATATGTCGGAAATGGTCCGACATCACGAAAGTGCCGAAGATTCGCCAGAGGGGCCCGGACCAGGGGAGCGGCCTTTATGTGGGAGGCGTTCGCCAGCTTTCAAGGATTGAAGAGGTGCGTCTCCTTATCGATTGCCAAGCCAAGCCGTATATTCGTCATTTCCAGTCGCACAAAAGTCGTCATCAAAAACCGGACCGCACAAAACCTGATGGCCGGAGAATGTCGGTCTCAACAAAAGCCGTTCAATCTGAGGATCTTATGGGCCTCGATCGAAAGGCGAAGAGCCTCTTCAGAGGCACGGCTTCCACCATTCGCGTCCGGATGGTGCATTTTAAGCTTCTGCTTATAACGGCTCTGAATCTCCTGCGGTGTCGAGTTGGCTGGGAGGCCGAGCGTCTCCAACGCGCGTACTTCTAACGTCTTTAGTTTTCGAACCGGTGAGTCAGCTCGGTGGGCGAGGCGCTGCGCAGCGGTCATGCGGGCGTTCAAAGCTCTCGCCGATCCGGAGGGAGCCGTGGAGGGCATCGGGACGTGTGGAGATTGCTTGACAGCGGTTCCCCAAGTCTGACGCCCGCCGGCTGCGGCTTCGCGCTGGTAGCGGGCGGTATTTGGGCTGGAGAGATCCGTCGCGTAATTATAGCCCCGATTGTATTCCTTCACGTGCTCCGGACAGAAGAGCAGGTACAGTCCTTCGGCATCCTGTCCGACAGGCGCACGGTGCGTCCCGCTCTTTTCGCAGCAATCCCACTGACATTTGGGGCCGGTGGATTCGCGATGAGGCGCTGACTTTTTTCGAGTGGATCTGAGTCCAACGAAGAGTTTCGATTCGACCATCATGCCCTACATTTGGAAATCGAGTTCTATATCCGGGTACCCCGGACTTCACAGCATCATGTTCATGCGAAGTGATGTGCTCGGAAGCTGGCTATAAGGGTACTTCATTGCGAACAGATTACGATTGGCGGGCTTTGCGGGCGGCATAACGCCGGTCGCGTTCGGCCTTTCGCGACGCCTCGTCTTCGATCAACCAGGCAACGCGGTTTTTCTCCGCCGTTTCGCGCGCTTCGACCTCGGCCTTCGCGGCAGCATCGAGTTCAGCCTGGCGTTCGATGGCTTCGGCCTGAACGCGTTCCTGTTCCTCGGTCTTTAATTGTTCGCGCTCGGCGCGACGCTGGTCTCTGGCAACGGCGACTGCTTGGCGCTCGGCCTGCCTGGCGGCCTGTTCCGGCCCAGCGGCATCCTTGGCAGCGCGGTAGGCGTTAAGCAGTGCCGCTTTGGCCTCTGCAGCCGCAGTGCGGCGATCGGTTAGATCGGTGTCTTTGGAGTTTTTCAAATCTGGATCCTGTTGGATATGAGCCTGGTCGTTCGATCAGGCGCGCGTTTTGCGCTTGCCGATGACCAGGGGTGTGGCTGATAGGCGATCCACCAGTTCCTTGGCCTTGCGGGCTTCCCGCAGGCGGACGGTCTTTTCGTCGCGGGCGAGAGCGATGGAATCCAGTGCATCCATGGCCTGGCCCCGGGCGAAGAATTCGGTCTGGGTTTTGCCGAAGGCAACCTCCGCCTGCTGGCGGGATCTGCTGTGTGTCTGTGTCATGATGGTGTTCCTGGATGGAAAGCTCGGCGGGCGAGCAACAAAAAAGGCCAGGCAAGTTGCCTGACCTTGGTCGGTATCACGCTCTCAACAGTGCCAGTACATCCGTGGTCAAGGGAGAGCAGATGCCGATATTAAGCAGCCTGGAGATTGCAGGCCGACATCTTGCCCGACTTGTTGTCGCGCTCCATCTCGTAACCAATCTTCTGGCCTTCGACGATTTCGCGCATTCCGGCGCGTTCGACGGCCGAGATGTGAACGAACGCGTCAGCGCCGCCATTGTCAGGCTGAATGAAGCCGAAGCCCTTGGTGGAATTGAACCATTTAACTGTGCCAGTGGTCATGATGAACCCTTTCATAGCAATATTGAACGACCGCAAGCGCAAACGCGCTGCGGATGGTGGTAGCGATTTTTGAAAGGAAAGGTTCGTTCAGGGCGCGGTGCCAATCGCGCGGTAACCAAAGCTCAGCAAGCAAATCTCGATAAACCTCAGATAGAGACTACGATCCGTTTTGTCAACGTCTAGTTTTGAGCTCGAATCCACTGCACCGGAAATGTTGTTTGGTGGGAGCGATGATTTACTCGCTCGATTGCTAACATTGCTCCACTTCCAGCCGCAGCTCGTGTTGGCCAGCAGCCAACGATAAAACCCCGACGTCATTGATGTTTTTAGAAACACAAATATAACGCAATGCATCTTCCTAGGATGGCAAGCGATTTCTATTTCGGGAATACGCCAAACCTCAATGCGGGACGAGCCATGCCAAAACGAAAAATGCCCGCTGTTGTCAGCACCGGAATTGCAGGACTTGACAAGATCCTGCGTGGGGGCTTGCCGGCATCCAATCTCTATTTGCTTCAGGGAGCACCGGGATCCGGCAAGACGACGGCAGCACTGCAGTTCCTGCGTGCCGGCGTGGAGGCCGGCGAAAGCTGTCTCTATGTGACGTTGTCACAGACGGCCGCTGAGCTGGAGGCTATTGCCGTTTCGCACGGCTGGACGCTCGATGGCATTCGCGTCGAAGAATTGACCACCTCCGGCACCGTGAATGAAGCGGATGACCAAAGCATATTTCTCACATCGGACCTGCGGCTTGATGAGACGCGGAAGGCTCTCGAAGCTGCCATCGATGAACATAAACCGCGCCGCCTCGTCTATGATTCGCTGTTGGAGATCCGCCTGATCACAGGTGACTCGCCGCGTTTTCGTCGGGAGCTTATCGGCTTTAAGTCCTTCCTTTCCAAACGGAAAGTGGTAGCCCTTCTGCTTGATACGCAGACCCCTGGCAGCGACCGCAGCGGTGAGGAAGTGGAAGGCCTGGGCCACGGCGTCATTCGCTTCGACAAGGCACTGGAGGAGTATGGGGGAGTCCGCCGTCGCGTCGAAGTCTCCAAGATGCGCGGCGTTCCGGTGGCCGACGGTTATCATGATATGGCAATTCGTGAAGGTGAGGGCGTGGTCGTGTTTCCGCGGATCATGCCGAGCACCGCGTCGGAGACGACGAAACCTGACCTGATCAAATCTGGCGTCGCAGCGCTCGATGATATGTTCGGCGGCGGTCAGGAGGCCGGAACCACGACGCTTGTCATCGGTCAGTCGGGCACCGGCAAGTCGACAATGTCGTCGCTCTATGCAACCGCGGCGCTTGAACGTGGTGAGAGTGTCGCGCTGTTTCTGTTCGAAGAGCGCTTGGAGACGTTCTTTCGTCGCTCCGAGGGCTTGGGGATGGAGCTGAGACAATTCCACAAGGACGGCAAACTGATCCTGCGCGATTTCAACCCGAACGAAATCTCGCCCGGTGAGTTCGGCCAGATCGTTCAGGATGCAGTCGCCGAAAACAAGGTGAGAGTCGTCGTCATCGACAGCCTGACGGGATATCTGAGCTCGCTGCCGCACCGGGATAAAGCCGTTCGTGATATCCAGTCTCTTCTCAAATTCCTCGCACGCTCCGGTGTCCTGACCATGCTGATTGTTGCTCAGCATGGCCTGCTCGGGCAAAACGTGGGCATCGATGTCGACGTCAGCTTCCTCGGTGACACAGTTCTCCTCCTGCGGATCGTGGAGCATGAAGGCCGGTTGCGCCGGAATATCACCGTGGTCAAAAAACGTCACGGGCCACACGATCTCAACGTCCAGGAACTTCTGATCGAAAGTGGAAGCGTCAGCGTCGTCGCCTACAATCCACTTCCTGATCCGAAATGAACGGAGTTTTTATCGAGAGCGAGCTTGATTGGGTGCTCATCCTTGCACCGTTCCGCAAGGACGCCGATTATATCATGGCCCTGCTGGGCGAGCAGAAGGTGGAGGTGAAGGCCGGACGGACCGACGATGACGTAACCCATCTTCTCTCCTTGTCTCCTGGCGTGATCATCATCGCACATGAAGCCCTGAATCCGAGCGTACTCGCCAGCATAGGCGAGCATCTCGCTTCGCAGCCCGATTGGTCAGAAGTACCGATCCTCATCTTGCTGGAGCGCGCCGCGCCGATTTCCAGAATTCGCAGTCGTTTGGAACGCTCCTGGCCGGGCGCGCGCCTTCTGTTTCATATCCGCCCGATTGCGCGATTGGAATTGATGAACAGCATTCAATCGAATCTGCTGGTTCGGCTACGGCAACGCCAGGTGCGCAACGCCATAGAGCGCGAGAGGGAATTGCGCCTCGAGCTCAACCACCGGATCAAGAATATTCTGGCAAGCGTTAGCTCGATCTTCCGGATGACGCGACGCGGAGCGACGACCGTTGACGAATTGGCTGGTGATTTCACCGGTCGGCTGCAGGCACTTTCCAGTGTCCACACGGCAGTTTTTGAGGCCAATGGCGAGGACGTCTCGCTGTCGTCCATGGTTGAACTGACGGTGTCGCCGTACAACAGCAAGGGCTTGAATCGTATCCGTGCCCGCGGACCGAATATTTCCATCAGCCGTGATGCTGCGACCACGATCGCCCTTTGTCTCCATGAGCTTATTACCAACGCCATCAAGTATGGCGCGCTTTCGCAGGATGACGGCGTTGTCGACATCGTCTGGGCGGTTTCGGAAGAGAACGAGCCGGTTGTCTCACTACAGTGGACGGAGGCCGGCGGCCCTGATGTCGTCGAGCCGACACGGCAAGGCTACGGCACGCGCTACATCCGCTCAGCGCTGGCATCCGTGTTTGGATCAGTTCCGGAGATCGCCTTTGCGCCAAGTGGGTTTCGATGCAGCGTCGCTGGTCCTTTGAGCCGATTGTCGACCAAATAGGATCAAGCGACGGCCTTCCGAAGGTCGCAACTAACTCTATGAAATCTGTTTATTTTTTGCGGTGGATCGTTCCTATGATCCGCGCGTTAACCCATCGAGTCTTGTAGCTACATCATGACGGAGTTTCGGGAGTGGGCGACAACGGCATCACGGTTCTGGTCGTCGAGGACGAAACTCTTGTCCGCTTGGACATGGTGTTCGCTCTCGAAGACCAGGGATTTACCGTTCACCAAGCGGCCGACGCGGATGAAGCGATCGAAGTCTTAAACACGCACATCGAAATTCGTTTGATGTTCACCGACATCGACATGCCTGGAAGTATGGACGGCTTAAAGCTCGCCGCCGCAGTGCGAGACAGATGGCCGCCGATCAGGATAATCGTCACGTCAGGACATCGACACCTGAGCGACGAGCTGCTTCCCGTCGAAGGCAGGTTTTTTGCCAAACCCTACGATACGTCCATCGCATAGACACAATGAGGAATATGTTGGCTCCAGGTTGACGACTTCGTAGGCCGGTGATGTGCACGCGGGAACCGACGGCGGTCTAAAAGCAAGCCTATTTGCCAAGTTCGGCTGAAAAAACGGCAAGTGCGCTCCGGATTGCAATGGCCTCACCGGCGGAAACTCCTATCGACTCCATGTTTCGTGCATTCTCGAATCCTCAAACTCTAGGAATCCAAACATGCCCGACTATTCCGCTGATCAAGCAGTCCTCTCGCAGGTCGAAACATTGCGTATCGCTCTACCCACCTGGGTCATAAGCACCGTCGAACTCGTCGAATTGGCCGAAAACGCCGAGCGTGCCGCGAGGGACATCAATCCTGAAACAGCCGACCGCTCGCGCAGGCTCATTGTCGAAGTTGCCGAGTGGCAGCAAAAATTGAGCGACTGGCAAAAGCAGCCTCTCAGCCCACGCCTGCTGGCTGAGCTTCGCATCCTCAAGGCAACTTTGGACGCTTCTATGGATGAGGCCAATGCGGCGGCAGGTCAGCTTAAACTATTCGATTGAGGTACAGATCTTGTGATCAAGGTTATCCTTGAAGAAGTGCCAACATGGCTGTTCCGGAGACGGAGTAACGTCTCTTAGATTTGGCGCTGATCATCCGCTCTCGGGCGCGCTGATCGCACCTTTAAAGTCCATTTTGGACTGGAAGGCGCGCATCAATTGCTCCACTTTCTTGGCAACAAAGCCCTGTTCGGCGGGGTCCTCAAGATCACAAACGAATGTATTGTCGAAATAGCCAAGCGTGGCGCTCAACGCATCACGAAACCAGGTGCTTGGTGGCAAGCCTCGGAGCGCCCGTGGGGCAGTTTGGTGAGGAAGTGGCCCACTTCCGGCACGCTTGCTCCGTACCGCCTAATCCGGTAATTTAGAAAAATGGAAGATACGAAATCAAGCGTTTCGCCCAGGTCTCATCGGAATCGCGTCCTAAAAGGCGCAACCATCATCACGGGCGTTTCGAATTCCGAAATACCTTGCAGCATTCGTAATATGAACAAGGACGGCGCGGAACTCAAAGTAAGCAGCAGCGCGTTGGTACCGGAACGGTTTTTACTTTACGTGCCCGTTGACGGCGTAGCCTACGCCTGTGAACTCCGGTGGCGGTCCGGGGAGCGAGCAGGCGTGAAACTGCACGGAACGGCTCCGAAGCCCCGCTGGCATTACGGATGAGGGTCTTAACCAGCCCTGCTGGGTTGTGCGATCATTAAAGTTTGATAGCTGACGTTGCTGGTAAGGATAAAGCCGCAAGGTTTAGGACGCCGCCGGATCATCAATGTTGCCCCTCTCGAATACCTCAAGGGTAGGTCTTCAGCAGACAACGCAGGGTTATGAAAATCGATCCGTGCCTATCACGAAATTCGATATGGAACGTGTGTGCTTAAATCCACGCCCTCCGTGGCGGCAACGTGGTGCGCTCGGCGTCCAGCGGAACGCTAAGCCTTCGACAAGCCGGTGATGTTCCATCCGCGGCAGTTATTTGATCAGCCTCGGTTGGGCGGCGGTGGCCAGCCAAGTAGTTTCATATTGTGCTCGCGCAAAGTCTTGGCTTGATTAGCCTGGCGCTCCTCGTTTGTTATTTTTGCATACGCGCTGTTGATTTCTTCACGACGTGATTCCGGGTCGGCGTTAGGAGTGGCGTCCCAATCTTTATCTTGCATGGCAGGTCCTACTCGTTCGGTTGCTCGCGTAAGCGGGAAGTTGTTGGCCATTCGACTTAAGCAACTGCTAAAAGGTAGCCGCAAACAATCGCATCCTGAGGCTTCGCTCATGCCGACCGCGCTGACCGGGCGCCTTTAGCGAAGCCCAAAAAAACTCAAAATAGCAACAACAATCACAATTGCGCCGATGATCCAAATAATTCGGTTCATTGCTTTCTCCTTTTCGAAATTGAGGAGGGGCGGCACTGATACCCTCAGCCCCGCCCTGACGTCCCGGTTGGACGATTATGCGTTAGTCGATGATCTTCACGACCTTGCGGGTCTTGGGCTCGACGATCACACGCTTCTTGTTGACGACGGCAAAGCCGTAGTCGTCGTGGTCCTTGACAGTCTTGATCACGACTTTGTCAGGCAGGGCGTCGCCGACAACGAACTTCTCTTCCACCACGACATCGCCGTCCATCGGCTGCTCGGTTACCCAAGTCGTCACCGGATCAGGAACGACCACGACGTCCTGAGCGAATACCGGGAAGGAAATGGACAGGGCTAGAATTGAGCCGGCTAGAACGTTCTTCATATTTTCTCTCCTGGAGAGGGGCGACATATCGCCCGAATTGCGTGGTGCGGCGACAAACGGGCGGCGAGCTCGATTGTTCCCACCATCCGGAAAATCGACGAGCTGCCCTTCGATTTCTCGCGTGCCGTGCACTCAGAAGTGGATACCCGTGTTCATCTTACGGTCATTTTACGATATCGGGAGAACAGGCGGAACATTTGGAACGCTCGCGGATTCGGCTTCAAACCGTTGGAGATCAGAATGAGCTTGCCTTCGCCCCGAAACCCACTCCGCCCCCTTGCTCTCGCCGTGAGCTCGCTGGTCGTTATTGCGAGCTCTCTACTGGTGTCAGCCGCCAGCCTTGGCCGCCCCCCCGTGTCCGGATATGGAGTCGATATTGCTCACATCGCCCCAACACAACTGGCCCACCGATAGTCATGAAGCTCCAGGTAAATCGAAGAAAAGCAATGCGTAGCTGGATTGGACAAACCAAGAGCCGGTCGCTCGAGATGGGCACCGTCCTCCTGATTTCGCCGGAAGACCGCGCCGAAACCGAATCCGTTCCGACAGAAAACGACAAGCTTTGCATAGAGGTAAGCGGCGAGAAATTTCAGGCCGTGATTGTGACTGCGAGCGGCGAAATGTTGGCGGTCAATATGATGAAAGGTCCAACGCTCTTTCTCGAACTGCCCGCCGGCCATCCAGCACATGGCGAACGTTCGGCACCCGGTGTTCCAACGTCTGTGTGGAAAGTGACGAGTGTTCGTTAGCCGTGTGGGCCCACCGATGCCCCGCGGCGGCGGTAAATTCTTCTTTTGGCCGTACGTGCATGCGATAATGGAGTAGACAACCATGCAAAGCAGCTTTGTCGTCATCTGGCTACTCGTTTCATCGCTAATATTTATCTATTTTTCCAAAACTTTCGATCACGAAAACCCTCGGCAAGCTGCTTGGCTTTTGGTTCTTGCGACAGCCTGGCCTCTGCTAGCCGCCTATCTCGCGATTGGTGCAGTTTTTATGCTCGTCTGCCTGCCGGCTCCCAGAAACGGCAAGAATTGATGCTCGACGACAACCGATAAGATTCCCATCGATTGCGTTGCCAGTCCAAGGTTTAGGCACAAAAACGATCTTCTTAAGCTATTGCTCGCGCGGACAAATGAGGGAAGGGATCCGCCGTCGGTCATGTCGCTGCTTTGATTTCCTGAACTTCGACCGCGACATCCATAGTAAGGAATGCATCCGCCCGGCCCGTGAAGCTGCCGGACACGGGAATGGCCTGTGCGATGTCGCGCGTCATCGCGACCGGTATGAGATTGGCGCCGCCCATGCTGCGGTTGGTTGGGTCGAATGTAATCCAGCCCGCACCGGGGATGAATACTTCGGCCCAGGCATGCGTCGAGCCGCTGTCTGTCGATCCCGCAAGCGACCCGTCCGGCTTGAACAGGTAGCCGGAGACGATGCGGGCACCGAAGCCGAGGCTTCTCACCGCCTCCGCAAACAGGACCGCGAAATCCCTGCAGGAACCCCATCCGCGCGCAAGCGTATCCAATGGTCCCTGTGTGCCTTCCGCTTCCCGGCTTTGGTAGGAAATCGTAGATGCGATGCCCAGACTGATGTCCTTGAGCAGCGAAAGTGTGTCAGTCGGATTTCCAGCGACAAACCCATTGACCCATATGCCGAGCTTGTTGTCCGCATCGACATACTGCGGCGCCGCCAAAGCGCCAAGATCGATCCGGTCCCGGTCCGAATAGAGGAACGGGTAACTGATCGCTGAAACGTCGATATCGAAGATCGGCCACTGCGCCGCCGTGAGGTCCACCTCTGCGACGCTTTCCACCACGAGGGTGTCGGCTGGAGTCTTGAAGGAGGCGGTCGCTACGGCGTTGCCGAACACATCATGTGACCAGTTGATCTGCGCCTCGGGAGAGATCGAAAGATCATGACTGAGGAGTTTCAGCTCATGGCTTTCTCGAGGCCGCAGCATCATTCTGTGCGGCGATAGTGAAACGGCCTCTCGGTATCGATAGGTCGTCCGGTGGTGAATGCTAAGTTTCGTCAATTGTCGATCTCCAGGGTCGTTACGCGGAATTCGTGTCTGATCTGGGCTGCTTGCTTTTCCTCGTTCCGTCGATCCAACGCATTGTGGGCGTTACCGCGACACCGTGGACAACGATGGAAGTCAAAATGATCAGAACTACGGTTGCCCAAATTACCTCGACCTTATCAAACTCAGCGTGACCGGTCGCATAGGCAAGGTAGTAGATAGAGCCCAGGCCTCGGATTCCGAAGACCGCGATCACAAGGTTTTCCCCGGTCGATCGCGGCGATCCCAAGAGGCTCAACCAGCCCAGGAGCGGACGGACTAAGACCAATGTTAAGAACGCCACGACACCAACCCGCCAATCGATGTTCTTGAGCAGCGGGCCGCTCACGGCGATGGAGCCTAGGCAGACCAACAATACCATCATTAGCAGGCGTTCGATCTGTTCGGCAAAGTCGTGAAGTTGCTCGTGGAAATCGTGCGCCCGTTCAGAGTCCCTGAAAGCAACCGCGGCGATGAAAACGGCTACAAATCCATAGCCAAGGATCAGTTCAGTCATGCCATACGCCGCAAAGGCCATGCCGATGGCGACGAGTCCGTCCTGTGATCGGGCGAGACTGATACCCCTCAGCCGAAACGCAAGATGGCCAAATAGCGATCCCGCTGCCCATCCCATGCCTACGCCCGAGGCTATCCGCCACAAGACGTCGATCAACAGCCAGTCCTGCCAGAGGTCCGCGCCGTGCTTGGCGGCCAGCGCAATTGCAATGGCGAGGTGAACAAATGGAAAGCTCAGGCCGTCGTTCAGCCCAGCTTCTGATGTCAATGCGAACCGAACATCATCCTCCTCTCCAGACTGTGGCGGCCCGACCTGGATGTCGCTGGCAAGCACGGGATCGGTTGGAGCCAGCGACGCTCCGAGCAAAAGCGCAGAGGCGACACCCAACCCCAGAAGCCAATGGCCCAGAAATGCGATGGCTGCGATCGTCAGGGGCATGGCGATGCCAAGGAGCCGCCACGTCGTGCTCCATCGCCGCCACCCGATCTTCCGATCCAGTTTCAGGCCCGCGCCCATGAGGGCCACGATCACAACGATCTCCGTCATATGCTCGGTGAACGCCCTGTTTTCCAACGGATTGAAGGCAGGCAGTAGAGGGAGGGGCGACCAGGCCAGGACCGCGCCCAAGAAAATGCAGAAGATGGGAAGAGACAGAGGCAATCGCCGCAATAGCATCGGCAACCAAGCCGTCAGAAGAACGACGAAGCCGAGGATCGTCAAGGTGACGATGTATATGTCCATTCAAGCTCCTCCGTCACGCTCGCCCGCGCCCAAGCGAAAGAACTTCATACATTTACCGGGTGGCCCACGCACAGGCTCGGCAATCTTCCGCGACAAGATATCGATGCCTGCGGCGAAAAACTGAAGGCGACATCCCAACCGACGTGCCAACAAAATAAAGATCCGGTCTCTACGACGCCGACTAGGGCTTGAGCATGGCGCGGTCCTTCGCGCCTTAACTGATTGGCCCGGGGTTGTTCCGATCCGCAAATGAAAACCCGATGCCTCGGGGCGAGGCATCGGGTCGCTGACTAGGGCATCCAGGGTAAGGATGCCGCTGTGATCATTCGGGGGGACGGATGTGACCACAGTTGCTCAAAGAACGGCCGAGATTTGGAATGGTTCCAAACAAACCTCCGAACAGTGCTGGTGAGGTCAGAATCATCGGTCAAACAAGATGACGGCGGCTGCGACGCAGATTGCTGAGAAGAGCCGTGCGCATATCGGTCGTAGCGCGGAAGAGGATGTTGTCGTAGGCGAAGGGCAGCTTGCAGCTCTTTGATAACGGGATGCACGGCTAAATACCTCTGGCTTCGAGGTACCCGCGACCTAGGCGCTCTCGCATCGGCAATCGGCAATCGGCAATCGGCAATCGGCAATCAGATGATCAGCGGGAGGCAAGGCGTCAAGCACGAGACGGGCCCTTGTGGTGCTCATCTAACCTTCTGAAGCAGGATGATCCGCCGGTCGTCAACTGGCGCAACATCATGCGAAAGGGGAAATGCGGTGATGTTTGCGCCATCTGGCGCGTGCTCAGCAAAATCGCCCCGTCACGGCCCCCTCCTCACAAGCCTTGAAGTACGCCTCAAATCAAATTCATAGGCACTGAGCTAAGGGGGAGCGCCTGTCTCATCGAGGAGCCTTCTGACTTTGATTTGCACGCCCTCAAACAGCGGACGGTCCGACCGTTGCTTAAATCGATGGTTTCATGTCGTGCCGCTTCGCTAAATTCAAGACTGCGTCGGTCAGCTCCTCTTCAGACCATCCCGCTTGGGTACCTTCGTCGGTGATTTCTGTGAGCACTCTGGCAAGATCAACGTAAGGGTTCGACGAGTTCACCGTCGCATACAAAAAGTGGCGCTCGATCGCGGATTGGCAATCTTCATTCCTCTCTGGGTAAGCCCCTGGATTTCGCGGCGGGTTGATGGACATGGGGTGCCTCCTTAGCGGTATTTGAAAAATGCATGGCCCAAGTCAAATTCCGAGGCGCAGCGCCATGTCAGTCCATGAAGGTAAAAAGCCCGGTCCAAAAAACGATTCACCAGCACAAGCGTGGCGGCGCCAGAACGCTCGGCGTTCGGGTAAGTTCCTATCATACCTATGACTGCTCAGTATGAGTGGCCACACGCCGTTCGCTGGCGAACAGAGTTGCGCCGACTTGATAGGTTCGCAGGCAACCCAGGCGAACAAAAGCACTTTCGCTCAATCGCCAGACGGCTACGCCAAGTCAAACAATGTCGAAAGCAAAAACTGTGGCCACTGTCAAAGTAAGCAATCTCGACGGCGGCCTTGTTGTTTGTGCGGTCGAGGCCCTACCGGAGGAAATTTCCGTGACTAAGCTGGTATCCTTATTCCGCTGGAGCCAGAATGTCTCATTGAGTCAGCCGACGCGGCCGGGCGCATCTTCTGTTAATGCTATTCTGAATTTTGTGCTTTAGCATTTGCATTCCCTATAGCTGAGCGGCTTGATCACTCAGTGGCCAACCGCCGAGAGGAACGCGATGCTCAGGATAATCTCAGTCACCGTGGTCGCCTGGATCGCCGCATCGTGTCAAAACAGTAGCCCATCCAAGACGGAATGGGTTCAGTCATACCCTGGTGATGCGTTCGAGATAGCGGATAGTCAGTGTAGAATGGCGGCACTGGCCCAGCAGCGAGGCCTGTACGCCCGCGGCACGCCTGACTTCGTCGCGGACGCGAGGCTCCGGAATGCCGTTCGCACGGAAAAGTCTTACAACCACTGCATGGACAGCAGTGGATGGACTCGTACGCCATGAAGCACACGCGCGCTTGAATCCCCGTCGCCGGACCCATACAACGGGTGCATCGATCCGGCCGGACGTGCGCTGCGTGCCGTAGAGATCAGGCTGCAGCAAGCGCCTTTTCGATATCCTGCACCGAATGGCCAGTCAGATCCTTATCCAGCTCGCCAATGAGAATGGCGGTTAAGGATTTGTGGTAGCTTTTGCGCATTTCACCCAATGTGCGGGGTGCCGCGATGATAACGAGACTCTTGATCTTCCCGTCAAGCACCTGCTTGTTCAACATGTCTGCCACGCCGATGCTGAAGCCGTCTTCGTTCTGCTGACTGTCATCGGGGTTCGCGGAACTACTGGCATGCCGTGCTCCGGATGAGATTTTTGAGCTATCCACCTCGGCGCTCGCCATCGCGGTGAGTTTCACGTTGGCTGCATCGCCTTTGTTCTGAAACAGGCTAAGCTTCTCGCCATCCGCGACGGCTATAATCGTATTCGAAGGAAGTTCCATATTCGATCTCCATGGATTCTATTGCGCATTCCACCAGTTTGATGGGTAGGTCTGCTTCGGAGGCTGCGATAATCCAGCCGATCCGGAGATGTTTCCACACGGCATGTGCGGCCACATGTTGAGCTACTCTCTGCCACTTTCGCTGGCGGATTGGACCCTAACGAGCCAGATCTAGTCGAAGTCCACCTGGATGCCGTTTCCGGGCTCAAGAAGCTCATCGTGAGCGATGGGGTATTGCCTATAGGTTTGTCCGGATGTCCTCTCAGACACGCGTTCCATTTGCTCTCTATGAGCACCGCCGATCCTTATAAGGCGAATTTGCTTACCGCTGCCCTCTGCTCCATCGATGACTCCGTCCAGCCAGTCCCAACTGGAAGCACTGGTGCCCGCCTGGCTCAGTTCAGCAACGCTTCCAGCAACTGCAGCCTGGCCTGCTTGCCTACCGAATTCGTGCCAATCGTCGTCGCTGGAATCTGCCATGGGTTAGTTAAACTTAAAATGCGCAGCCGCCGCGTGCACTTCAGCGCGCTTCGAATCAAAGGTGGCTCGTAAAACACGAATGTCTGCACTTAGTGCCGGCGCCGCGTCCTGTTCCTCCCAATAGAGCACCGTATCGTGGCAGACCGTGGTGGTTTCAAGAAGCCCTGGAACGCCCCTCCGAAACCAAGCATTAACGTTCGCGGCAACGCGTTCCACATTCCGCGAGAGTTCCACCAGATCGTTCGCTTCCAAGCCCCACATTGGAGGCGCGGCACCAAGTTTTAAGATCTGTTCATTGATGTCTGTGGTCCGCAATTTGTCCATCCATGATATGTAGGTATTAATCTCCAGAATTCAATCAGAAATATATATGAGTGCATCACCACTGCATTCACGGTCCAAGCCGTGGATGGCTTTGGTTAGGTGCCGCTGGGGGGCCATGGATCTTCGCCAGTTGCTCAAAGAGCGCCGTCTAGAGACCCGGCGGATGCCGATCGATAACAACATTGTGGAACACGACATCAGAGTTTTTGCCACCGGAAGAAAATCGTAGCTGTGCAGCGACACGGCCCAGGGAGCCAGGGCCAGCGCTGTGATTTACAGTCTGCTGCTGACTTGCAGTGCCTGTGGCGTCGACCCACTCACCTGGCTGCGCCACGTGCTTGCAGAGTTGCCACAGCGCGACGAAGATGCCGACATCGGCGACTTGCTACCGTTCAACGTCCCAAAAACCGTCACAGCATAACCAAGCACCGTCAACTTGCAGGGAAAATCGCGCCTACCTGGAGTCAGTGGAGGGGCTTCCCAAATCTTTCGATGCTTCTGCTTCGCCATCCCAAACTGGGGGCGGGCAGAACGGAACTGATGCTGAGGTGACTCGTTGAAGCGGCAATCCGGACATGCGTTCGGAGCAATTCAATCGAGGAAACAACCATGAAACGGATTTTTGCAACGACTGCACTCGTCATGATTATGGCTGCTGGCGCTTCGGCTGCCCAGATGGGTAGCTATCAGGCGCAGTCGCAGGACATCGAGGCATCAGATTTTATCGGTCTCACCATATATGCAACCGATAAAATGCCGGCCAACGACGCCAGCATTGCCGCCGGCGCCGAAAAGGACTGGGACAATGTCGGCGAAGTGAATGACGTCATTCTGGGCCGCGATGGCCAGATCAAAGCGGTCGTACTCGGCGTTGGCGGTTTTCTCGGTATCGGCGAGAAAGATGTTGCCGTGCCGATGCAGGATATCAAGTTCATCAAGAACGGCGAGGACGCCGATGATTTCTTTCTTGTGGTGAACGCCGATAAGGACGCGCTGACCGCCGCCCCGGCTTATGTTGCGCGTGAGGACAAGGCCGCGCAGCAGACCACGACTGACGCAAGCACGACCGCACCGGCTGATACCGAGACCAAGACGTCTTCGACCACCACTGACAACGCCACAACAACGATGGCCAATGACAACCGTACCCGGCTGGTTCGTCCGGAAGTAACACGTGAAGGTTACAAGGCGGCAGAGGTTGCTGAACTCACGGCCGACAAACTGAAGGGAGCGCGAGTGTACGGCCCCAACGATGAAGACGTTGGGGAAATCAACCGCCTCATCTTGAGCGATAGCGGACAGATCGAGCAGGTCGTCCTCGATGTCGGAGGCTTCCTAGGCATGGGCGAACACCAGATCGCCGTATCACTCGATGAGCTCAACATCGTTCGCACCAATGATGGCAGCGAATTCCGGGTTTACATCGACGCCAACCAAGCCAACCTCAAGGCGCAGCCAGAATACAAGGGTTGAAGGCTCGACAGTGTTTTAGCCAATGCGATCTCGCGGGGCAACCCGCGAGATTTTGCGGGTGAACAGCTGCGTGCTCGTCAATGCCTCGGATATCTGAACCCCAAGACATCATACCTTGTTGTAAGTAAAAGAGGTGAGAAGGGTGGTGACGAAATTGCTCGCCTTTTCCTTGACGAGAACTTCCGTCCACTCATTCGTTCCTCGGAGCATCAGCCCGGAATAAATGCTGTCTACGGCAGCTTCTTCAATACGCTTGATATGCGAATGGAACGAAGCCTCGTCTCCAGATTTGTAAAGATCCCGTACCACCACCCGCAATATTTCCTGAATGGCTATCTGCCAGGCAGTATTAATTGCCTGAAGTTCGTTAGAATTCACAGTCATTGATATCCTTTGATAACGGCTCGCATAGCGAGCGCATTGGTAACTCATTGAGTTACTTGTTGGGTTTGCCGGGCATTGCCCACGACAACGAATGCTTGGCCGTAGCATGGATTAACATGCCTCAGGCATCTCTAAATGCTTTTTATGGCTTTCGACACCGCTTCGGCCAACTGTTGCTCGGTGAAGGGCTTGGCCAGACGGGGGAGTTGAGCATCGGCGCCCGGGGGCAAGTCGGCGTACCCCGTTGCCAGGATTAACTGCGTTTTCGGCCACTTAACGCGGATTTGTGCCGCCAGCTCAGACCCTGTCATTTTTGGCATCGCGTGATCAGTGACGACCAATTGCACCTCCGATTCAGCCAGTATTCGCATCGCTTCGATTCCGGAATTTGCTTCAACTACATAATGGCCTAGATCCTGAAGCATCAACACCGTGTTCATCAGCACCAAGGGATCGTCATCTACTGCAAGGATGACGACACGGTCATCCGCTGATGAACTGGTGGCGGGTTTCTGATCCTCGACGGTTTGGGTAGCAGCGTCAGCAATGGGGAGCCAAAGCTCCGCCGTTGTCCCAACGTCTTTGACAGACTTGAGGACAAGTTTCCCGCCTGACTGCGCCATCAGGCCATGCACCATGGGTAATCCGAGGCCCGTGCCCTTTCCGACACCCTTCGTCGTGAAGAAGGGAGTCGTCGCCTTGGTGAGTGTCTCTTCTTCCATACCCTCCCCTTCATCGCGGATCCAAAGACAAACATATTGGCAGCCTTGCAGTTCAGCGTCATTCTCGCGGCCTTTGACGTGAACATCGGCGCCAATCGTCAGAAAACCGCCTCTGAGCATTGCATCCTTGGCATTCAGGGCCAGATTGAGCAGCGCGCTTTCAAGCTGGTTGGCATCTGTATGGACCAGAGGAAGGTGGGACGGAATTTTGTTTTCCAAAATGACCGAGGGCCCAAGTGTCCGCTGGAGAAGGTCGGTCATGCCGGTTACGATGCTCGGTATATCGACTGCGTGCACTGTCAGTTCCTGCTTACGGGAAAATGCCAGCATTCGTTGTGTCAACGACGCGCCTCGCTGTGTCGCCTGGAGGGCATTTGCGAGGAGAGGCGCGGTTCGGGAACTGTAGGGAAGTGTCTTCCTGAGTAGCTCAAGGCTTCCCTGAATGGCCATCAATAGATTGTTGAAGTCATGAGCTACCCCGCCGGTGAGTTGACCGACCGCCTCCATCTTCTGGGCCTGAAATAGCTCTTCCCGCGCGGTCTCCAACTGCCGCTCGGTTTCACGCTTTTGCGAAATGTCTCGCGTAATCTTTGCGAACCCTATGAGAGTACCGCTTTCATCACGGATGGCGTCTATGACGGCGTTAGCCCAGAATTTCGATCCGTCCTTTCGGATGCGCCAACCCTCGGACTCGAACCTGCCATCTTTTGCCGCCGTGTCCAGCGCCCTTTGCGGGAAGCCAGATTCTCGATCTTCGGACTGGAAAAAGCGGGAAAAATGTTCTCCAATTATCTCTTCGGCCGAATACATCTTGATCCGCTCGGCACCACCATTCCAGCTTGAGACATGGCCTTCGACATCCATCATGTAAATCGCGTAATCGGTTACCCCCTGAACCAGGAGTCGGAACTGCTGCTCGCTTTTTCTCAGTAGTTCCTGTGTGGCTTTCCGCTCGGAGAGATCCCGCGTTATTTTAGCAAATCCAATTAGCTTGCCACTCGTGGTGCGGATCGGATCTATGATGACATGGGCCCAAAAACGCGTGCCATCCTTCTTCACGCGCCACCCTTCGCCTTCAAACCGGCCTTCTTCAGCGGCGGTGCGTAGCGCTATTGCTGGCCGATCGTTGGCGCGGTCTTCAGGGAGATAGAATTCTGAGAAGTGCTTTCCGATAATCTCGCTCTCTGTATAGAGCTTGAACCGCTCGGCGCCCGGGTTCCAACTTGACACAATACCGTCGACGTCCAGCATGTAGATGGCATAGTCGGTTATAGAGTCGATCAATAGCCGATAACGCTCTTCCGCACTCCGCATTGAGCCGGTTTCTTCAATCATTTCATTTTTCCTTGCGCCCATCAGATATATAAATGCATTGGGACGCGGCCGGTTCCCTACAGCTAGCGGTTCTGACAGTGCCCGATCAATGACCAGCCGCCAGTATATCAACGGTATTGGAGAGGGGTCAGGTACATTTCGCACCTCCCGCGTGAGCTTCGAGCTTCTACAAGTAACGTTCAGTTCACCCCTTTCAGGCATGCTTTAGCATGCGTGAATATTGCGCTGGGGAGAAACCAAAATGATTGCCAAGAAGGCAGCCCATCTGGACTTTGACGCGCTACGCGAAGAGGTGGAACGGCTGGAAACGGCCTTGCAGGGAGCGGAGCAAGGCGTGTGGGATCACGATCTCGCCTCCGGAACGGTTCGCTACTCGGCCACATGGAAAACGCTTCGCGGCTATATGCCAGACGATGACGTGGACATTGTTGCCGGTCCGTGGATCGACCGCGTTCATCCAGATGACAGGAAGCGCATAGACGAAACTACCATGCGGCAGAACACGGGCGAACTCCAGGTCAACTCCTTTGAATACCGCGAGCGGCACCGTGATGGGCACTGGATCTGGATACTGAGCCGAGGCCGACCGATTGCGTGGCTGCCCGACGGACGGGTTGCGAGAATACTCGGCACCGACACCGACATCTCATCCTTGAAAGAAACTGAACTCGCTCTGGCCGAAGAGAAGGAGCGGCTGCTCGTGACGCTCAGATCAATCGGCGAGGGCCTTGTCTGCCTGGATTCTGGCGGATTGATCACCAGTTTCAACCAGTCGGCGGCCGAACTAACCGGCTGGTCAGCGGACGATGCGGTCGGCCGAAATCTTTCCGAGGTTCTTGATCTCCGCTCGGCGGCGGACATTCCAATCGCTCACTCGGTGGTGACCCACGCCAGGGCGCTGGAGAACGGTTCGACATTTTGGAAGGAAGCCGAGGTCGTCCAGCGCGATGGGTCGCGCAGGCGGGCACACTGTTCAATATCCCCGGTAATGATCAGAGGTCTGCTGACAGGTTTTGTAGCGGTTATCCGCGACACTACGGATGAACATGAGTACAAGGCGCGCCTGCACCATGCAGCAACGCACGATCCTCTGACAGGGCTGCCAAACAGGATCTTTTTCGAGGCCGCGATCGACCAAGCGGTAACCGCTGCGCGCCTTGAGGGCCGGGGGCATACGCTTTGCATGTTAGACCTCGACCATTTCAAAATGGTCAATGATGGCGCGGGGCATGCGGCGGGCGACAAGGTTCTCCAGGGAATTTCGCAAAGTCTCGTCGAGTGCTGCGGCACAGGCAACATTGTGGCGCGCCTTGGGGGAGATGAATTCGGGCTTTTGCTTGCCGATACCGACGGTCGCGCAGCTTACGACTTTTGCGACATCATTACGAAGTCAATTGGTGAACACGCCTTCCAATTTGGGCACTCAGTATTTCGCGTTGGCGTTAGCGTCGGTACAAAGTTCATCACGGGTGACGAGACCAGCGCTTCCAAGCTCATGTCGCTCGCCGACGAGGCGTGTTACCGGGCCAAAGCTGCTGGAAGGGACGATGGGCATCGGCCGATCAGACAACCTCGGGTCCAATTCAACCGTATGAGGTCATGTCCTCTATCCCTGCGGACAACGAGATCGCATCGAACTTTGCCCGCGCTACGCATCTCTCTCTGATTTCAATTAGCGGCGAAGGCCGCATTGAATTCGTGAACGCGTCAGCGTTGAAGCTATTTGGGTATTCCGACAATGAGATGCTCGGCCAGCCAATAACCATCATCATTCCGGAACGGATGCGCGGCGCTCATACCAGTGGACTTGCAAGGGTGGCGGCAGGTGAAAAGCCAAACCTGGGCGGCAAGACGGTCGAAGTCTCAGCAATCCGTAAAGATGGGACCGAGTTTCCAATCGAAATCACGCTTTCCATTTGGCATGACAAAGACAGAATTTTCGCAGGCGCTATCATCAAGGACATTTCCGAACGCCGGGATCGCGATAGCCGGCTGCTTCGTCTGGCTAGCCAGGATACGCTGACTGGTCTGCACAATCGCCACCGGTTTACCGATCTGCTGAAAGCCGAGTTTGCCGCCGGCCGGCCGGCCACGGTGATCCTGATGGATCTTGACGGTCTGAAGGACGTAAACGACACCCATGGCCACGGCGTCGGCGACTCGCTGCTTCAGGCGGTTGGTGTCAGGTTGCCCTATATGCTCAAACCTGGTTGCGAGGTAGCGCGCTTCGGCGGCGACGACTTCGCTATCCTGATCCCCGATCTGGGCGATCCGATCGTGGCGTCTCGTGAAGTGTCCGCGATCATGGAAGGGTTTTCGGCTCCATTCGACATTGGCGGTCACGTGCTGGACCTCAGCACAAGCATTGGCTACGCGATGTCTCCCGCCCACGGCGCTGACGAGGAGGAGTTGATCGCGAGCGCGGACTTCGCGCTTTATCGTGCGAAGGCCGCTGGAAAGCGAAGTATCCGGATATTCGAACCCTCAATGCGCAGTGACGATGTCGCCCGGCGGTCTCTGAGAGATGAACTGAACAGAGCGCTTCGGGACCAAGAACTGGTGATGCACTACCAGCCCCAGGTCTACCTCGATACTGGCGAGGTCTTCGGCTGTGAGGCGCTGATCAGATGGAACCACCCACAACGAGGTTTGCTGCTTCCCGGCGCTTTTCTGCCGGCGTTAAACCAAAGCGCGCTCGCCCTGGAGATCGGTTGGTGGACTCTCGACGAGGCATGCCGGCAGGTGGCATCCCTGACCTCGGCGGGGCATCCGATAAAGATGGGGGTTAACCTGTTTCCAGCGCAAATGCGGTCCCCGAACCTATGCCGCAAGGTCGCGGAGGTCATCGAAAAGTATGGTATCGATCCGGGGGATCTCGAACTTGAGGTCACAGAAAGCGTAGCCCTTCACGACGACGACAAATCTCTGGAAGCCATGACCGCCTTGCGCGCCATGGGCGTCGGAATTGCGTTCGACGACTTTGGAACTGGATATGCGTCGCTGAGTTCGCTCCAACGATACCCGCTGACGACGCTCAAGATCGACCGGGGTTTTGTTCATGACATCCAAACGCGTCCGCAAGATGCCGCGATCACGAAGGCGCTGATTACAATGAGCGGCGAGCTCGGGCTACTGACCATCGCCGAGGGGATCGAAACCGCGGAGCAAGAGACAGCCTTGCGGAAGTTTGGGTGCCCTGCAGCTCAGGGCTACCGCTTTGGCAGACCGATGTCTGGAAATGATTTTCAGAAGTTTCTAGAGCAGCATGAGACTCGCGCACATCGGAAGTCGTAAGTCCCAGCTACAACTGCGTGAGGAGGCCGCTGGGTGGTTTCCTATTTTCATGGGCCATCGGTATTTTCAGGAATATCCACAACCAATCTATCTCTTCAGGCGTCGGATCGACCCGTCCGATTCCCATGCGAATTCCCCGGTTTTCTGGAATAGGGCTCGAGTCCGAGAAATAGCTCATTGGCACGCTCGCCACCTCGGTAGACATACGACGCACCGATTGACATCTGTTTGCCTGATGTGGGTGCCCGAGGGACGCCTGACCCAGGGCTTTTGCTATTTGTCCGAGAGGGAGAGGTTCCAATAGGGAGGAGCGAGCGACTGATCAAGTTATCCGCCGAGGCTCATCGCACACAGTCAACGATCCGATGACCAAGGAAAATTCAAGAATCGATCCCGGGAGTCAAAACAGATGTTCCCATATTCCCTCAAATATTCCTTATGTTTTTCCGGGTCTGAGAAGACCGAAGCAGGATCTTTCAAGTCCGCTTCGTAGTCCGCCAAAATGTCTGGCGTGAGCACCTTAGGAAGGACGTCCATTGCCTGGGGAACACTCTTGCCTTCCAGCCAGTCTGCTGCGTAGTGGCCCAGAGCGTAACCAAAGACGGGCGAGGCTAGGCTAACGCTTACCTTATACGGGCTTTGGCTATCCTTTAATTCCGAAACTGCGGCGGGCTCGCCATCGATGCCACCTAGGAACTGACGCGTCGACGCAAGCCCTGCCTCTTTTAGCGCCTTCAGCGCGCCGAGAACGACTGTGTCTGCGCCGAGTACGACATCGATTTTAGGGTGAGCGAGTAGGATTAGCTTCATTGTCTCATAGCCGCCCTCCATATTAACGGTGGCGGGGGAGATGTCAGCAACGATGGTCACGCCGGGAAGCTTTCCGAGCACGTCTCGCATTGCCTTAAAGCGAGGGGACAAGAATTGGAGGCTGTCATGCGTCAACAGAACGACGTTGGCCTGTCCTCCCAGTTCGTGGACGATGTAGTCGGAGGCTGCCAATGCCAACCGCTCGCCTGTCAGGTATTGCGGTGCGTTAAGAATGGTGACGGCCGGCGGTGGCACCACGGTGCCGACATACGTTCCGGAAGTGATCGCGGCTTGAAGATGAGGTGCCAGCCCGATTGCATCCACCGGGGCCGCCACGAGGGCGCCTGTCTTCGATTTTACCGCTTTATCGACTCCCTCAGCCATTTTCGACGCATCATCGTTTGCCAGATCAACAGTGAAGCTCAGAGCGCGCGCCTTGGCCGCCTGTTCCAGCCCGAAGCGCACGCCTTGCATGAACTCCCTACTATTGTCCTGGAAGAAGATCAACTTCCGCGACAACCCGGCAGGTCTCGCGCAGGTTGGGGCCGAGGGATCGAATGCTGGCAGATTGACCGGCTCGGTGATGCCAGTCGCGATCTTTGTTTGCGCGAACGCTACATCCACACCGAGCTGAAGGACGGCAAACGGCAACAAAGCGATTATGGAATTATTGAATATGGTTTTCATCGTGCCTCCACGATGGATCTATGAATCAATTTGCGGGTTGCGACCAGTCTTAAAGTGTCACGCAGGGGCAAGCGGAAACGAAAGGCGCGCAGCCGTTCCGGGGGACTTGGAGATGTAGTCAATGGTCGCACCCATGCTCTTCGCCATGGCGGTCACGATTCTCGTGCCGACGCCGGTCCCTTGGCGGATGACATTGTTATCATCGTGGGCAGCGCCCTGGTCATCAGTGGTGCGATTTCGCGCTCGGGAATCACGGATGTCGCACTCCGTGGTTTGAAGCCAGAACGGCGAGGCCCCCGGACCCAGCTTCTCATCCTCGTAGCGGTCGTTGCCCTTCTATCGGCCTTCGTCAAGAATATCGGCGCCCTTGCAATTATGATTCCTGTCGCCATGCAGATGGCCCGAGCATCGAACGTGTCTCCGTCGATGTTCCTGATGCCGATGTCATTTGCTTCCTTGCTGGGTGGGCTGATGACGCAGATCGGCACCTCGCCAAATATCATCGTCTCACGAGTTCGCGAGGAGATCACCGGCGCGCCCTTCACCATGTTCGACTACACTCCGGCCATCGTCGGCCTCCTGTTCCTCGTATTCTGCTATAAGCTTCTTCCTGCGAGGAGCAGTGCTGACCGAGCGCTCCACGAAGCAGTGGCGATCAAGAACTACACGACGGAGGCGGCGGTTACCGAGCAAACGCTCGCCGCAGCAGGTTCGGTCGGCGCACTGCAAAAATTCGGCAGTGGAAATGCTATGATCATTGCCATCATCGGTGAAGGCGGCAACAAGCGCGCGCCCCTTCCAGACAATACACTGAAGCTAGGGGATGCTCTTCTGCTCGAAGGTGAGCAAGAAGCCCTCGACAAAATAGTGAGCCAGGGGAAGCTAAAGCTCAAAGCCCAGGGCGATGCCAAGCCCGCCAGTACGGCGGAGACCGGCGCTGTGGAAGCGATTGTCGGCGAGAATTCACGTCTGATCGGAAATAGTGCAAAAGACCTATATTTGCTTCACAATGCTGGCCTCAGCGTTCTGGCTCTGAGCCGGCGCGGTCAACGTTTCGTGGAGCGGCTCGGCGACATCAAGATCCGGAACGGCGATGTGCTGGTCCTTCAAGGCCATCTGAAAACGCTTCCGGACCTATTGCGGGAGTGGGATTGCTTGCCACTTGTCCAACGTGACGTGCGCCTTGGGAGCGTGCGAAACGGAATAGTGCCGATCGCCATTCTGGCTCTGGCAATGGCTGGCACAGCCTTTGGGGGAGTGCCGGTGGCAGCAGCATTCTTTGCTGCGGCATTCCTGATCGTCGTAACGGGTGCGATGCCACTGCGTGACGTCTATAGCTACCTGGATGCTCCCATCTTGATTATGCTCGCGGCCCTCATCCCGGTCAGTGATGCGTTGCGCACGACTGGAACAACCGATGTCATTGCTGGACTGCTATCAACCACCGCCGCTGTTCTGCCGCCCTACGGTGCTCTGGCCCTGATCCTGATTGCGGCGATGGCCGTCACGCCTTTCCTCAACAACGCGGCGACTGTGCTCGTCATGGCGCCGATTGCTGCTACTTTCGCTGACAAACTTGGTTTCGCGCCGGATGCCTTCCTGATGGCGGTCGCAATCGGCGCAGGATGTGATTTCCTCACGCCGATTGGGCACCAGTGCAATACACTGGTTATGGGCCCCGGTGGCTATCGCTTCGGGGATTACTGGCGCCTGGGCCTCCCCCTCTCTTTGCTTGTGATTGCCGTGGCGGTCCCTATGCTTTTGTTGGTTTGGTCAGTGTGAAGGAGAAGAGCCATGTCGGAACCCACCCCATTACCCGGCCCCAGCCTCCCGGACGCAACCCTGACCTCATCCGAATTCATAACGACGATGTCACATTTCCATCGCGCTGAGATCGCCCGTATGGCGGGGTGGCGCGATCGTCTCGACCGAACGACCAACTGGGCGCTTACGGTCGCGGCCGCCATGCTTTCGGTTTCGCTGTCAACGCCAAGCTCGCATCATGGGGTGCTCATATTCGCCATGCTGATTATTCTTGTGCTGCTGTGGATTGAGGCACGCCGCTATCGATTTTTCGACGTTTATCGAAGCCGCGTGCGGCAATTCGAGCGACACTACTTCGCGCAAATCTTCTCACCACAGCCGGATTTTGCGTCCAACTGGCTGCTCATTCTCGGCGAGACCCTCCGGTCACCTAAGTTCTTGATCACCAGGCGGATCGCTTTTGCCCGTCGCTTGCAAAGAAACTACATCCATATCTTGCTGATACTTCTGCTCGCCTGGATACTGAAAATCTCGACGCCCAAGCTGCAAGACGAGGGCTCTAATCGAGAATTCACCGCCTCGGTCCTGGAGGCAGTCAACAACGCTGCGCTTGGCCCGTTGCCGGGGTATGTCGTTTTTGGAATTGTGATTGCGCTCTACGCGGTTCTAATTGGCGTCGCCGTGGTTACAAAGGACGAGGAAGGCGAGCTTGCCATCGGAGACGTCCACGTTTGATGGGGGATTTTCGCGGAGCCGGTTTTTCCGTGTGTCATCGCTGACCGATTTCGCCTTGCCCAAGGAATCGCGCGTCGAGTAACCTATGCAACAAAACGGTGCAGGAGTCTTGCTGAACCGATCTCAACACGGCGCAAGCGGCTGGAAATCGCTCAAACGAAAAAGCCTGCCGCGGGAGGAGGTGCGGCAGGCTTCATAAAGTGGAATAGCGATCAGGGGAGGAGTATCGCTATTCCGACGAACGGCCCCTTTGGGAGGAGGAGTGAGCCGCTCGAACTTTGAATTCAATCAGAAGGCCGAGCCTCGAGCGATGCGACGGATATCGGCGCGGTCGATGCCAAGATCCTGGAGTTCGCGGCTCGACATGCGGCCGAGTTCGCTCACGGTCTGGCGAAACTTGACCCAGTTGGTGCAGGTGCGTGCAACGTTCATGATAGTCCCCTTTCGAGAGGATGTGACGCTTGCTACCGCTTGTTCAGTCCCGGCGTCGTTTCGATGACGTTGATATAGGTCGGGCAAGCCTCCCAAATAATGGATAAGATGGCACCTCAGGCATGCAGAAATTGCATGCCGTGCCGAAATCTTCTGAATGTGGTCTGCTCAGGCCTTGAACCGGTCGAATGCCGTCAGCCTGCGGATCGGTGGATCGGCATCCGGCCAACGGTAGATCTCGGCGCGGAGATAGAGCAGTTCGTCGTCCAGCAGCTCCTCGGCCAGTTCGACCCACCAGGATTTGGGCCGGCCGTCGCTGCCATCCGACCACCGGTAGCCCCGCGCCTTGAGGTGGTCCTTCATGTCGAAGGGACTGTTTTCGGCGAAGATGCGAACGCGGGACCGCTGGCTCGCCTGGTAGAGTTCGGCAAATGCTGTCTCGGGAATGCCTTCCGCCTCACGCGCCAGCACCTCGAGCAGTGCAAAACAGTCGTCCACCGCGCGATGACCATCGTGGAAATAGCCCGCCTGGCCGATGAGATATCCGAGTTTCGTGCCTTCAAAGCCGCGGGACGGCCATTGGATTTCGGAGTTCGAGCACGCCCAGGCTTTGTCGGCGAAGATCGGCGAGAAGGCCTCGCAAAATGGCCGATCGAAGCCGGCATTATGGGCAATGATTAGATCGGCCGGGTCGATGAGGTTTCGCAGCGCGGCGGTGTCGATGATCTGCCCCGCCACCATCTCGTCGGTGATTCCCGTGAGCTTTGTGATCTCGGCCGGTATCGGAATGCCGGGCTGCTGCAGTCCACCATAGAGGCCAGTGACATCGCCAATGTTGCCGGCGGCATCGAAGGTGAAGGCAATCGCACCAATCTCGATGACTTCATCCTTGCGATGATCAAGTCCTGTGGTCTCGGTGTCCAGGATCACGCCGCGCAACGGGAACTCCGGACGGATAAATTCGGCAACGGCTTTCGGCTCGAGCTTTCTCAGAATGCGGTATCGGCCTGTCTCTGTGAGATGCTGGACCATACCGGCCTCGGTCACCACAGGGGCATGTCGGATTGAAGTCGTGCCAAGACGGCGCTTTGGCGGCTGCTGGCCGTCTTCATCCAAAAACATATCGAACTGTAATGCCATTCAGCCGTACCCTGACGTCACCGGTCTCGTCGTACACCGGACTATTCAAACATCCTCATATCCAGATGTCCATGTGCACAGCCGGCAAGCGGAACGATGAAGGAGCTGATCGTGATCCAACCCGAAATAAATAAAAGCATGCCTCGCATGCATCCTTTGGCCACCCGACGCGTTGAGTCGGTCGATTAGCTTTGAGGCCGAGATTCAGGCAAGGGAGGATTGGTGATGACCGGCGACATACGCGATGCGCGCTTCTACCTCGTGAACGAAAGCACTCCTGCTGCGGATGCTGACCCGCTCGAATTCGAGGATGCCTTTGCCAAAGCGCAGGCATTGGCAGACGCCGGCTCGACTGTCCGTGTCCTCTATACCGAGGAAGCCTCGCAAATCGAGATCACGAGACTTGTGAGCCATGGCATTCCGACTGAGCTCGTCTCTGGAGCCTAAATGACGGTCTGGTAAAGACCGGGGTGACCGACATGTCTCTGACCAAGATTCACGCCAAATGAAAAGGGCGCTCGACCCTTTAGGGGGAGCGCCCTTGACCCGGACAGCTTCGAACATCCGAAAGTTCGGAAAGGAAGCCGTCAATACGGGTGATGGGCCTCATATAGCCGGCTGAGCTCAGCGATCAAGGGGCAGCGAATTGATCGAGAAGATTTCCCCAGTGTCTTCGATATCTCGCAGGCCTTTGAAGGAGGCATGGCGCAAACTGAGATCATCGGTCCAACCGCGATATTCGATCTCCGCCACGAGCTTCGGCTCGACCCAGACCATGTTCTTGCCCTTCGTCGAGACGACAGGTTTTGGCGTGCGAATGGCGTCGAGCTGCCGCCGAAGTGCGATCGCTTGCGTCCGCTTGAAGCCGGTGCCGACCCCACCGACATAGATCAAACCACCCTTTCGCTTGGCGGCGAGGAGGAGACTGGCAATCGCACCCGGGACTGCGGTCGACGGGTCATAGCCGACGATAACGAAGCTGTCGCTCTGGACGCATTTGATCTTGAGCCAGTCACCGGTACGGCCGGATCGGTAGGGGCGATCCTCGTGCTTGGCGATGATGCCTTCCAAACCCAACTCGCAGGCGTGCTTCAGAAGCTCATCGCCGTCGGCCTCGATTGTTTCCGACAGCCTGATTGCACCATCGTGGCCCTCGAGAAGATCCTGCAGCATCTCCCGGCGCTCGTGTTGGCCGAGCTTCGTCAGGTCATAGCCATCGAGATAAAGCAGATCGAAGGCATACAAGATCGCCTCACCGGCATTGCGCTTGCCGCCTCGGCCGCCGAGCGCCTTCTTGCAGCGCGGAGAAACTTGACCGGCCCCGCTCGTCCAGCACGACCGCCTCGCCATCGAGAATGAGCGTCCGCGGACTGAATTCCCGCGCGGCGGCCGCAATCCCCGCAAAGCGATCAGTCCAGTTGTGCCCGCCACGCGTGATAATACGGATGCCATTGAGCTCGACATGAATGGCGAGCCGATAGCCATCGAATTTGATCTCGTATTGCCATTCCTCGCCGGTAGGAACCTTGTCTGCCAGACGCGCGAGGCAAGGCTCGATCCTCGTTGGCATGGGATCGAATGGAAGACGGGCCTGACGCGTATCGGGTGGGAGGATCGGTCGCGAGACCAACGGAAGGTCGATATCGCGTTTGAGCGGTGCGGACTTCGGAGGTTTGGATCGCTTTGCCATGGCGCCATTGCGCCAGAGATTTCTTAAAATGCCGTCAGCGGGAGGACAGCGCACTTGAACTTACACTGCGATCAGTTCTCCCGTGCCGCCCAAGGTCGTTGGCACGTCCCGATATTTGGGCAAACCGTCCGCCATCGGCAGCACCGTCTCCTGATAGTTTACATGGAGCGCGGCTTGGAACGGCAGTGTCGGAATGATTGCTGCATAAACGTCTGTGACATTCCAGAGCGGATGCTCGGTCATAAGATGCCCGCCACATATCTTACACCATATGCGCTTGCTGTTGGCGGTCTTTTGATAGTCCACGAGAGTGTTCAAGCCCTTGACGATCGGAACCTTCTCAGGTGGCCAAAGCGTGAAGGCGTTTACTGGTCCCGCCGACCATGTTCGACACGAACTGCAATGACAAAAGCCCATGGCAGCCGGGTCCCCACTTACCTCAATCTCAACTGACCCGCAGAAGCACTTTCCGATATGGCTGCCATTCGCTGTCATGACTTCCTCCCCGGTGCTGGTCCCCTCAGATACCATCTAACACGGATTCAAACGGGCTTGGTGAATTTTTCCTTTGCCGCACTTTGGCATATGCGGGCGAGAATGCTTTCCACGATCATGCCTTGATGAAAAAAATGGAGAACATCAATTGCACACGCTTCTTCGTTTTCATCCGTTCGATCAAACCAATCTTGGCAAACGATGTTATTATAGACCCTCTGCACCATGGCCAATTCGTCTGCCGTCAAGACGTGATTTTGTATCGTCATAGCTTACCATTTCTCTCAAAGATCGTGGTTGGCTAGAGCAATTCAATATTATCGATTTCGAAAATACAAGCGTTTGATTTTCGGAATTCTAATTGGTTTCTGGCGCACTGCCGGAATGGCAAAGGTCCTTCGAAGCGAGCGATAACGCTCCCGATTTTTCATGACCGGGACCTTCGTTCTTTGCGGCCGCTTGTTGTATCTGCCATTGGACCAGAACGTCCTTATACGAAGTCGGTCACATCGATTTTCGTGGGATTGATGTTCAAGAGAGTGAGGGTGTCGCCGCCACCAAAGTCGATGATCGTGTTTTTTCCGGATTTGACGATTTCATCCACGTCGCCGAACGTCGCGGAAATCAAGTCTTGAAATCCGACACCGCCATCGGCATCGAAATCCCTGATCGTATCTTTTCCGTACCCGGCTGCGAATATGAACGTGTCGTTCCCTTGGCCGCCGCTTAGTATATCGCTCCCGGCTTTGCCATCTAAGGAATCGTCACCGCCACGTCCTAAAATTATATCGTTTCCTACGCTGGTTTGTATTGCGTCCTCAACGTTCGTGCCAATGCCCTTCAAGTTGCCCGAAAGGAGTCTTGGGTTCATATCAAATAGTTGCTCTGCAAATGTCGTTCCAGACAGGAACCTCGCATCAACCTTAAAGTCTTCAATAATATTAAATGTGTCGCCGTTCGCATCCACCACGGTAATCTTTTCCAAAATCCCGCTTTCAAAAATGCCGTGCGAATAATCGAGCTTCTCTCCTTCAAAAATTACCTTGTCGCCGCTGGTCTTATCGATAAAAACCGCTTTGGTTTTCCTCCCGGTAGCAAGATATACGTCATCCGTATCCATATCGCCGGTGTACATGGATTCAAAAAGTCTAACCGTGACGCGTGCCATCGTTTTACTCCCTCAGTGTCATCTGTTCCCTTATCCATGGCTTCGGTGCCTCGCATGGGCAATCGAGCTAGAAAGTATTTGCAAATTTATGTTTCAGTGCAACGTCTTGACCGTTGTAACCGCTGTAAAACGGACGTTTGCATCAACTGGCGACTAATACACGGCCTTAGACGGCGCCTCGACGCCGTACGAACGGCGAAAGAGACCGCTCAGATATCCTTTTCGGGCGGCAAGTGTCGCTTTAGTTCCCCAAGGAACATCCATGTCTTTCTGATTGGGTAATGTCCGTTTCAGTTTGGCGTCACTTCCGCCAAGGACCGAAACAAAAAACTCAAAAAGTGGGAACATCCAATGGCAACGCACACACAGTCTACCGATCTTGAAAACACGTGGGTCATCAATACCAGTGATGAAAAATGGGTTTTGGCAGAAGGCGCTGATATCACAAGCGGAGCCAACTCCGCCATCTTTGTTGATCATGCTTTCACCGGCAACACCATTGTCGTTAAGGGTGACATAGAAGTTTCAAATCCTCTGAAGATCATCGAGGTTCTCGCTGACGATACTGTTCTGAAGATCGCCAAGGGGTCTGTCGTAGAGTCGATGGCGTCCAACGCTGGACTCTATGCAACCGGTGCCAATTTCAAGTTTCACAATGGCGGTGAAATCAGCGGAAAACTGTCAGGGGTTTATGTCGATGATGGCGCACTTGTTCATAACACCGGGACGATCAAGGGCGGGGATGCGGTCTATTCACCCGGCGACAGCGTGACGGTTCTGAATTACGGCAAGATACAAGGACAGGATTCCGGCGTAGTAGTTATGGCGACCGATGCACTCGTTGTGAACGCCGACAACTCTAAGATCAGCGGTGGCGATTTCGGCATCGAATTGACGGACGATGGTAACGGCACGATATCAAATCGTGGCCTGATCAAAGGTGACACCGCAATCTCTGACATGGGCGGCAATGTCACCGTCTATAATCGTGGAATCATCGATGGCTTCGTACAGCTTGGAGCTGGACAAGATATTTTTGATACCCGTCACGGGACTCTGAAGGGCAAAGTCGATGGTGGATCGGCCGCTGATACCTACCTGATTTCGAGTGCGAATATCGATATCGCCGAACAGCAAGACAACGGCATGGACTTGGTCAAATCCACAGTCAGCTACACGCTCGCTGAAAATTTGGAAAACCTTCGGCTACTTGGCAAGGGTGATACGAATGGAAGCGGAAATGAAGGCAATAACTCCATCACCGGCAACAAGGGTGACAATGTCCTGAAAGGCAAAGATGGAGATGACTATTTGGCGGGCGGCAAGGGAGATGATCTGATGATCGGGGGTGCAAATGCCGACATCTTCGAATTCAATGCCCACACCCAACACGACACGATCAAGGACTTTGAAGACGGCTTGGACGTGATCTTCTCCGATTTCGTCACCAACGAAACGGAATTCGGAAACCTATTCGATCATCACCTGAAGGTGCAAGGCGATGATCTGTTGATCACATACGGCAAAGATACCCTACTGATCAAAAACATGGAAAAGTCCGATCTTTCATTCGATGATTTCTTCACCGGAATTTGAGGGTCAGTCGGACTCAAATGCAAAACCCGCCCAAGCTTTCGCAAGGGCGGGTCCGGCTATTCCCATTCGGGAAACCACCAATGTGGTGGGGTGTATGCGATGTAAGTTATTATACACATGCGCAACTCCGCCACGTGCGGCATTTTGACTCCTAGACCGCCTTCGGAACCTCCAATTAATTGATCGTCCGTTGTCCAGCGTCACCTTTGGGTCAGAGATCCTTTCGGCAATCGTCGTGTGTGGCAAAGGGATCGCCACCGGCGGGGGTGTGACGCTTGGTGTTTTTGGTCGATCCACAGGCAAGCGCTATCGGAAACACGATCGGCAGCTTACCGACCGAACAGCCACCCGAGAAACCCATTAAAGAACATCGGTCACGATGCTTACTCCTCTGCCGCCCTAACGAACCTGTATAACAAGACCTATTTTGACATTGGTCCTTTCGACGAAGACCGAATGGAGGCCTATCACGAAACGCACCTGTTTCTTTTAGCGTTCGAATTCGATCTCAACGAGCCTGCCTTCTAGGACGATATCGGTGGTGAAGATCAAGTCCGCGGCATCAAGTTCGCGGGGGTGATGAATGCCTTCGATCTGGCAATCGACAAAGTGATGACTGACATAAAGATGTGCCAGGAGGATGGAAACCTACCTTGGGGTTTGCAGGAAGAACATCTCGAAGACGCGGACTTGACCCCCTATAGCATCGCTTTCCTGACGAAAAAACACCGGCACTTCGATCGTGGCGCCCCCGTAGGGCTGGGCAACTTCGACACCCTCATGCTTGTGCTGTGCCGCCAGCTCTTCTTCCGTTTTTTGATCGCTACGTTCGTATTCGGAGTGACAACTTTTGGAAATATACTCACCTACACAGATGGCTCGGTCGCAGTGACAATGAAGGTCACTCCCTATCATCGCTCATTTGGTCCCTTAACGGAGTTGATCGGCACCAAGGTGGCGTCGATGGATGTGTCAGATTTGGCTCCGATATTTGCCCGATGCCGATCCTCTCATGGAAGTTCCCTCCCGCCTTGAATTCTTCACAGAGTTTTACGGTTGGCAAGAACGAATGCACGGTGCGTCCGAAGAGCATGACGGGGCATCTCTATAATGTTCGAAGGAAGCGCTCCCGGGCGCTTCCTATCGTCCGACTCTAGACAACCCGCCCTTGCTGCCCGTCGATTTTGGATAGCAAGATCAGCCGCTAGTCGATGAATTTGACGACAACCCCCGGCTTAACCATGTCTGCCAGCTCCTCGACATCCCAATTGGTCAAACGAACACATCCATGCGACCCGACTTTGTCGATGAGTTCCGGCTCGGGTGTTCCATGGATACCGTAGGTGGGTTCCGTCAAATCGATCCAAACCGTGCCAACCGGACCATTAGGGCCACCTGGCAATTCTAATGTTTTCTTATTGTCGCCCTGTTGGAAATTGACCTTAGGATTGTAGGAATAAACTGGCATGCGTGAGACACCCTTCACCTTGTGGGTACCTTTGGGGGAAGGGGAGTCTTCACTGCCGATGGTGGCGGGATACACGCTGAGCAGCGATCCATCCTCCGCCAACGCGAACGCTTCTCCAGATCTTCTGCGAATTTCGATCCGTTTGACCGTACCGGACTTTGCCGCGCCGGGCATAGCCACTTCGATCTTTTCGCCTGGGGTAAAGGCAGCGGAGGGATTGAGCGCCTTAAGCAGGCCCACATCCATGTGAAACCGTTCAGCGAGTTTTTCCTCGACGCTGGTATAGGCCAGGTGCTCCATTTTGGCCTGCTCCGCGTAATCTTTTGGAATGCGCTCAACCAAATCTTTGGCGTCATCTGCCGTGATTGTATACGGTTGAATGACAGGCATTTGGTCCTCGAGCCTATCCAGCACCTGCTTGTCCAGCTTCCCATCGACCGGCATATGCTGCATTGCCTCGAACCCGGCGACAGCCTTGTTGAGGTTTTCGCCGAAGTATCCGTCGATAACTCCTGGCGAAGCACCAGCTCGATCGAGCAGGACCTGAAGATGGACAATGGCGGGATCAGGCTCGGAGGGTGTTGCATTTGGCGCTTCACCTGGCAAGGCGGCAATATCGGCACCGTTGACAGCTTGCGCGTCGAACGAAGCTGCGAAAGCCGGACTGCAGAGAGTCAGAGCTGTCGAAAGGGCTAGGTGGCGGATCGTGTTTCTCATCACCGTAGAAGTTTGTGCAGCTCAAGTTGTTCCCTTCGGCTCGTCAAGTGCAACTGGTTGGCACCCGCCTCGCAGTGTCCGTTGGACGCAATGACAAGCTTACAGCCATGTCGCTTTTGCTTAAGACTGGATCGGCACTCATGATAAGTCCGTTAATGTCGAGCTTCTGGTCGACAGGTAAGAGTTCCTCTGCGGCTTCGAACCTGGCGATTAATTCTCTCCGGGGCCAGCTCAACCGCCATAGCCAATCGGGTGCTTTGCATTTTATTAACATTGTTAGCAAAGACTGTCGGCCACGCATCGGTTGGAAACGGTCGAGGTGAGTTGCCCCTCTATCGAGCGACAGGCGATCACGATGTCATCTAAACTCACAGTACTCGTCGTCGAGGACGAGCCCCTGATCCGGCTCGCGCTTGTGTCCGCCCTCGAGGACGAAGACTACGCCGTAGTCGAGGCCCGAACAGTCCTTCAAGCGATTGCCATGCTAGCCAAGTACGATGTCCATGCTGTGGTAACCGATGTCGACATGCCCGGAGGACTTTCCGGTCTAGACTTGGTGGACATGGTCGCAGGATTTTCCCGAACGATGGGAATCATAGTCACGTCCGGTCGGGCGATACCTCCTGAAAATGCCTTACCTGCAGGCGTCATTTTCCTTTCCAAGCCCTACGCGTTGGAGACCGTCGTAGCCGAACTTGCAAGCCAACTTCGCACGCGCCCCGCCGCCATGGCTCGGTGATAGATATCGCCGAAAGAAGGGATTGCACGTGATCTCAGCGGCCGGGCGACCTGCACTTCGCCCGATGAGCACTGGCCGCAAGCTAGCGGAGGAGCCCGTCCCGCCCGAAATCGTCCCATCCGGCCAGTTTCGAGGAAGCATCCTCAGGGCCCCGTTCCGACTTGAGCTTAGCTTTGCCTGCCTTCTTGGACGCATGCGAGAGCTTCGCGTGATATGCGGCCCGACGCCTATTCTCCAACCTGGTAGCGACGTCTTCCTCACGCCATTCATCGACGGTGCCGCTGTTGAGCAGATCTTCTACAACCCTCGGCTCGAAAACGTGCAACGTGATCTGCCTTGCGCGACCTCGCCATCTGACTGTTCGAGTGCCGGCACTGGGCAGGCGGCCGTCTTCCAACCAGCGCCGCCGCTCGGTTGTCGAGATCGTCAAGATGTCCTCAATCTCGCGAGGGATGACCGGCAGGCTTTCTATATTCTCAAGGGAGTGCGCAATGATGAGCGCGGTCGAGCGAAACTCATCGTCGGATCCATCGGGCATTGCGAGAGTTAAAATATTACCACTGACATCTAGCGACTTCCGCGTTGCCAAGGACAGGTGAGCGCGCAGTTCCAGTAAGATGCCCTTCGCGCGCACCGACGATCCCAACGTGGAGGCAGGGTGAGAGCGTCCAGGTTTCCGTGAAAGCAGCGGCTACTTGCCTCTTGTTCCTCGCCATGAACGTTTATTCGCCCGGGTATTCCTGGTCCTTCAGGAGTTGAGCCAGATGCGCCGTATTCCTTGCCAACATGCTAATGGATTTCGTGACAACGTCCGGCACCTCGGGCAAGTCTACAAAATTCACAGAGCTCATCGCTTCGCCAACCCAGTAGGCGACTGCATTGGCAGGAATCGTAAAGCCAACATCGTTGAGCGCTTGATAAAGCTCAGCCGAAACATGGTGAGCGCCATCCTCGTTTCCGACGACGGCGACGCACGCGACGATTCCGTAGGACACCATGCGCCCCTGCTTGTCGGTTTCCTCAAGGAAAGCATCCATTCGCTCGAGCACGCGTTTGCAAACGCTTGATGGCTGGCCAAGCCAGATAGGAGTGCCCAGAATGAGGATGTCGGATTTGAGAAGTTTTTCCCGAAGTGGCGGCCAGTCGTCGCCTTCGCCCTCATCAGATGTCACGCCGGGTTTGATGTTGTACTCGGCAAGCCGCACCAACTCAGTCTCCACGTCGAACTTCTTCAGCTCTTCTTGAATGAGCGTCAACACCCGGTCAGTGGAAGAAGGCTCTTCCGAGCTGGCGGCTTTAAGAGTAGCGTTGAATGCGACAGCTTTTAGAGGCATGAGATCTCCAATTCCCGACGAGCAATCCATTCGAACGGCCAAGCGAGCTTCCGGTTCCGCCTTCCAAAAAGACACATCGAGCGCCGCGTTCTTCGAATTCACGGGAACGAAATAACCTAAGGGCAAGCATCGCTTCACGCTGGCAGATCATTCGATGAAGGTAATTGCCGGACTCTGACGGAAGGCGACGGCGACCAACCACCATCCTTCGCGATGTTGACAACTGCCCCGGTCCGGACTGCTCGAAGCGATTTGGCAGAGGGGAGTGATCAATATTGGAAATACGAACGCTCGCGGTACGCAGTTAGGCGCATGCCTAAGGAGGCCAGCTGATGAGCGACGATGCCCAGGCCGGGCACATTCGCTGGACAAGCTGGCAACGCCCGCATCGCCAAAGATGTTCGCCTTTCATTCCGCGAATTTCTTAGCAGGTGGCCCATGGCAACTTCGCGTTAACAAGGCACCCCTTACCCTGCATCTCGTACCCTGCATCTCGCCTTGATCCCGAAATCAGGATATTAGGTAGCGGCCGCTTGGATACGATCGGGCGGCCGTTCCTAATCCGGTTGGCAATATTCAACTTAGCTTCTGATAAAAACCCGAAAGTCGGGCCACTTCGATTCCAAGCTTTGTGATCGACGCCGAAACGCATAGGATTTTGGGCTCAATGAGCCAGAACCAATCATCGAAGCCAAAACCAGAGATGCTTCCGTCCTTATCGGGGACGTTTCTCGAGTACCGCCAGTGGAAGGCGTTGCCCCGCTGTTGTCCGGTGGCGCTTCCTTCGATTGACTTCTCGAACCCTTCGTATTCCTCCTCAGATTTTTTGACGATGGACCAGCTAAGCGGATCGTGATGTCCATCATCGAATTTGTAGAACTCAGTCATCTTTAGCGTGTTGGTAGCCCCCTCCCAATGCGATTGCGCGTCGATGCGGAACGAGTTCTGGAAATTGCCGAAACGGCTGACTGTGAAGCCCCAGCCCTTGAGCGTGCCAGCGAAGAACTCCTCGAGACGAAGCCTCAGTCCCTTGTCCTCGAAATCCCTAATATCCAAGATCGTCTCCCTCAATCTACAGCGATGACTTCGTTTTCTTCGCCGTCCCAGTATTCGATCCGGCCGGCATGCACCTTGATGAGAACCAATCCCGGCGTGTCGATGCCGTCGGCGAACCACCTTTCGAGGTCCGTTACCCAGTGCTTCTCAAACTCCGCTTTGCTCTTGATGATAGAAGCCTCACCATCAATGGCGACGAAGATGCCGGGTTTGCCGAGTAGGCTCGGAGCCCCGGAGAGGGAAAGGGACACTCTCGAATCGCGCGAGATTGCAGCCACCTTGCGGGTATTTTCGAAGGAAAAGAACCAGGAGTCGCCGTCGTACTCGACGTCTCCGTTGTTACTCATCGGGCGCGTCGAAATCGCTCCGTCACCCTCCCGCGTAGAGAGCATGCAGAAATCGATCTTCCGCATTTTTTCGGAAAGGTCTTCGAGCGTCAGGGCGGCCATGGCGAACTCCTTGTTGGACATTGGACTATGAACGGCCATGCACGCCTCGGGGTTCCGGCAATGGTCGAGCAAGTTCGAGCGAGCCAGGAGTAATTCTGCCTGGAAAAGCGACGCGAAATTCTATCTCGCGATCGGGTGCAAATACGGGGGTTCCGCGGCTATGCGCGTGGGCTCTTCGTCCATGTCATGCTCGTTAAGTGGGTTCCGCCGGTCCAGCGTCCGCCATTGTTCGCCGAGGACACGCCGTGGCGCGTGCCGGGGATGGAAGCCATGTCCACTCAGGTGCTGCAAGTGGCTTGACGGTACAGCGAGCGAACGATTTTCACCAGGTTCATCACTCCGGCAAACCCCGCCGAAGCCCGAGGTATGTGGCGCCCATATTACGAGAAATGGTGGATGATGACGCGCGAGCAACTCAGAACGGAGATGCTGGACCTAGTGCCGGAGCTGATAGGCTTCTGTCCACCCGCAGCCGTCTTCGACAAAGTCGCCTACTCTCAGTGGGTGGACGGGCGGCTGCACGCATACCTCCAAAGTCGCCATCGACATGATCGTCGTGGCGGGGGGAGAGACTAATGTATGCGTGTTGGCCACGGCGCTCGGCGGTATCACCTGAGGTATCGGGTTGTCGTCCTGAAGGACGCGGTTTGTAATGGCGCCGACGAAACGCACGACGCATCGCTTACCGTGCTCGGCGATAGGCGGATCAGCTTGAACTTATGACGACGGAGGAATCCCTGTCGTGTGCTTGCTGAGCCGCAGCATCGCCCAATGTGTCTGCCATCTCTGAAGATTGCAGGGACGGCCAGGCATCGGAAACGCGTCGTGGCAAGTGTCCGACGAATTGCTACCTGAAGCCTAGGTAGTCCACCAGAGTCCAAACTAATCACACTGGGTCAGCACCCATGACAAGCCCCTCGATGTCATGCTTCTGAGTGACCGGCACGAGCTCGTCGACCACACGGCAAATCAAATGCTTCTTGACGCTTTGCGGTAGCGCTGCATGCCATTCCTGGGTGACCATCATGTCATGCAGGGCAGCATGGCCGGCGCCAGGGGCATCGACGCCAAGCACCATGACGGGCCTCGCAATAGGGGACAGGTGTTCGGTGCCGCGGTGAACTGTCAGGGCCGAACGACAAGAGATGTCCCCTCGGCGAGGATACTTCCGCGTTGCCCGCTCCTGGAAGCGACCCCAGAGGCACTTGTTGGGAAACATCTCATGCTTCCAATCGCGCCCGTCATCGTATTGTGTGCCGGGGGCGACTTCGAACGGCCCCATGTCCTCCGTTACATCGACCCCCGTGAGATTGAATGCTAGCGACGTGATCTTTCGATCGCGATACGTATCGACTGGGGAGGGGAAGTCGCGATGCCACGGTTGATACTTCGCGCCCTGAAACGGCACGTCAAAACCGATTTCCACGATCTGGTAGTCTGGGCCAAGCACATTATTGCATACGTCCACGACCCAGGGATGGGTCACGAGATCTACAAACCCTCCGAAGTTCTCGGGGTGAATTTCGACATACCAGCGGCGCGGGCCGCGCCCCACAGCGCCACCGGGTCGTTGAATGGCCGACCAGAAGGCAGTCATCATATCTTCCCGCATTGCATCGGCCCATTGAGGCGTAAATGCCCCCTTTAGGCCGATAATGCCGTCATCGGCCAGCTGTTTGACCTGTGCAGAAATATTGTAATCGATCGTGCTCGCCGTCATGGGGAAATACCTCCTCAGGTGCGAGCACAATACGGCAGCTAATAAATATTAGTCAATGGAAGAATTTTATCAGTTGGCGTATGGAGTGGGTAGGAGCCCAGCATGAGCACACGCAAGCCAAGCAAACGCGTAACGATGATGGACGTGGCCAAAGCCGCAGGCTGCTCGCAGGCAACGGTCTCGGTCGTTCTGAATGGAGTGTCTGACGTTAAGATTTCCCCGGAATTGCGGACACGGGTGATAAAGGCCGCACGAGGGCTCGGCTACGGCGTCGGTAGCGTCATCCGGCATGCGGCATTGGATGAGCTCAAGGGAGACTGCATAGGCTTTATCGTCGACCAGCTCGCCACGACGCCAGAAGCCGTTAATGCCATCGAGGGCGCGCGGCACGAATCTTGGGAAAATGATATCACGATCCTTGTGGCGCAAACCCAAGCCAGGGAAGAGCATGAGGTACGAGCAGTGGAGCGGCTGTTGCGCGCCGGCGCTCAGGGTATCGTCTACATGTCGATATTCACCCGACGTGTGTCGCTTGCACGAGTGTTCGAAGACCTTCCCATCCCTCTTGTTTTGCTCAATTGCTACACCCGAGAAAATCGCTATCCATCTGTCGTGCCCGACGAGGTCATCGGCGGTAGAACCGCAACAAGATCTCTTATCAAATTGGGGCACCGCCGCATCGCGACCATCACCGGCGAGCTCTTTATGGAAGCAGCACAGGATCGGCTTATAGGTTATCGGGAAGCCCTTGCTGAGGCTGGTATCACCTACGAAGACAGTCTTGTTGTTGAAGGTAATTGGTCTCCCACTTCCGGATTTGAGGCAGCGCAGAGACTGCTTTCGCTCGAAGAACGACCCACGGCAATATTTTGTCAAAACGATAAGATGGCAATGGGGTGCTTCATCGCTCTCGCAGAAGCAGGCCTCGTCATCCCGCGAGACATGTCGGTTGTCGGCTATGATGACGACGAGCTCGCACGTCATCTTAGACCCCAGCTAACTACGTTAGAGCTTCCTCATCGTCCTATGGGCGCCTGGGCTGTTCAGCAACTTGGAAAACATTCGGCGACGATCGGCTCCCGCCACACCCCTTACAAAATGGTCTGTTCGGTTGTCGAACGATCGTCGCTCACTGGTCCGACGACTGGAAAGCTCAATGGGGCCTCGTCGAGTTCAGACTAAGCGGTCATCACGGCTTGCGCTACTCGATCATTCTGGGCAGAACCTCATCCCATATTTTCTATTCCGGGATAATTCCAGCGCGGTGAAGACTGTGATTAGCTGTCTCAAACTCGTTCGGGAACTCGGGCTCACGGACGACGCGGTAGCGAGCCTGGATCAAGTTATACGCCCCGAAAGACGCCAGCCCGACAGCTACTATCGAATAGAGGACTCCTCCAAAGGGTAGGCCTCGTATCCAATTCAACGCGTCTGGAACGCTGCCCGCCTGGTCAGGATTGACAGTGAATGCGGCATAAACAAAAAAGCAGCCGACAATGGCAAAGAGGACGCCGCGGGCGCTCAAGCCGTAAATGCACACGGCTGTGATGGCACGATTGTGCCTCGCCTCTGCGCTTTGATACTGCTCATATTTTCGTAGAACACCTTTGGCAATGGTGACGCAACCGCCAATGATGAAGCCAATGCCGATCGCTCCTGCCAGATATTTGCCAAAGGGTTGCGACATTGCCCATTCAGCCAACCCTTTCTCGGTGCCTCCGCCGCCGTTCGAACCCGACGTGAACGCATGTTCCAAAGCGTAATAGGCTAGACCGACGTAGACTACGCCACTACCAAAGAGGGCAGTCCTGGTCGCTGTTCCTTTAACGTCGTGAGGCAAGTGATCGGCATTGCCGACCGATTGTGCGAGCCGCCAGACCACGAAGCCGAGCAGGCCGACGGCGATAAGGCCAACCCACACACGGCCGAACGGCTGCTCAAGGAGACTGTCGAGAGCTAACTTGGTATCGGACTTTCCTCCACCAATCCCGGCGAACAGAGCTAGGCCACCAACGAGGAAGAACACGACCGCTCGGGCGGTGTATCCTGTCCGAGCGATCCACTGAATATTTGGTCGAACAGCCATTGCATTTCTTCGTTGTGGACTTCACCAGCCCCCAGCAACGTTTAGGCCTGAACGGAGTTCCGACCTTGGCGCTGGGGCGCCGCAGAGGCGACAACGACTTGGCACGAGCGTCGGCGCGTGTGCTTAATTTTCGCGTTTGTGCCTTCCATGGGGCAAATGCAAACGGCCTCGAAACAGGCCCCGGCGCTCGATTGGTTCCAACAGTCCTTCAGGTCCCTCGGGATCGAGGATCTCGTTGTCGGCAAGCCATCGCTCAAGGTCGGAGACCTCGGGCGTTTCATAGGATACGAGGGTGCGCCCCTGCCGCAGTTTCCGAAGAGTTTCGATAGCCGCGATCATTGACCCCTTTTCGGCCTCGCGCGAAACGATTTCGGTGGAAACACCCAAGTGCTCGGCAATCAAGCTGTTTCTCAGCGCGGCGATACGACGGTGCATCTCTTTTGAACCACTTGCCTCGAATGCGACGTCGCACTCCCGATCAAAGCGCATTGAGCGATTATTGATATTGGAAGAGCCAACGCGGACGATCTTGTCATCCACGATCATCAATTTGGAATGCACATAGATCGGTTGGCTCTTTGCGGTTACCGGGTGATAGATACGGAACCGACCATGAGGATCGTGCCGCCTCAGCGACTCCCTCAGTCGAGCTCAGGCCGTGTCCATCGCCAGCGCTCCGAGCCAGTTGTCAGAAGCGAGGGGATTGATCAGCACGACCTCCGGACCGTCAGGTTCGTCAAGCCGACGCGCAATCGCTTGAGCGATGCTCCTCGACGCGAAATATTGACTCTCGGCGTAAATCAACGTCCGGGCGGCGCCGATCATGTCGACATAGAGCTTCTCAATCTCAGTCACGCGGGGCTCGTCGAGATGGGAGGGCTCTGTCCGGACAATGGCAACGTCGACGGGACCAAACGAAGTGCCAAGAGCGGGCGGTGACTCAGGCAGTTCCTCCTCTACCATAAGAGGGACGTCGGTTCCTCCAGCACGATGCCAGCGCATGCGGCAAAGTTCCGCGAGCGCGCTCGCTGCCTTGCCTGTGAACCTGCTAGATGCGTCGTGCCACGGCCCGTATGGCGTGCCATTTGGCCGTCGTCGCATCGGATTGTCGTCGAGGTGGTCTCGCGTATCCCAGCGATCAAGGGTCACATCGATCCCGCCGCAGAAAGCGATCGCGTCATCCACGACCAGCATCTTCTGGTGATGTGAACTTCCGATCGGATGTCTACCGTCCAGTCTAACGGAAATCCGCGGATGCAATTTCCACCGAAGCAAATAGGGAAGGTTCGCCGGGCGCATCCAGCTTGCAAATAGGGCAGGGCTCCAAAGAAGGATTCTAATCTCGAGGTCCGGGTTTTGCCGAGCAAGCCAGATGATGAAGTCGCCGACTTTTCGAGGCGCCCCGTCATCGACATCTGGTCGGCCCAGCGTTGTGCCGGCGTCGAAATCCCAACCCACCAGGAAAATCATGCGGCGCGCGGCTATCATCGCAGTACGGATTGTACTGAAATAATCGTCCGCATCGACGATGATCGAAAAATCGTCGGCCCGTTCGACCCGCCAACAGTTCACTCCGGGCCGGAACATGGACCCGCCAGACATTCAAACCTCCCTGTAGGTGCAGTCGTTATCGACAGTCGATATAATCAAGCGCCGGGAGGGGTCAAGAAGGCGAATTCTCAAGGCGGCCCGCCAAATTTAAAGTTGGGTCTCGTACAGCTCGTTGTCGTGCGAAGGGGAAAGATGTCCTCGCCGTAATGATGGAGGCGCCGACATAACCAAGGACCGGAAGCGGGTACTCATATTGGTCGTAGTGGGCCGTCACATCGTGGTGTCCACGACTTCGCAGTTCTTTTTCTCCAGCGCTCCAGCTTTTAAGAGCACCTCGAACAGCGAGATGTGCACCGTATTTCGGGGGATTGGCCCGCCGCCAGTTTGCCTGACGCGTTTTACTAAAATCACGGGGCCTCCGCACACGAGCAGTAGCGGATCGTTTCCAGATATGAATACCGTCTTCCGATCACGCCCAGGTCGGTATCGCTCGGTGCATGTCCACCATAATCCACGAACCTTCACCTCAATGGTGTGTCTTTTTTGAATTCGCAGCAGCGCGCAGGCCTTGAAAAAATTCCAGACATTTTTAGATTTTTCCCATCCTAACATCAGTCAGGAGGCTTTTATGAGAAAGGTAGAAAGCTTTAACCCCAAGCATGAAACCCACGCCGGCATCGACCTCGTGGCATTACTCAACCCGGCAGAATACTTTTCCAGCCCCAGGCAAGTCCTGGAGGCGCCGACGCTCTCGCCACAGGAAAAGCGCGCTATTCTAGCGTCCTGGGCGTCTGATCAGTATGCCGTGGAATCCGTTCCGGCCCTCCGCGAGCTCCCAGGGTCCCATGCACTGGTGAGCGTCCAGGATATTCTTGCCGCGCTGAAGCAGCTCGATGCACCCCAAGTTGAGATCCGGGGCTCATGGTCTTTGAAGTGGCCCAGGAGAATGAACAGAGCTGGCCAGCATGGGTCAAAAGCGGCCCCGCAAAAAAATCTTGCGGTGGATCTTGAACTGCAAAATTCGCCCAACTAAATCGATCCTTGCCGGCGCCGAAGAGGGCCGGTTTAACAAGGCTTGACTGCCTTAATACCCATGTTGCTTCAAGGAGGATATGGCTATGGCAACATCTTACGATTACAGCCCACTGTTCCGGTCCAGCGTTGGTTTTGACCGGGTCTTCAATCTCCTGGAAAATGCCCAGCGCGTCCGTCCCATCAGTGACTGGCCGCCCTATGATATCGTGAAAACTGGAGATGATACCTACCGCATCAGCCTGGCGGTGGCGGGATTCAGCGAAGAGGAACTCGAACTTACCTTCAAGTCCAACCTGCTGATCGTCACTGGCCACAAGGAAGGAGACAAGGCTGAAGGTTATCTCCATCGTGGCATTGCCGGCCGGCCGTTCGAGCACAAATTCGAGCTTGCCGACCACGTGCGGGTGACCGGCGCCAACCTGGTCAACGGCCTGCTGTCTGTGGATCTTATCCGCGAGATTCCCGACGAAATGAAGCCGCACAAGATTGAGATCCAGACCGTGGCTCCCTCGCTGACCTCGGCAAACCCCCAGCAGATCGAAGGCCAGCGGGCCGCCTGATATCGCGCCGTCTATCGGCAAGGACTGTTGAGCACCGGGCTTACCTGCCCGGTGTTGGATCATCGGGAAGAAGGGAGAGGAGTCATGAAACCCGATACATTCGACAAGCCTGTCCGCGTTCTAGTTGGACTCGGCGTCGTGCGAGAAATCCGCAACGCGTTGGAAGCCTACATCTTTTTAAATGATGCGCCCGACTATATGCGCAACCCGGCGCAGCTGATGGCCCTCAAAGCCTGCAAGGCCGCCGTGTTAGGTGAGATCGAAGCCGCGACCGCCCGTGGCGCATTCGAGGCTTTTGCCCGCAAACAGGATTTGCTCGCGCCGGACGTGGATTATCTCGTCGCCGCTGGCGCACGCCGACCAAACGACCCCCATATCCGCTGAGCGTTAGGCGGGGTTGATATCCAGCAGGCCGCCCAGACTTCGTGAGGTCAGGGCGAACAGGCCTGACCGCGCCGGCAGGGCGTCCAACGCGGCCTGAGGGATGCCACCGACGCCTCGTCCCTTGGGACTGGTGAGACCGCTCGCCGATTCCGCGAGCCGATATCCAGCGAATATCTTCGCCAACGATGATGCGGAAGTCGATTTCATACGAGCCGACGATCCCTCGTGTCGCCGTGAATGCTGCCCGCACGCGGTCCCGATCCACCGGATGGATATGGGCAGAAAGGTCTTCAAATCTGACTTCGCCACTCTTCTGCAAGCCCCAGAGTTGAAAGGCTTGTTCGTCCATAGCGAAGCGATCATCAGTGACGTTCCAGGACCATAGTGCCACACCAGCTGCATGAATGGCGCGACGCAGGTTTTCGATTTTCCAAAGTGGATGAAGAGGGTCGCTAAAGGGCATCGAATCCATCTCTCATTCCGCGGAGGCGCTCAGCAACATTAGCGCAAGAAAAGTTCAACAAGATAGAAAGATCGTAATGCGAGGGACCTTTGCCGCTCGAACAGCATTGTAGGGAGCTGCACTTTCAGAGAGCGCTGACATGCCCCAAACGATCGAGATCCTGGTGGTGGAAGATGAACTTCTGGTCCGCATGGATATTGCTGATCATCTTGCTGATCGAGGTTACGTTGTTTACGAAGCTGGCAATGCCGATGAGGCTATCGTCATCCTGGAAAATCATAAAAATATTCGCCTGATCGTAACCGACATCGACATGCCGGGATCGATGGACGGCCTTAAATTGGCGGCAGCTGTTCGAGACAGATGGCCTCCGGTTAAAATCATCGTTGTTTCAGGGCACCATACGATTGAAGTCACGGACCTTCCCGACGGAAGTATGTTTTTTTCACAACCCTACTTGCCTTCGAAACTTGTGGAATCCATGCGCGAGCTGCTTAGTCACGACTAGCAAAGCGGCCCTTAGTGGGTCTCAGATCAAAATAAGCAGAGGAGTTAGTACCTTCTATGCATGTCGCACAATGGCTATGTATGCCGAACGATCTTTGACCCGACGTTCGAATTATCGCTGTTGCTGACTTTCCTAGGTCGGCGGCGCGATCAGTTGGAACGGTTCGGAATTTGGAAGCAGAATCTCGTCTCAACGTCGCTACTAGAGACCGTGAGACTCCCTCCATGAGCTTTGGCAATCTCCGAAGAAATGTATAGTCCCAATCCAAGACCTTGCTGCTCGGCCGTTGAGCCTTCGCCCCGGAAGAACGGCTGGAACAGCTTCTGCATGGTGAATGGCGAAATGGGCTTGCCAGCATTCGCGACCTCGATCTCAAGGATCTCGTTGGTGCTCGATGCCTCGACGCGGACCGGCTTTTCAGCGGAACCATGGGTGAGCGCATTGCCCAAAAGATTGGATGCCATTTGTCCGATACGCGCTGGATCACAGGTGACCGGTATTGCCAGACTGAAGGAAGTGATCATCACGCGATCGGGCCGGCTCGCCTGGAGTTCCGAAACTACCTGTCGTAAAATCGGCTCCAGTTCCTGGTTTTTCTGTCGCATCAGGCCAATGCCGCCGCCGAGACGGCCACGTGCCAAGTCCATGACATCATTGATAAGCCCTGACATCCGGTCGGCGCTGCCCTCATGAGAGCGAGAATAGATCTGGCCTTCTCATTTGCTGGCTCGCGTGACAGCATGCGGAGACCGGATTTAATCGAGGCCAACCGACCAGTTCCCGTTCGTAGCGCCGGCGCTCTGTCGCCTGGAACATTGTCACGCGGATAAAAACCAGCTCGCCTTCGGGGTTCTTGCGCTCGACGGCGTTGGCTAGCACCGCTAGCCTCGACCCGTCGGCAGCGGCTATATCGAGGGCAACTTCATGGAAAAAGCCCTGCATTCTGAGCAAGGGGGCAAAATGGGTTTCATAAAAGATGCGTGCTGCCACACTCAGCAGATCACGCAACAGCTTGCCGACCAGTTCCTCTCGCTGAAAACCTGTCCAATTCAGGAAAGTTACGTTGACCTTGAAGATGCGCCCATCTGGTAACAGGGAGAGGTAGCCACAGGGCGCGTTCTCGTAGAGATCCAGCAGGTCCTCGCTTGGCGCGTTCCCGAGTGCTTCAGCGTCTATCCTAGACAAAGCTGCGGACCGCAGCGATCACCTGGTCCGGCGCACTCAGGTTAGGGCAGTGCCCAACCGCATCCAATTTGACCAACTGGCTACCCGGGATATGTTGCTGAACATATTCTCCGACCACGTCCGATGCGATAACGTCGTCGCTACATTGGAGAACGAGGCTTCTGGCTGTGACCTTCGGAAGATCGGCACGATTATCCGACGTGAAGGTGACTCTGGCGAAGGCCTTGGCGATATCAGGATCAGTGCGACAGAAACTGTTTTCGAGTTCCTGGCTTAGCTCCGGACGGTCCGGATTTCCCATGATCATCGGCGCCATGGCCGCGGACCATCCCATGTGGTTGTCGGCCAGGAATTCAAGCATTTCCTCGATGTCATTGGCCTTGAACCCGCCAACATAATTCTCGTCGTCAATGTAGCGCGGCGAGGGTCCGACCAGGACCAGGTGTGAAAATATGCTGGGGGCGCTAAGTGATGCCAAGACACCGATCATCGCACTTACGGAATGACCGACGAAAACAGCATCCTGGAAATCAAGGCTTTTCCCGATCTCGACGACGTCTTCGGCATAGCCGTCCAACGTGCTATATTTATCCGGATCATAGGCTGAAAGATCGGAGGCTCCCGCGCCGACATGGTCGAAAAGCACTGTCTTAAAATCCTGCTCGAATGCCGGCGCCACGAAGCGCCACATATTTTGGTCACAGCCGAATCCATGCGCGAACATCATGAAACGTCTTCCATGACCTTGGACTTTAACATTGTTGCGGTGTTGCACTGACATAAGCTCTCCATTGGGAACGGCCAAGTGATCGGAGGAGACCGGTGTAAGCATCGATTATCGGCTTTGGCTGATCATGTACAGCTTATGCGCCCAAAACCCCAAGCGGCAGGGTGACTACAGCCGTTAGACTGTCTGGTCCCCATTCGCGTTCAATCTGTCCATTCAGCTGCCGCTCTGCCATCGCATCGATCATGACTGTGCCAAACCCCTTCGCTCGGGCACCAGCCGTCGAAGCAATAGGCGCCTCGCTCCAGGAGATGATGAGCTGGCCGTCATTTGTGGTCCATTCCACGCTAACCGTTCCCTTGCCATCCTCCAGCGCTCCGTGGCTTGCCGCATTGGTAGCAAGCTCATGAAAAATAAGCCCTAACGGCTGCAGCATGATTGGGGACAGCATAACGGGCGGACCCTTGAAGGTCGCCCGGCTTCCTACAAATGGCTGAACCTGCAGCCGCGCCACGTCCTCAAGCGGGATGTCACTCCATCCACGTTCTGAAAACAGGCCGTGGACGCGAGAAAGCGCCTGCACGCGATGCTGGATCGAGGCGGCATACAGATGTGGGTCACTTGCATTGCTGAGGCGCACAATGCTGTCTACGATCGCCAACACGTTTTTTGCCCGGTGATCGACTTCCATGAGCAGGCGATGCTCAGACGCTTCGAGCGATTGGACTTTGCGAAACTGGGTATCGTCAATCTGGGAGGCGAACCAATAAATAAGCTGCCCGTCGTCGTCGTGTATAGGGCTCAGGTGTAGCTTGTTCCAGAAGGCTGAGCCATCTTTGCGGTAGTTCAGGATTTCGACGCTGACCTCACGCTGTTCCTTTATCCCCGCCCGGACTTCTGCAACAGCCACCGGTGAGGTGCCTGCACCTTGCAGAAATCGGCAGTTGCGGCCAATGACCTCGTCGGCGCCATATCCGGTCAGTTGCAAGAAAGCCTCGTTGGCGAGAACGATGGGAACGTCCGGCGCCCGCGCATCGGCGATAGTAATCGGCATCCGGGTCCGCTCGAACGCCGTAGCTGCCAGTTCCTTATGATCAAGAAAAGCCTTGTCTGACGTCGCCGAGGGGAGATCACCATGGAAACGGGCTGAGGAATGAATGGATTCAGACACGGAGTACCTCATTGAAACTGCTCATAAACGCTTGCATGCGCGTTTTTGATCCAGTCTCAAAACTGCATTTCCGGTTGGGTATCCTCATGCTCGAGTGTGACGGTTCGCTGCGCCTGATCAACGGCGATTACCTCACCCTTTGTGAAATCAGAGGCGATTGCGCTAAATGAAGGCAACGACAGCGCGGCGGCCATCAAGATCCTTACTCGATGTCTCATGACTCGCTCCTCTGGTTCGGCTCAGTTGGGTTGATACCGCGCATTTGGTCTATGCCGCTCCAACCGGCGGAAAGATCCACCCGCGCTCGAACGGCTGGCTGATGGCGTCGCCACGCCGGCGCGAAAAGAAGTCGACCGCGTTTGGGACCCCTTGGCGGTTCGGCGAACAATGTGCGTGCGAGAATTGCAAGGTCGCCCTCAGTCTCTAATAGCCGGCCGCAGCCCGCCTTCCCGCTGCAAACCGCAGAGCGGCAAGCTTCGACGATGGCGATGTTTTTGCGCTCCATGAGCGAATGGACTGCACAGCGGAGATCGGCGTGCATGCTGTACTCAAGGATGGCTCCGTCAAAGCTACAACCGTCGACCAAGATCAATACGTCGTCCATGAAACTGACCGGACCGACGATCTTCGCGCCGAGCCGCTCCAACGCCTGGTATTCGGTGAGGGGAGCAGATTCTCGGTTCCGACAACAAGGAGGCGCTTTCCTCGAAGTATTGGACAGATGTCGGAGGAGCTCATTTCCAACTGAGTACGCGGTTCCGCCAAGTGTTCATCGAGGCGGACCGTTCCATTTTTTGCACCAGCGCTCTGCAAGTACGGAGGTCACGGGCGGGGCAGATGACGGTTGAGGGGTTAGAACCCACAGCCTGCAGGGATGCCATGGCCAATACGCTCGCCACCAGGGCAAGCAAAAATGACAGCTTTTTCATTCTGTACCTCGAATCGTTGAGGGGGCCGGTTTCGACGGCGCACCTGATGGTCGATGTTGTCCGAGGGTCAGATTGTTTTGGGTGGAGGATTGAGAGGCCGACGCGAAGTCGAACGCGAGGTATGGCCGTAGTCGATGTCGTGGATGATAATGCCGCGTCGCTGGATTGAAGGAACATAGTCCACGACCAAGCCGACAGCGCATGCAAAGTTGGAGCAGCATCCACTGTTATGGCGGTCATTTTTGTCCGATTGGCCGTCATTCATTGCGTGATGACAAGGCGGGAGCTTAGATTTGGCAATTTCGACCGTTGGAACGGCCCGAAATTCATCGACGTGCGCCGTCGCTTGGACGTATGTCGAGGCAAGCACTATAACAGCGCAGAGGATCAAGCGGGCAACATACCGTCCGAGACGACATCCAAGTCTCCTTGGCGAACAAAACTCACGACAGCACCAGTTGTTCCCAAAAGGTATTTCAGCCGGCTGCTAGGCACCAAGGGCGGCGCTTTGATCAGGCGGCTGTATGAATTGCCGATCTCATCCAAATAAAATGCCCGCTCGCAGATTCGTTCTGCGAGCGGGCGGTGACTTTAATCGACGTTGATCGATCCTTTGATCGTAACATCCGGATCGTCGTGTTCCTTGATTACCACCTTCTTCTTCTTCTGTTTGATGATGAGATCGGGATCCTGCTTTTCCTTGACCACGATGCTGCTGGTGGGCTCGGGATCGGTTTGCCGGATCGTCACGCTGTCGGCGTAGGCTAACGAAGCGCTGGCGAATGTTGCCGCAAGGGCCAGTGACAGTATCTTCCTCATTGGATATCTCCTTTCCGGTTGATGGACGGCTAATGCCTCCAGCGAAGGAAGGTTCCCGCAGGTTGGAGGCGAGAACTGCGGTCAGACCGAGATGACGTAGACCACTTCGTAGCTTCCCGGATCGACGATAACGATGCTGCCGTCCGCGATGATGAAGTAGACGTACTCGCGGTAAGCCGGCACGATCTCGACGACCTTGGGCGGCAATGGATGCAGTTCGATGGTCTTGGGTACGTTGACGCCAATCGATACCTTGAAGTTGACCTTGACAGGCTCCACGTGCGTTTCGACGATCGTATTCTTGATCACCGTTTTCTGCTCGCTCGAGATGTTTATGCTGCCAGTGGTTTCGTCCGAGGGCTTTTCGGACGCGGCCTGGTCGCTGTTCTTGTCGGCTTTCGCCTTGCTGTCGGACGCTGTTTCGTCAGTCTTCTTAGCATTGGTGTCGGTCGCGGTGTCTTCGTTGGCGTTCTTGTCCTTGCGGCGGTCGCGATCGGCAGTCTTTGTCTTTTCGGTTTCCTCCGACGGCGACTGTGCCTGGTCTTCGGTCTGGTTCTTCGGTTTCCTCAGGTTCTCGTCGGATGCCTGATCTTCCGACTGTTCTTCCTGGCTCGGCGACTGGGCCTGATCCTCTGACTGGTTCTTCTTCTTGAGGAGTTCCTCGTCGGTAGCATGATCCTGGTTCTGCGTGGCGGGGTCCTGCGCGTCATCGGTTACCGCCTGGTCCTGCTGTTCTTCGTCCGGCATCGTCTGCTCGCCCGAACTGGCGTCATCCTGGTTCTTGAGCAGCATTTCCTCAGACTTGCCGCCGTCGTTCGATTGATCCATTTGCTGGGACTGATCCATCGTGTCAGAGCCGGACTGAGCGTGGACAAGAGCTGGCGCCGTCGCCAGTGCGGTGCCAGCCAGTAGCGCCATCAGCGCGAGATGTTTGGGAAGTTTTGCCATGGGATTTCTCCTTTACGCATGGTTGGGTAAGCGAATGGCCCTGGGTCCATTCGCGGTTGGGCCGACGACGCCTCCGTCGCGCTGCCGTCCGGAGGGCGAGCGGACCCGTCCTCAGGATGAACAGGATCATGCGTGGAGATGGCTACGGAGACGACCGTTCCCGAGGCCCATGCCAGGCATGGGCCATTGGGCCGTCGGTTCGCAGTGTGGACGGAGGCGCCAGCCTCTACATCCCCGGAGAGCGGGACTCGCTCTCACCTATGATCCTCAGTTGGCAGGAAAAGTCACGAGGCTCCAATGAGTTCCATGCAGCCGGAGAATTTGGAAAGGATCACACACAGTGCGCAATCTGCCGTCGTCAACGGACTGGGAGGAATATCGGCCATCAGACGACCAGCCGCGCCGCCCGGCCGAGCTTGCGTTCGCTGTTGTTGTAATAGCTTGCTGCTTGGGTGAGCGATTTGTGCTGCGACTGTTGCATCGCCTCGGGCAGCGGAATGCCGCGATTGGGGGCCTCGGTCAGATAGCCGGCGCGCAGGCCATGGGCGGAATAGGCGGTGGCATCGAGCCCTGCCAGGACGGCCCGGGTTTTCAACACGAGATTGACGGACTGCGGTGTCAGCGCCCGGCGACTGAGATTGCCCCATTGATCGACCTTTCGGAAGACCGGTCCGGCTTCGATCCCGGCCGTTGCCAGCCACGCCTTCAGTGCGACCACCGGCCGGCCGATCAGCAGCACGGTGGCGTCGTCCTCGATATCCGTGGTCTTGGTGCGGCCGAGATGGATGCTCAGGCAGGCCAACATGGGAGAATCCAACACCTTCGGATCGGTGGGCACTGGATCTTCATCGACGAGAACCTCGACGCGCAGACCGGCCACTTCGGAGCGTCGCCTTCCGCCAGAGGCAAAGGCGAGCAGCAGCAGGGCGCGATCCCTGATATCGACAGGGCGGTCAGTGGCACAGGTCGCGAGTAGTTTGGCCAGCACATCGCCGGTCACCGCCTTCTTCTCTTGCGTTGCCGTGGCCGGCCGGTGGCGCGAACCGCGAACCGGAGTGCGCTCTTCAGCGAGGGGGCACCAAAATTACCGGTCAGCCCTCTCCAGCGGGTGAGGATCGACCAGCTGGTCAGCCGGCGCCGGACGGTCGCCGGCGCGTGCGGCCCGTCGGTCCTGAGCCAGCCACGGGTCTTGAGATGCTCGGCCAGCCCCGCGGGTCGGTCTGGCGGCGAATGGGGTCCCAGAGATGATGGGCGACGAATTTCAGGAGCAGGCTTTCCGGCGCCGGCCAGGGCAGGGGGGTGCCGATCGCCGCAGCCGCCCAGGCCGGAACAATCATTGAAGACTATGAAGGCACGGAACTGATGGACCTCGACGCGGCAAGGGACGAGGCGTTGCAGGACGCCCGTGCTCTGATGAGTGCCGCGATGCTTGACGGTTGGGATATTTCCGGGCGATCGATCGAAATTTGTGACGAGGCGGGCGAAGTTCTTCTTAGAGTGGCGTTTACCGAGGCGACCGTCACGCACGAATGAGCGGGCCTATCAGTCGGTCGTATTCCGAGCTCTATCCAGGTTAGGCCACAAGAAGTGCCTCACGGCACCTGTGGCCAGCCTGAGCGCACTGCCATGCTGCTCTGCTCAATCCCGATCGGCGTTGGGAGGCGCCGGTCGGGCTTTGTTAAGGTCGATGGACCGATAAGCAGGATGGATAAAGCCGGGCCGCGATGTCTGTACCTTCTGGCCCTTTTACTTTCCCCGGAAGACCCTCGACAGCGTCGAACGTCTTTCAGCCATGAATGCGACAAAGGGACAAGCCGGTATCCCCTGGAAGTCTGGGTGGCTGGGAATGTGTCCATGTTGTTACCTGAAAGATTTTCTCGCTCACTGTACGCTAGCTGACCAAGCTGGCACGCGGTGTAACCTTCCTTGACCGTCTTCGTTGTTGGACTACTAAGAAATGGAAGGAGGATAAGATGCTTGCGATTGATACGTTGTGGAGTAAGCCGGTCACCGTGCGCCTGCAGAACGGCCTTTTGCATACCTTTCATTCCCTCGAAGATACCATCGACTTTCTCGAGAATGAGTGGCCAACTCGGTTCGGGAATCATCATCGTCGCGCATTGGATCTTTGCCGAGCAGCCCAGAAGCGATACGTGACGTCGGAGGCGGCGCGTGAAGCGTTCATTTCCGCATGTCTAGAGGGGTGTATGCCCTTGGTGTTGACGAGCAATCCACAGCGACGGTCGGCCGCCATCCAGTTGTTGGGCTAATGACCACGCTCTTCAGACGGGGCACCAACATCGGCTGAGGCCACCTGAATGATCGCCGCAGTTCGTAGCGCAATTCGGCTGAACATTCGGGCTGCGTTGACTGGGTCAGTACTCCACTTCGGAAAGCACCTTGTTGGTGCAGCGAACTTTCTGATCAGCGGTGGGCAGCTGGACGCAATTTGATATAAGCTCGAGAGCGGTCGCGTAATGATCGGCCTGGCCGCGAAAGTCGCGACAGTTGTCTTCCGGGTCCCATGGGTCAACCTGTTCGCCTTGCAGCCAACCCGGTGCGCACGCTGACCGCGCTCGCATTGCGATTGTCCAAGCACCTTAGTTGATGGCGACTGGTCGTCCAAAGACTATCACTATTCTTTTGTGACGATGCCGATCGCTGTCGCAAACGCATCGAGCACGGTCGGAAGACGGCCCCGCGTTAGATTTCGGAGACCGACGCGAAATCTGATGCGATGGATTCCTGACCTTCGAGCGAGAGGCCAAGGGCGACTGAGATCAGCACACCGAAGACCGTCATGGTCCCAACGCAAAGGCAAAACATTATGAGGTTTTCGTTGTAGAGCATTGACGGTATCCTTGTTGAGCGTACTGCAACAAGACCAGCCCCACCCCGTTCCCTTGCCCGCCCAAACTGTACGGGAACGCACAATCTAGTTTGAGATTTCAATGCGCGACTGTCGCGTAAATGAGGGGGCCGAGGAAGCGGCGCAGGGCCGCGCTATAGGTGCGGCTCTCAGGAAGCATTACGGCGAGGAAGCTATTTGATTGATAAGTCGCGCGTGTATTAGCGGAACGACTGGCCAACAAATCAATCGCCCGGCCTGGTCCTGCATGAGGTCGTTTCCGAACTGTCAGAGTTTGAAACCGTCCAGGTAGGCTGTGATCCGAGCTTGGACAACTTTACACGACTGCCGCCGCCAACTGTAGCGAGAATTGCCAAGGACGCCCTCTAAAAGAATCTGATCGAGAGCGTATTTAACACCAGAACGAAATTCAGCCCCGTGCGTTTACTCGTCCATGCGGAGGCGCTCCAGTGACGCGCAAGGAGAAACTAAGATGGAAGTTGTCGGCAAACAGGTACACAAAGAGCCCTCAGGCGACATGACCGTGGAATTCGTCGGAGAAGGTGGCGATGTCGTCTCGGTTCACATCAAGCATACCGAAGACGACAACCTGACGAAGTCCAATGCTGAGGACCGCGCCAAAGTGATGTTGCTTCATGTGGCCGCGGCCGATCTTCCTGATTACCCATGCGAATCCGCTGATCCGGCAGTGTCGAATACGAACGTCTCTCCCGCGGTAGCCTCGCTGGAACGCGAACGTGCTCAAAGACCGGAGGCCACGGATCGGGATCAACTCGACGAAGGATTGGAAGAGACGTTTCCGGCCAGCGATCCGGTATCGACAGTGACCACCACTATCCCCGGCGGCGGCCCTATCAACGGAGGGAAATCCGATCCGTCCGACTGATCAGTACTCGATGGCGGGTTATTTCCCGTAACGATCTTAACTTGTTACGCACGGAGTGAAGCTTGCCTTCTGCGCGCTCCCCCCCCGGGCACTGGCGGTATCGGAACACCCGTCGGTATCAAGGAACCTCGGTCAATCCTTCTCAAACCAGACTGGCATTTTCGACTGTTTTTAGAATTTCCAACTGCCCAGCGCTCTCGCGGACCGTTAAGCAGACCAGTGTCTCGGCCTGCCGCTTTCATCTCTCCGTGCTCACATCCTTGAGCAGCTTCAGCGCCCAGACGACCAGTGGATCCCGTCGTCGACGGATATGCACTGCCGAAAAAACTGGCTGCAGCAAGGCCGGAGCGTCCTGCACCATCGCGAGGCCGAGAATCTTGGCTTGCGCACCGGCGATGGCAAAGCGGGGGAGATAGAGCGTGCCGCCATGGCGCGCCAGCAGCTCTATAGCCAGATCATCGCTGCCGATCACCATGCCTGGAAAGGCAAAGTCTGGAAGCGCCTCATCGAGCGCCCGCTCAAACGCGCTCGTGTAGGCGACTTTGACGTAGCGGCTGATATCCACCTCGGCGAGCGTATCGTGATCGGTCGAGACCATGACGAATTCCGCCGCTCCGACATCCTCAATCTGTACATCGGGCGTCATTTGCGGTGCAAACATGATGCCTATATCTGTTTCGCCTGAAAGAATGTCGCGTTGGATTTGCGAGGAAAAGTTGATTTCGACATGCAGGTCGAGATCGGGGTCATTGCTCCTGATCCTGTCGATCCAATCCAGCAGATAGGCCCGGACCAGGCTGTACTGGCAAGAGACGTGGAGACGCCGTCTTCGGGTCGCCGCACCACTTGCCAGATCCCGTTTCGCATGACCCCAAAGCGTAAGGAATGCCCGGCTATGGCCTTCAAAGCGCCGTCCGGCCGGCGTCGGCTCCGCGCCGCCACGGCCGCGTTCGAACAGCCGCGCGCCGACGGTCTCCTCGAGTTGCCGGATCCGGGCGCTCACCGTCGACTGCATGATGTTCATGCGCTCGGCCGTGCGCTTGAAATTGCCAGTCTCCATGACATCGAGGAAGGTGAGCAGCAGGGGAATGTTCATCGGTTCAATCGCAAATTCCGATCGATAATCGAATTGGGACGATATTTGCCGATGGGACGTGGGTCAATAGACTGGAGTCACGCGGGGTTCGTCAAAGGTCCGCAATTGCATGGGGAAATCGAAATGTTCATTGTCGACACTGATTGTCATAACTACTGGTGCAGCGCCACCGTCCTTGAGCCCTACATGGAAGGGGTATTCAAGGACATGTTCATCCGCGGTGAGAAGACCGGGCCGCGGGGCGCATTTCCGCATGGTCATCGCGCATGGTTTCATCCAGAGGGCTTCTCCCGGCATGACGTCAATCCGATCGAGGAAGACGACAACTATCGGATCATGAGAGAGAAGCACCTCGATAAATACGCGATTGACGTTGCAATCCTCACTGGGGACGAGCCGATCGAAGCCTCCACCCTCGCCAATCCCTATTATGCCAACGCACTCTGCAAGGCTTATAACGATTACATGATCGACTACTGGCTGCCGAAGGACGAACGCTTCTTCGGATCGCTGGTGGTGGCACCGCAGGATCCAAAGCTCGCCGCAGAGGAAATCCGTCGCCTTGGCGCTCACCCGCGTATCGCCCAGGTTCTCGTGAGCCATGGTGCTCAGCGCCCCTATGGCGATCCTTTCTATCATCCGATCTTTGAAGCCTGCGCCGACATGGGCTTGCCATTTGCCATGCATTTGGGCGGGCAGGGCGGTGTAAATTCCAATGCGATCGCTGCCGGCCCATCAACCTTCTTCTGGGAAACGCACGCGATTCTGCCTCAGTCGGCGATGACCCACCTGGCTTCGTTGATCGCTCAGGGTGTTTTCGAAAAGTGGCCTGATCTCAAAGTGGTAATTATCGAGTGCGGCGTCGCCTGGGTGCCTTCGGTGCTCTGGCGCATGGATTCCAATTATCGCGCGCTGCGCAAGGAGACGCCCTGGCTCAAGCGCCTGCCATCTGAATATTTCCGCTCCAACATCCGCATGTCGACACAGCCGCTCGAGCAGCCGGCCAACATGCAGCATCTCTGGGCAACGCTGGAGGCGATGGATGGTGAAAACACCTTGCTCTTCGCTTCAGATTATCCGCATTGGGATTACGATGACGTGACCAAGCTCCACATTCCTCCGGCATGGCGCGAGAAGGTGCTGGGTCTCAATGCGCTCGATGTCTACACACGTATCCCTCGTCCAGCCGCCATGGCGGCAGAATAAGGAGACGGCATGCGTGAGAAGCATTTTGCCTGTAAAACGTTCGAGGTGCCACTCGGTGCGGCAAAGATCGCCAGGGTCAAGAGCCTTACCGTGGGTGTGTTCAAGCTTCCGGACGGATACTATGCCATGCTCAATGTCTGTCCCCACAAGGGCGCGGCCGTGTGCGAAGGACCGGTTTGTGGCACAACACGTCAAACCGACGATCGGGAGTTCGTCTATGAACGAGCCGGTGAAATCGTTCGCTGCGCGTGGCACGGATGGGAGTTTGACATTCGCACCGGGGAGTTCCTGGTCGACAAGAAAATCCGGGCGCGGACATTTGCAGTGTCAGTCGAAGGCGATAATGTTTTTGTCCATGTGTGAGGGCGCGGAGAGGTACGCAATTGCACCGAAGGTTAGGGCTAACGGGCAGAACGCATCAAAAGTTTGGAGTGTCTCACAGTGCGCTTTCAAGCTCGGTCTGAAACTGCCTTCTTTCATTCAGCGCGCGTGAAAATCTATCTGTCGCGTAAGCAGTACCGAGGCTTTTGAGCTTCATCGGATCGGTCACGCCCCGCTGGGTACATGGAAATCACGTAGTGAGCTAGCTCATTTTTCCGCTGAGAGTCGAACCATTCCTTGTGGGCAATTTCGACGAAAACATTCCTGACTAACCGCAGTTGTTCAGGCAGCAACGTTCGAAAACTTTCACGATCAATTCTGTTTTTACCGGCGTGTTCTGGCTGCCGGTCGTCCGCATGCAAATGAAAATGCGCCGGCTGGCCGAGGCGTCGGTGGAAGCCAACGACCCCTTGCCCCCTGAATACCACCATCTGTTCTGGCGCTGGTTCGCCTTCGGATTTCCGGCATTCGCAGCTGTGCTTGCAATTTTTTGGCAAATGATCAGCCGACCGGACCTCGGTGTATGGTTCTAATGGACAATAGTGGACGCAGAGTTCGATCAGGGCCGCGATTGAGAGGTAGTCCACCCTTGGAAGTCGTAGCCGCCATGAGGAGTATGTGGGTCGCTCCGCCGCTGCTGTCCTTCATTTTGGAGAGCCTACCACTGCACATCAGCATGCGTGCGGTGATCGAGGACTATGCCCACGCTGAAGGGCTCAAACGTGTCGATGGCTGTCAATTGGATCTTTTCGGCTGGGTTCTCTGCTCATGTGTGATCTTGAAGTTGTTCCTGACGGGTCAAAGCGCGTTTGCGAGCAGGGAGTGTCTCGCGCACCCACAGCCGATTAACCTCTACGTTTGATTGCAACGCAGCCCACAACAGGGCCCGTTTGCATTCATGCGTCGTCCTGGTACCGGCCAGATTGGCCTTACATATTTCAATGGCTTCCTGGACACCTGTCTTACGTTTAGGAGGCCAGAGCTCAGTCAGCGCCCGCAGGGCTTGGCCGGTCGAGGCGATGACTTCCCACCGCTTGAGCTCCAATTCGATTCCGCATGACCAGACCTGGTCCAGGTGGCCGTGACACGGGGCAGCATCATCTGAAATGCGCGACATTCTCTTCTCCATCCCAAGGCAAGTTCAACTCATAGTCGAATGACCGGTTCCTGCTAGCGTCTGCAATGTATTCGCTGCTGCCGAGGAGTAGGACGCTTGTGCGATGGGCCTGTGCCGAGACCGAATACTTAGGTGAGCACACTGAGCGCGGACCGGGAGCCTCCCGAGGACGGCTAAACGCAGGTGAGTGTGTTTCGTTCTGGCCGTCAGGCCAGGACTCCCCCAATCAACCCATGTTTGAACGCGTCTTTGGCGACCATGTAGCAGTTGGTGGTGGCCATCTTGTAGAGCCGTTCGACGGTCAGGTCGCTGCCTTCGACAAGTTCCTCAAAACCCGCGAGTTCGAGTTTCTGAGCGGTCTCGAGCAGCGCGAGCTCTTCGCGAACGATCTGCATGCATGACCGGATCGGGCCGTCGAGCTGGAGTGTGGTGTCCAGCCTGCGCTCGTGAATCAGGAGAATGGCGTCGTCGGTCAGGAAGCGGTTCGTGCGGGTGAACGCCGCGAGTATTGTTACGCCCGCCGAATAAACGTTCGACTTTCCGACGCAGTAGGCTTCCTGGCCCGAATGCCTTTGGAACAGCCGCACCTCAAGCGCGATCCGGCGCGCGGCATCGGCATCGCCGCCGTCGGTATTGATTTCGGCGATCAGGGGCGCCTGGTTGCTGCGGATGTCTTCCAGACGACCCAGCACGAATCCAACGGTGTCAGGCGTGATCGATCCGTTGATCGAAAGATTGGGCTGAAACAGCAGTTCTTGGTCGGTTGGCCGCGGCATCTTTCGTCCTTTCAGCGCTCTGCCATATAGCCGGCTGGCGTTTCCAATCCGGGCAAGCCAAGCACCATGTAGCAAACCAGGGCTACGCATGCGGCTACGGCGGCGAGTGCCAGAATTCTCATCCTCGTGTTTTTAGACCCCGTATCGATCTTCATAGTTCGGCGCTCCTTCTTCGATCAGCCGACACCCGAATCAACCTCGACCGCTCCGGCCGGGAGTTCATCGGATGTCCCCTCGGGGCCGGAGCCTTGCTTGCTCGCCGCCATGGCGACGGACGAGGCCAAGGCCGCGAGAGTTCTTGCGCTGACAAGCCTTTTTGTCGCCGTCGCGAGGATGTCGGCGACCTCGAGATCGACCAGTTCGCGCAGTTCCTCCTGACGGAGATGTTCGATGTTTCCGTTGTTGCTACCCATTTCGCCACAACTTCGAAATGGCGCGAGAGTTCCTGAAGGCTCCGGAGTGTTCCATAGCGCACAATTCGGTTCAAGTTACAGGTCGACCGGAACCGAGGTGGCGTTGTCGCTTTTTAGTGGCGATGAAGGGTCGAACGAGCCGTTTGACCTCACGTCGAAAGCTCAGGTACCGAGGAGAACGAAATGTCGAAGAAGGAAATCGAGGCTAACGCACGCGGGCAGTACGCCAAGTCACGGGCCGACCCGAAAAGCGACGGCGTGGCGAATGCGATACCCCTGACGTGACTGGCTATGACGATGCTACGTTGTACAAGTCGGAGAAGAAGCAGTCGCCGAATCCGGGCTTTGATGTCCGCACGCAGACCAATAAACGCGATTGATACCCCAACTAATCAAACCGTCAGGGATCCGCGAGCTAACCGTCGCCGCGACATGCCGAGGAAATAACCATGCGACACCCGGGCAATTGGATTCATCTGTGCGTAGACATGCAACGCATGTTCGCCGAGGACACGCCGTGGCGGGTTGCATGGATGGAGAAGGTTTCGCCCGAAGTCATAGAGGTGGCCGGCCGTCACCCAGAACGAACGATCTTCACGCGGTTCGTCCCGCCTGAAAACCCGGAACAGGCAGTCGGCGCTTGGCGCGCCTACTATCGGAAATGGCAGGAAATGACCCGAGAGCGCCTTTCCCCCGAGATGATCGGCCTGATGCCGGAGTTGGCGCGTTTCGTACCGCCAGGCCGCGTATTCGACAAGATGACATACTCTCCATGGGTCAATGGAGAGTTGGACAGGCGGCTGCAAGCGGAGAGCATTGAAACTATCGTCTTTACCGGCGGCGAAACCGATGTTTGCGTCCTCGCCGCGGTCCTGGGAGCGATCGACCTCGGTTACCGCGCGATTGTTCTAACGGACGCGGTCTGCGGCAGCGCCGACGAAACCCATGACGCGTCGCTCAAACTGCTCGGGGACAGGTTCTCCGTTCAGTTGGAATTGTTGCCCACCGACGGTTTCCTGTCGCGCCTATGATAGAGAAGGTGCCGTGGGTCCGACCCGGCGCTGAGCGCGAGATCGGATATGCATGAGCATGGCGCAGCTATGACGGCCGTCCGGCTCTTGCCGTGGGCTCACTTCGCATCCGTCATCATCTGCAGGTGATCGATATGTTCCTTGATTTGGCCACGAGCCAGCTTGGTCACGCTCAGGCGCTCGCGGTTCTGCCCGACCTTCAGGTATTCTTCCTGGATCGCGAGAAGCTTCCTATGCCCATCAAGCTGCGCGGCAACATAGGCGTGGTCGAACTCGGCGCCTGAAGCTGCCTTGAGTTTGTCGAGCGTTGCCTTGCCCTCTGCATCCAGCATGGCCTCCACTTCGGAATCGGACGGAGGCTTCAACGCGCCTTCAGCTTTGCCCTCAGACTCCATCGATTTCAGGATGTCGGCGATTGTCTCCTGTTCAGCGACTTCCCATCCCGCGAAAGCCTTCACCATCGGGTCGGTGGCCTTCTCTTGGGCGACACGGCTGGTCGCAAGCGACAGCGATCCGGCCTTCTTGGTGTCCTCGGCATGCTTCTTTTCGGGCGTCATAGCGGTGCCCTGCGCACGGGCGACGGAGGCGAGCATGGCGGGGAGGGCGGCCAGCGCGACGGTAGTCTTGAGCATATGTCTGCGGTTCATCGATGTTCTCCTGTTGTGGCGGGATCGATAACCTCCTCATCGCACGAAGGTTCCTGTACGGTAGCGGACCAGCTCGGTCGCTTTGCCATGTTAGTTGTCACGGGGTCTCGGCCCTGCGCGCAATCGTGCGAGTACATCCGTGGTCACGATTGCTGACGGTCAGCGATTGCCGCCGTTGGAATTCTCGCCACCCTCTTTACCAGCCTCCGAAGCGCGTTCAGGATCATTCTTGAAGTTTCCACCGGAAGCCTGACCACCCTTGCTGGCGATCTCTTTCTGCTTGTCATCATCCATCGAAGCAAAGCCGCGCTTGGACGTATCGCCGCCCTGGCTGCCACCTTGATTGTTACCACCTTGGTTACCAGCTTGGTTTCCACCTTGATTTGCCATTTTCTTACTCCTCATGGAAAGGGGATGATTCCCCGCGCCAATAACAGAGGACACGTGAGTAGGTTTCGTCTCAGTCCGGAACCGTACAAGAGCCGGCATTCGGTGCGCTGACACGCGTCGGTCTCACAGGTCAGTTGCTGTTCTGGAGCCTCTCGGTGCGACATCTTGGCAGGCGGTTTTGCAGATTTCGGTCTGCCGTGTTTCAGGGACGGGACCGTAAAACGCCATGGCTCGGTTTTGTGCTGGGCCTGATTCACCGCTATTGGAACGATATACTCTCAGGATCGAACGCTGCCATTCTGATTGCCGATTTCTGAAGTAAGTAGATAATGTACGTCATCTCAAGCGGGGGCGGGAAGATGAATACACCGTTGCAGCCAGAGCAGTTCGATATTGTTCATGGCGTGTTCAAGCGGCTTGCGGGCGAACCTTGGTTCAGCCGAGACATTGTGAGACAGCAGCAGTTTGCCAGCTACTGTTTACATACCTATCAAGCGGGTGAGACCGATCCCGATCGTCTCTTCGAAGCATGCGAGCGGATGGCTCGCGAGACATTTAGGACCTGAAGGAACTGTCAATATCGTAGCGCGTTCATGCGCCGTCCAAACCTCAGACTTGCCCGGCTGCTTCGGCGGCTGGGCTCCACTCCTCCCAAGATGTTGTAATATGCCGATGAAGTAAAAAGCGCGGATGGTCCCACGCTCAGACACGCTATTTGGTGTCAGACGCCATCCGTATCCCTGAAACCAATCAGAAGGATCGAGATTCACTGATCGCGCGGCTATAATCTGAAATGGAATTCGTGACTGGTCACGGCGTTGTCAGGGCACGAATCAGCACGGCTGTACGAGGCATGCGAACTCGCGGCTTCTACCGCCATAGATATCGCGATCGAACGCGCGATAGTCCTCGAACGGTTCACCATTCAAATCGATCTCATCCAGCCACGTCCGCCGCCATCGAGATTTTCTTCTGCCATGATGATGCCGGCTAGTAGGTCATTTAGTTGCTTGGGCATTTGCCGGATCAGGGTCTTTGCCCGCTATAACGGCCTGATTTTCAACCCCGTCCCGCGAAGGTTCGATCGCCTCGTCAGTGCTATAGCCTGCATTGTTGGCTCGTCCAGCAATTCAGAGACGCGGTCATCGAAGGCCGACTTGAGTTCGATCTTTCCGGATCATCGAGGGCGCGGTGGGTAATAGTGCGCTCAGTCTTTCAGGTCCGGCGTTTGGGCATTTGTGCCCGGCGATCCACCGTTTGGCGGCTGGACGGTTTTGACCATCGGTAGCTTCGTCTCTGGATCGATGTGGAGGGCATTGTCGCCCCTCAACACGGGTTGGTGAAACTTCCCGGAGCCTTCGGTGGTTTTTGGATGGCCAAGATCCTTTTCGTTAGTCATAGCGCTGTCCTATCCTGTTGTGACGACTTGCCCATCGCCAACGGACGACTGACTGTTCCCGGATTTCTTATAGTCTGGCTTCTGCCGTTCTTCACGCGCAATTGCGAGAACACATTGGGCGCAACCCGGGCAGGCAAGGTTACCAGGGCCACAGTGGTTGTTAAGACCTGAGAGCGCTTCATTCCCTTATCTCCGATCGGTGTGCCGTCGTAATTTCGGAGGATGGTTTAAGTTCCCTGTCCGGTTGTTTCGTACGATCCGGTGTCCTTCTCGAGTCAAGCGTGGGTGGCCGAACCAGCAAGCCGCCGCGAGGGCGCGCGGGCGCATCAGGGCGCTTGGGGTATAGCCGGCCCATCCATGGTTCATACACGGGAGCGAACGGACGCTTTCGGTACGCTATCGACGAGAGCGACATTAAGGTTTCCGCGAATTTCGCGGTGTAAATTCAACGCCCGGATATAATCCAATGCCAACCGCATGGCGCCGAGCAATGGAATGCACAAGATGGCAAAAGCGAGGGCGAGCGGTCGAAGCCGATGCTCAACCGGAACAGGGAGAGAAGTCGAAAGTGGTTCTTTGTCGATCTGCACCCTACGAAGCCTTTGCGATCATGACACGACACGGGTTCGGAGTCGATTGATCGTTCGCCGCCACAGCACGTCCGCCATCGGTCAACGATGAATCCCGGCTCGCGGGGAATGGTCCCCTTTTGAGGAATAAGGGCAGTGCAAAATCAGGGGAGAAGCCTAGCGGAAACCAGAGTGGCAAAACTGGCCTTTGCTGTAAACCGACTTTTAGTGCGATACCGTACGGTCGTTGTCTTGCACCGTTTCAATAGGAACATACATGAGGTTTCCCGGTTATTTTCGCCGAACGGAGGCTCCGATGGACGATAGCGAAGAAGCGGTAAGGCTGCGCGCCTATCAAATCTGGGAACGTGACGGGCGGCCCGATGGCGAACATGAGTCCCATTGGCAGAAAGCTCTGGAGGAGCTCATCCGCCCTGCGGGGCGACCAGTGGAAACCACCGTCGTGACGACGGGGCCACAGTCGCTCGCCCAGCCGAACTCGTCAGTGAACAAACGTAATGTCGAAAAAAGAAATCGAGGCTGACGCACGCGGACATTTCGCTAAGTCGCAAGCCGCTGCCAACAGCGACGGCGTGGCGAATGCGATCCCCACTAAAGTCACGGGCTACGATGATGCCACCTTGTACACGTCGGACAAGAAGACTTCGCCTCACCCAGGCTTCGACTTTCGCAACCAGACTAACAGCGACTGACCACTCCGAAGTCAGCCAGAAACGGAGAGTTCTTCAGCAGCGTGCTTTCCATCAGCGATGGAGGCTGCCCCGTTTCCAGGGCAAGTCGATCGTATGTTGCAATCGCCGGCCTCTGCCTGTGCCCTCTGGAAACTCGGTCGGCGAGCCGACCGTCGCCATAGATCCTTTGACACGGACACCAACCCATCTGCGAGAGGTCCGCCTCGCAGGGTTGGAAGCTCGATTCCAATCAAGACTCGAAAAAAACTCCGGCGCTCAGACCTCATCGTTTCCCGAGATTGTCCGTCGTCGACGGCTCGCCGCGCACCGTCGCAAAACCGGACGTTCGAGTGTGCGGTATCGCTCAGGAACTTGTCACGCATTTCGGTGTTTTCGACTCCAGCGAATTATGCGCAACCTGGGAGCGTTCCAATGGCCAAGAAAATTTCGCCAAACTTATCACCGAAAAAGTCCGCCAGCGGTGAGGCGGTGATCCACGACCAGACGCTGTCGAGGGGAGATGGAGGGGAACTTCATCAGGTCGCCGAAGATGGATATCCTATCTTGACGACCGCCCAGGGAGGCCCGGTCGCGGACGATCAGAACTCTCTCAGGCTCGGAGCGCGCGGCCCTCTTCTCGTGGACGATTTTCATTTCCGTGAGAAGATTTTCCACTTCGATCATGAGCGCATTCCCGAGCGCGTTGTGCATGCCCGTGGTTACGGCGCGCACGGTTTTTTCGAAACCTATGAGTCGCTTGCCGCCTACACGCGCGCCGACTTGTTCCAGCGGCCCGGTGAGAAGACGCCGGCCTTCGTCCGCTTCTCGACAGTTGCCGGAAACAAGGGCTCGTTCGATCTGGCACGTGACGTTCGCGGCTTCGCGGTGAAGCTATACACGCAGGAGGGAAACTGGGATCTTGTCGGCAATAACATACCGGTCTTCTTCATCCAGGACCCAATCAAGTTTCCTGACATGGTGCATGCGGTCCAGCAGGAACCGGACCGCGCATTTCCGCAGGCCCAGAGCGCGCATGACAATTTCTGGGACTTCATCAGCCTGACACCCGAAAGCATGCACATGATCATGTGGGTGATGTCCGATCGCGCGATCCCTCGCTCGTTCCGCTTTATGGAAGGCTTTGGGGTTCACACATTCAGGCTCGTGAACGCAAAAGGCGAGTCGACTTTCGTCAAATTCCATTGGAAGCCGAAGCTGGGCCTCCAGTCTGTCGCTTGGAACGAAGCCGTCAAGATCAACGGTGCCGATCCGGACTTCCACCGCCGCGACCTTTGGAACGCCATCAAGTCTGGCAATTTCCCGGAATGGGAACTCTGTCTGCAGCTCTTCGATCAGGACTTTGCCGACAACTTCGATTTCGACATTCTTGATCCCACCAAAATCATTCCGGAAGAAATCCTGCCTGCCAAGCCAGTCGGCCGCCTTGTCCTCGACCGCATGCCGGACAACTTCTTCGCCGAGACGGAGCAGGTGGCGTTCATGACCCAGAACGTGCCGCCCGGCATCGATTTTTCCAACGATCCGCTGCTCCAAGGTCGCAACTTCAGCTACCTCGACACGCAGCTCAAGCGGCTTGGTGGCCCGAACTTCACCCATATCCCGATCAATGCGCCGAAGTGTCCGATGCATCATTTCCAGCAGGACGGCCACATGACAATGCGCAATCCGGTCGGGCGCGTGAACTATCAGCCGAACTCTTGGGGCGAAGGACCAAGAGAGTCTCCGATCAGCGGCTTCACGCATTTTCCTGCCGAGGAGCAGGGACAGAAAGTACGACTGCGGCCAGAAAGCTTCGCCGACCATTACAGTCAGGCGCGGCAGTTCTACATCAGTCAGACCCCACCGGAACAGCGTCATATCCAGATGGCTCTGACATTCGAGCTGAGCAAGGTGGAAACACCTGTCATCCGCGAGCGCGTGGTGTCGCATCTTATGAACATCGATGAGACCCTGGCCAACGCTGTGGCGCAGAAACTCGGCTTTCAATCGATGCCGAAGGCTGCCGATGCTGCCATGCCCACGCGGCAGGACCTAGACCCGTCACCCGCGCTCAGCATCGTCGAACGCGGACCGAAACGCTTTGAAGGCCGAAAGCTCGGCATCCTGATTTCGGATGGAGTAGATGCCAATCTGCTCAAGGGTCTTCAGGATGCCATTGTTGCCGCAAAGGCGCAGTTCGAACTCATTGCGCCCAAGGTCGGCGGTGTAACCGCCTCCAATGGGAGTTGGGTTCCTGCCAACCACATGATCGACGGCGGCCCATCGGTGCTCTTCGACGCCGTTGCTTTGCTCATCGCTGCTCCCGCAGTCGACGACCTCGTCAACGAGGCGGCGGCGCGGGATTTCGTCGCCGACGCATTCCAGCATTGCAAGTTTATAGGTTATGTTGGCGACGCTAGGCCGCTCCTACAAGTGGCTGGCATCGCGGATAAGCTGGATCAGGGGACGATTGAGCTTCCCGGCGAGAGCCTCGCAACCTTCGTTGAAGATCTGGGAAAACTCCGTGTCTGGGCACGGGAGCCGAGCGTCAAACTCGGCAAAGCGTCGATGCCCCCCCGAAGTAGCGACTAGCTATTATTCACATCGGTTTAACAGCGTTGGCCGAACCATCGGCCAGCGATCGCAAACCCCTGGAGGCTCGAAATGAAACTCGATGAGGGCCGCAAGGTCGCGCTTGTGACCGGAGCCGGATCTGGTATCGGCAAAGCGACGGCAACAGCGCTTGCCGCAGACGGATATGCGGTCGGGCTGCTCGGCAACAACCTCGAGGATGTCATTCCTCTTGCCGGCGAACTGAAGGCGCTCGGGTTCATTGCGACCGCGCTGAAGGCGGATATTTCCGTCGAAAGCGAAATGCGCAAGGCAGTCGAGCATCTCATCGCGGGATTCGGAAGGCTAGATGTTGTGATCGCCAATGCGGGGATCAACGGCGTATGGGCTCCGATCGACGACCTCAAGCCGGACGAGTGGGACCGTACATTCGCTGTCAATCTCAGGGGAACATATCTCACGATTCACACGACGGTTCCCCACCTCAAGACGGTGGGTGGCGGTGCGATAGTAGTCGTGTCCTCGATCAATGGAACGCGGACGTTCACCACGCCCGGCGCGACCGCATACACGGCGACCAAGGCTGGGCAGGTGGCAATGGTTCAGCAGCTCGCCCTGGAACTGGCGCGCCACGGAATACGTATCAACGCGGTCTGCCCCGGAGAGATCGAAACCAATATTGACGATAACACCTCCCTGCGCGGCGAAGAGGAAACAGCAATCCCTGTCGAGTGGCCGGAAGGCCAGGTTCCGATCACGGGCGGCAAACCGGGAAGAAGCGAGGATGTCGCCGCGGCGATCCTCTTCCTGGTATCCGACAAGGCGCGGCATATCACTGGCTCGCCCCTTTGGATCGACGGAGGCCAGGGGCTGTTGAGATGAAGGACGAGCTGCGAGCATATACCTGTGGACCGACCTTCATGGCCGGCGGCGGCACCAGATTCCGCCTTTGGGCGCCGGCCGAGAAGGCTGTCGCGCTCAGGATTGGAGGTCGCGACATTTCCATGAACCGCATGGACGATGGCTGGCACCAGGCTGAAATCGACACGCAGCCTTTCGGGCAGGATTATATCTTCGTGCTCTCAGATGGTTTGACAGTACCAGATCCTGCCTCCTGGTGGCAGATCGACGTGCTTGGTCCATCCATCCTGATTGATCCAAACCAATATCGATGGACGCACGAGACGTGGCAGGGGCGGCCGCGTCTTCTATGAGTTTCACGTCGGCACCTTTACGCCGGAGGGAACCTTTCGCGCAGCTATCAGCCATCTGCATGACCTCGCTGATACGGCTTCACCGCTATAGAAATCATGCCGGTGGCGCATTTTCCGGGTCGTCGCGGCTGGGGCTATGACGGCGTTTTCCATTATGCTCCATTCAATCCCTACGGCAGCGCGGACGACCTCAAAGCATTTGTCGACGCGGCGCACGGCCTGGGATTGACGGTGTTTCTGGACGTCGTCTACAACCACATTGGTCCAACTGGGAATTTCCTGTCGAAATACGCACCCGAATTTTTCCACGAAGATAACCCGACGCCCTGGGGATCAAGGATCGCGTTCGCCAATGAACCGGTCCGGCGCTTCTTCATTGAAAACGCAATCTATTGGCTGACCGAGTATCGTCTCGATGGTCTGCGCCTCGACGCGATCGACCAGATCGATGACGACAGCGATGTTCATTTCTTGGCGGAACTTTCGCCCAAGACGCATGCCGCCGTGACGGACAGGACGATACATCTCATCACCGAGAACCCCGCCAACGGCACCGACCTCCTGGTGGAAACGGAGCACGGAACACGCCTATACAAAGCCGACTGGAACGATGATTTCCATCATGCCATTCACTCCGCCGTCACCAAAGAAAACAGTGGCTATTACCGGCCGTTATCCGAAGAGCCCTGGAAGAACGCTGGCCGCACGTTGGCGCAGGGCCACCTCAGGCAAGGCAAGCGAATACTGCCCATCGAGCCGCCGCATCCGTCTTCACTACCCACAACAAGTTACGTTCATTTTCTCCAGAACCACGATCAAATCGGCAACCGTGCCCGAGGCGATCGGCTGCACGAGAACCTCGAGAAGAACCTGTACATGTCACTCGTGGAAATGCTTGTTCTGTCGCCACAGATACCTTTGTTTTTCATGGGCGACGACCACCTCAGCAGCCGGCCTTTTCGGTTTTTCGCGGACTACGATGGAAAACTGAGGTCCGATGTTTGGAAGAACCGCGAAAGGGAGGCGTTGAACTTCGGGGGCTTTCCCGACGGCTTCGGAGCGGATGAAATACCGGACCCCTCTGACCCAACCACTTTTGAAAATTGCAGACGGGATCGGTCCGAACAGCGGAAGCCAAAGGCGCGGGAGTGGCGGGGTTTTCTGAAGCGTCTGTTCAAAATACGGGCGACCGAGATTGTTCCCACGCTTGGCAAAAGTATGCGGGGCGGCGAAGTCTTGGACGCGCCGGACGGCTGCATTTTTGTCGATTGGATTTATCCCGGGGAGTACTCAAACTTCGTGCCAATTTTTCGCCTGATGATGTGTCGCTGTCCAAGCTCACGGAGAAGGAAATATATCGCAATACGGGCGCCATGGGCAAACGGGTGCTCAGTCGGCATGGCGTGCGGATGTTCAAGAGCTGACTCAGATCGTTGGAGTAGCGCGCGGAGCATTCATTCAAGTTGTCTGCCAACGAAACCCGCGATGTCAGGTCTGCCGTGCGACATCGTGATCAACTTAATTCCCTGTGCGTGTACGATCTCGTACACAACGGGCCCGCTTGGCCCATTCGTTATGCCTGCGTGGAACTGAGGCCGCCGATTCCCGTTGAATCGCTGTCGCGGGATACGCCCCAGACATTACTCCGCCGTTTTGGCGAACACCACTTTTGTCAGGAGTACACTCATGCCCATCAAGACTTTGGAAGACCTGTTCACAGATGGCGTCAAGGACATCTATTACGCCGAACGCAAAATCATTGCCGCTCTCAAGAAGATGAGCCGTGGCGCCAAATCGCAAGACCTCAAGGCCGCCTTTGACAAGCATCTCCAGGAGACCGAAGGCCAAGTCGAACGGCTGGTGCAGGTATTCGAGCTTCTCGGCAAACCCGCGCGCGGCAAGACGTGCCCGGCAATCGACGGCATCCTCGAAGAGGGCCAGGAAATCATGGAGGAATTCAAGGACTCCGAGGCACTCGACGCGGGCCTTCTGGCAGCCGCGCAGGCCGTCGAGCATTATGAAATCGCCCGTTACGGCACGCTGAAGTCCTGGGCCATGCAGCTCGGCAAGAATGATGTCGCCCAACTGCTGGAAGCAACTCTTCTCGAAGAGACCAACACCGACCAGGCGCTGACGCAGCTTGCGGAAGCGAAGGTCAATGCGAAGGGCAAGCAAAAGGCAGCATGACTATGAACAGACGGGCGGCGCTCCAGGCGCCGCCCGGTCTCGCGTGCAGGTGGAGTTTGCGATGAAAGTCTTGAAGGACAACGGACTGACGATCGTCCTCCTGTTGGCCACGTTCGCCACGGTTATCGGCATGATGTTCACGGGTCATTCGGTTTACAACGAAGAGCTATCGACCCACGGTTCATCTCCCATCGCCCTATTCGCATACCTCGCTACAGGTCATTTCCTGTCGGCGTTGTTTGAAAATTGGGAGAGTGAATTCCTTCAGATGAGCGCTTATGTCGTGCTCACCGCATACCTCTTTCAGCGGGGCTCGGCGGAATCCAAAGACCCGGACGAGGTCTCGCCACAGGACGCTGATCCTGCGGACGAGGAAGGAAATCCGAATGCTCCGCTCGCGGTGCGAATGGGTGGCGTTTCAAGGAACCTCTACTCCTATTCCCTGGGCTTGGTCCTCCTCGGGCTCTTCATCGCAAGCTTTGTCATGCACCTGCGGGAGAGCGCGGCTGCCGAAGCCGCGGAGGCTTCGTTGCATGGGCGCGCGGCACCCACGACCTTGGACCATATCTTCAGTGCGCAGATGTGGTTTGAATCCTTCCAGAATTGGCAGTCGGAATTTCTGTCAACCGCCATCCTGATCTTTCTCTCGATTTTCCTCAGGTTCAGAGGGTCACCCGAATCCAAGCCGGTATCGGCTCCGCATTCCGAAACGGGAGCGTGATCGTCGCCATGGTTGATGCCCTCGTGATCGGCGGCGGACCGGCCGGACTCACCGCAGCGCTTTACTTGGCGCGGTTCCACTTATCAGTGGTGCTTGTCGATGCCGGAAACAGCCGCGCGGCGATGATTCCGAGGTCGCACAATCTTCCGTTCTGGCCGGAAGGGATCAGCGGCGTAGACCTGTTGCGCCGGATGAGGGAGCAAGTGGTCGCCTATCCCGTCGAAACGATCGACGGTCTTTTGCAAGACTTGCGGCCGTTGCCTGCGGGCTTCGAGGCTCGCGCCGAGGGTTCAAGCATCCTGGCGAAGGCTGTCATCCTGGCCACGGGCGTGCGGAACCGTGCGCCGAGCCTGACGGAGCGAGATCACGCCGACGCTCTCCAGCGAGGGCTCCTCCGGTACTGCCCGATATGCGACGGCTATGAGATTACGGACAAACACGTCGCGATCGTGGGAGAGGGAGACCACCTCTACGCGGAGGCGAAGTTTCTCAGAAGCTATACCAGATCGGTCGCTATCTGCTCCGAGAGTGGCGCGCTTGCTGTCTCACCGACGCAGCGCCAGGCTCTCGAGGCGATCGATATCGAGGTCATTGATGATCGGGTTGATCAGTATTCTCCGCGGGATGGTTTCATGGAACTACGGTTCGGGGACGTGACCAGGCGGTTTGATGCTGTCTACGCCGCGTTCGGCCCGAACGTGCGTTCGACTTTGGCTGCCAATGTGGGCGCTGATGTCAGTTCGGAAGGATGTGTTCGGGTTGATGGTCATCAAAGAACCAGCGTCCCGGGATTATACGCGGCGGGCGATGTCGTCCTGGGCGTAGACCAGATCGGTCACGCAATTGGCCAAGCCGTCGTTGCGGCGACCACCCTGAGAAACGATCTTAGTGATCACGCGCTGTTGCTTCGCTGATCCGTCCACCCAGATCTGAGCAGATGGCGAAGCAGCCGGCTGAACAGATCAGAGTTTTGTGATCTCGACCGCACGAACGATCAACTCCTTTTGTTGGAAGGTCCGTTCCAGGCGTTTGCGGTAGGCTTTCCACCAATCCGCATCGATCTCGTCGACCATCACTTCGACAGTGACGACACGGTCGCGCTCAAGCTTTCCGCCATCCTCCCACAGGCCGTCAGCAGGCGAGTTCAAAAATCCCGTTGCGCCGCCGAATTGATCGGTGAGCTCGCCAAGAATAGCCTCAAAACTCACCCTATCGTCATCCGACACCACGACGGGAAGCAGAAGTTGGATCAGGTGCACGTTAATGCTTGCCCGATCCCGGCTCCGCCATCTTGCGATGCTGTTCCGCCAGCATTTCCGCCGGCGTGATGTTGGCTACCGCCGCCATCACCTTGTTCCTGAAACCGCTGACGACGTCACCCTCTCGAGCCATCAAGGCATCGAATCCGACACGTGCGACGTCGGCCGGATCGTCCTTCTTGGCCTGGCCGACGCTGGTGTCCAGCATGTCGGCCCGTTCGAAGAACCTCGTATCCGTTGCGCCTGGCATCAGGCAGGTTACGGTTACACCTGAATCCTTGAGTTCGTTGCGAAGCGCAAACGAGAATGAGTTGAGATAGGCCTTTGTGCCGTTGTACACAGCCTGGAACGTGCCCGGCATGAAACCCGCGATCGAGCCTGTGATGAGGATTCTGCCGGAACGTTGGCTCCGCATCAGGTTGCCGACCGCGTGGATCAACTCCATCGTCCCCGTCACATTGGTGTTGATGATGTGACGGATGCTATCGAGGTCCTGATCAAGGAAGCCATGACCCAGGCCCACGCCGGCGTTCGCCATCAGCAGCTCGACCTGGCTTCTATGCCCCTGGATACTTTCCACGAGGGACTTCACCCCTTCTGTCGTGGCGAGGTCTGTCTTGACCGACTCAACACTCACGCCAAATGCGCGAAGCTCATCAGCGGCGTCGCTGATGTGGGGTTCGTCCGCGGCGATGATGAGATCGTAGCCCTCCTGAGCGGCCATCTTTGCAAGCTCGAAGCCAATGCCGCTTGATGCTCCGGTGATGACAGCAAGTTTTCCAATTGCGGAAGCCATGGGATTCTCCTTGTAGTTCAGGGTTTAAGCACGACCTTGATGCAGCCGTCCTTTTTGTCTCGAAAAGTTTTGTAGAGATCGGGTCCGTCTTCCAGCGAACCCCGATGCGTGATGACGAAGGACGGATCGATCTCGGCCTTCTGAATGCGCTCCATGAGGATGGGCAGATAATGTTGCACTGGTGTCTGGGCCATCCGGAACGTCAGGCCGCGATTGATTGCCGATCCCATTGGAATCTTGTCGACGAAGCCGCCATACACTCCGACGATGGACACCGTTCCGAAGTTGCGGGTGCAATGAATTGCTTGCCGGAGCACATGCGGCCGGTCCGTGCCCATGAATGTGGCGACCTTGATCCGGTCAACCATGGAGTCAAAGCTTGCCATTGTCTCGGGTTCAGTCCCAACCGCGTCGATGCAGGCGTCCGCCCCGCGGCCCTTGGTCAGCTCTATGATCCGGTCGTAAATGTCCTCCTCCATGAAGTCGAGCGTGAGCGCGCCGGCGGCCCGCGCCAGTTCCAACCGCTCGGGCACCGTGTCGATCGCAATCACTCTTTCGGCTCCGAGGAGGAACGCGGACCGGATCGCCATCTGGCCTACGGGACCACATCCCCAGATCGCGATGGTATCTCCAGGCTGTATGTTGCAGAAGTCGGCAGCCATGTAGCCCGTTGGGAAGATGTCACTGAGAAAGAGAACCTGCTCGTCGGTGAGCCCATCCGGCACTTTGATCGGACCCACATCGGCATAGGGAACGCGAATATATTCCGCCTGACCGCCTGAGAAGCCGCCTAGCAGGTGCGAGTAGCCGAAGAGACCCGCGGGCGAGTTGCCCCATAGCTTGGCGGCTTTGTCCCTGTTCGGATTTGACCGTTCGCAGCCCGAGAAGAAGCCTCGCTCGCAGAAGAAACAATCGCCGCAGGCAATGGTGAAGGGGATAACCACGCGATCGCCGATCTTGAGCTTGCTGTTCTCCCTCCCGACATCGACAACCTCACCCATCGTCTCGTGACCGACGATGTCGCCATGTTCCATGGATGGAATGACGCCGTCGTAGATGTGGAGGTCCGATCCGCAGATCGCGCATGCCGTCACTTTGATGATCGCGTCGCGGCCATCTTCGATTCTTGGATCGGGGACCTCTTCGCAACGCATGTCGCCCTTGCCGTGCCAGGTCAGTGCTTTCATCGAGGGATGCCTCTCGGGATCAATGGAACTGAGGCAAGAACGGCAGACCGGACTCGTGGTTCCTGAACTTCGGAACATGACCCAGATTTGTTCGCCAGCGTCCGATAGCGCACCGAGCGGCCACCGCCGGAACTTCGGAACACAGTCGCCGTTAGAGGCATCAAAGGAGACTTCACATGAAGACGGCAGTGATCATCGCATCGGCGACGTTATTCTGGCTACCGCTTGCGACCTGGGGTACTGCAGCGGAATTGGCGCCGCACGGCTTCGCGGAGAAAGCTGCGCAGTCCGACATGTTCGAGATGGAAGCCGCCAAACTCGTGCTTGAGAAAGGCGAGAGCGACGAAGTCAAGGCTTTTGCGAACGACATGGTCAAAGACCACGGTCATAGCACGCACAATCTTAAGGAGGCCGCAGCAAAGGACAGGGTCACGCTGCCTCCGGATTTGAGCCCGGAACTGCGAGAAAAGCTCGAGTCCCTGAAGCCGCTTTCGGGTCCGCAGCTCGACGCCGCCTATGTTTCTACCCAAGTCTCGGTTCACACGGAGGCCGTTGAGCTATTCGACAAATTCTCGAAGGACGGGGAGGGCGGGGCGCTCAAGAGTTTCGCGTTGGCAACCTATCCAACGATCCGAATGCACCTGATCAGAGTGAGGAGCTTCAATGTCGAACAATGACGCTTGGGAGATGAAGATGACTGACAACGACAAGGTCGAGAACCCCCAGCTGGTTGATAGCCACGGTATGGTGTTGAACAATGGTCCAGACGTAAGGCCACGGGAGGCGAGTGACGCACAGTTAGAATCGCTCAAAACCGAAATCGAAAACCTCCGGCGGTCCGTCGCTGCGATCGCTGCGAACGCCAAAAGCTTTGGAGCTGACAAGATCGAGCTCGCAATCGCGGATGTCGAGGAGACACTTAAACGCAATGTCTTCATGTCCGTCGGCATCGCGGCGCTCATTGGCTATGCCTGGGGCAGGATCAAGTAGGGACACCTGTCATGCTGGGAAACTGGCGTCATCTGTGCGTCGACATGCAGCGCATGTTTGCTGAAGACACGCCGTGGCGAGTGGCATGGATGGAAGCCGGTGTCGCCCCAGGTCGTCGAAGTGGCCGCCCGGCATAGCGAACGTACGGTCTTTACACGGTTCATACCCCCAAAAACACCGTCCGAAGTCTCAGGACGGTGGCAACAATATTATGAAAAATGGGTGGATGATGACGCGGGAGCATTTGCCTCCTGAAATGGTCGGCCTTGTGCCCGAACTCGCCAGGTTCTGCCCGCCGGCTGCGGTTTTCGACAAGCAGACATACTCGCCTTGGATAGACGGACAACTGCACTCCGCCTTGCGACATCACGAGGTTGGCACACTGGTGTTGACCGGCGGAGAGACGGACGTTCGCGTCCTGGCGACCGCGCTGGGTGGCATCGACCTTGGGTATCGCATCATCGTTTTGAAGGACGCAGTGTGCAGCGGGGCGGACGAGACACATGATGCGTCTTTGACGCTGTTGGGCGACCGTTTTTCGGTCCAGTTGGAACTGCTGACCACGGAGGAGTTCCTATCTGGAATTTCCTGATCTGGGTCAGCAAGCGAAACGTGGCGCGTGCACTACCCGTCGGCTCGTGGCTTTCGGTACTTCGCACTCGACAGACGTGATGCAATCACTTGAGTATCGCCGCGACTAGACCATGCGCCAAGGCGCGTCAGCTTTTAGATAGCAGTTCTTGGTGGCCTTCTCGTACAGTTGGTCGATCGTCAGATCACTGCCTTCAACAAGGTCGCGGATACCAGCCAGCTCGAGTTCCTGCGCGGTTTCAAGCAACGACAACTGTTCCCGGACGATTTGGCGACACGACCTGATAGGGCCAGTCAGTTGCATCGTGGTATCTAGTCGACGCTCGTGCACCAGCAGGATCGCGTCACCGGACGAAGCGGTTTTCCGGCGCGAACGCGGCGAGAATGGTCACGCCCGCCGAGTAGATGTTGGATTTTCCGACACAGTAGGCTTGTTGACCACTGTGCGAACGGAAAAGCTTGATTTCGAGAGCGATGCGCCGCGCGGCATCTGCGTCGCCGCCATCAGTATTGATCTCCATGATAAGCGGGGTGCCTAGGTGCGGATTGCCTCGAGGCGCCCGAGCACAAATGGCACGGTGCTCGCTGTGACGAGACGACCCTGATTCCCCATTCAATCGTATTTTGATCGGAGACTCCCTGATGAAGCAGGTCGTCGAGTACAAAGGCATTCCCGTTGCCGTCCTCATTCCGGCTGACAACCATCTCGCTTTTTTAGCCGTTAAGTTTGATGTTATCGATCTCGATGGCAGACGCTTTTCATCGGCCGCAGAAGCGCGCGAGGCCGTCAGGGCCCATGTGGCAAAGCGCGAGCCACTCGCCGCGTAGTCGCGCTCATCGGGAGTTCCGATTGGGGCGAAGCTGTCATCCAATTCATAGCGAGCTCTGCGAGGGTGGGACGCCCTGAATAAGACCACCCCGAGCGCCGCAGCTTCTCGGCATCGACACATCGTATCTGTGGATTTGAATCCGCGCCAATAGAGTAGACGAGCATTGCGCTTTAGCTGTCGCTTTTCAGCGAACTCGTTTCCGCACCGCGAAACCACCAGGCGCCAGACGCGTTTCCGTCCTGTGAACATCAGTAGCAGGAGACAGCCAAATGGCGCATGACAGCACGACGACGATCCAGGCGACTTTCGAAACCCGGGAAGCAGCCGGTCTTGCCGTCGAACATCTGGTTCAGCAGCACGGCATTTCAAGGCCGGACACTTTCCTCCAATCCGCAACCGATCGCAACACGGCCGGCTCCCTGCCGTCGGGCGGCGACGCCTCCCATGATGACGGACCGCGCTCCGACGCGCCGCTTCGAGGAGAGATCGAGGTCTCGGCAGACATAGCATTCAACCGGATTGCCGCCGTCCAGCCCCGTCTCGGGGACGCCGGCGCGTTGCGTCTATCGAGCCACTGAGCATGGCTGACAATCTTTCCAAATACCGCGCCAAGCGCGATTTCAAGAAAACGGGCGAGCCGAGCGGTGAAGCTCAGGTCAAACCTTCGAACCGTCGGCGCTTTGTGATCCAGAAGCACGACGCGACCCGTCTTCACTATGACCTTCGGCTCGAACTCGACGGCGTCTTCAAGTCCTGGGCCGTGACCAAAGGCCCGTCGCTCGATCCGCACGACAAGCGGCTGGCTGTCGAAGTTGAAGATCACCCGCTGGACTATGGCGATTTCGAAGGCACCATCCCGAAAGGCCAGTATGGCGGCGGTACGGTGATGTTGTGGGATCGCGGCTACTGGGAGCCGGAGGGCAACCGGACGCCGGAAGAAGCGCTCGCCAAAGGTGATTTCAAGTTTACGCTGCAGGGCAAGCGGCTCCACGGCAGCTTCGTCCTCGTGCGGATGCGTCATGACCGCGATGGCGGCAAGCGGACCAACTGGCTGTTGATCAAGCATCATGACGACTTTTCGGTCGAGGAGAACGGAGCCGCCGTCCTGGAGGAAAACGCTACGTCGGTGGCTTCCGGCCGAACGATGGAGGCGATCGCATCCGGAAAGGGCAGGAAGCCGAAGCCATTCATGATGCAGAATGGCGACGTCGAGGCGGACGCGGTTTGGCATAGCAATCACGGCCTTGCCGCCGAGGAGCGCAAAGCGGTTCTGAAGACCGCGAAAAAGCCGTCAGCCGCCAAGCGGGAGAAATCCACCATGCCGGATTTTATTCCGCCGCAGCTCTGCGAAACTCTGGCCCGCCCGCCATCTGCCGACGGCTGGATCCATGAGATCAAGTTCGACGGATATCGCATCCAGATGCGCATCGAGAATGGTGATGCAACCCTCAAAACCCGCAAGGGTCTGGATTGGACCGCCAAATACCCCGCAATCGCCACCTCAGCGTGCGCGCTACCGAACGCCATCATCGACGGTGAAATCTGCGCTCTTGACGAAAACGGCGCCCCGGATTTCGCGGCACTGCAGGCGGCGCTGTCCGAGGGAAAGACCGACGATCTCGTATACTTCGCCTTCGACCTTCTCTTTGTGGGAGAAGAAGATTTGCGTGAGCTGCCGCTCACTGAGCGAAAGCAACGTCTGGCGTCACTCTTGTCGGAAGCCGGCGAAGATCCGCGCCTTCGTTTCGTCGAGCACTTTGAAACCGGCGGCGACGCAGTTCTCAAATCTGCCTGTCGGCTGTCGTTGGAAGGTATTGTTTCAAAGGTTGTCGATTCACCATATCAATCGGGCCGTACTGACACTTGGGCGAAATCGAAATGCCGGGCAGGGCATGAAGTCGTCATCGGCGCCTATGCCAAGACCAACGGCAAGTTCCGCTCCCTGCTTGTCGGCGTCAATCGCGGCGACCACTTTGTCTATGTCGGCCGCGTCGGTACTGGATACGGCGCCAAGACCGTCGAGACACTCCTGCCCAAACTGCAGGCTATGGAAACATCCAAATCACCGTTCACCGGGATTGGTGCGCCTAAGAAGAGTCCTGATATCGTCTGGTTGAAACCCGAGCTTGTTGCCGAGATCGAGTTTGCCGGCTGGACGGCCGATGGCCAGGTGCGCCAAGCGGCATTCAAGGGCTTGCGGGAAGACAAGCCGGCTGCAGAAGTCAAGGCCGAGAAGCCGGCCTCACCAGCCAAAACCGAGGTGCCCGATCCCGACACGTCGAAACCGGCGCCAAACCGCTTCCGCAAGGGCGCGAAGGTGGAGGTTATGGGCGTGATGATCTCCAGTCCCGACAAGCCGCTATGGCCGGATGCCGGTGATGGAGAGCCTGTGACCAAGGTCGATCTGGCGCACTATCATGAAGCCGTCGGTTCCTGGCTGATCGACCATATCAAGGGACGCCCCTGCTCGATCATTCGCACACCCGACGGCATCGGAGGAGAACAGTTCTTCCAGCGCCATGCCATGCCGGGGACATCGAACCTGCTGGAACTCGTCACGGTGTTTGGCGACAAGAAGCCCTACCTGCAGATCGATCGCGTCGAGGGTCTCGCTGCCATCTCCCAGATCGGGGGCGTCGAGCTTCATCCCTGGAATTGTGAGCCCGGTCAGCCGGAAGTGCCTGGCCGTCTGGTGTTCGATCTCGATCCTGGTCCTGAGGTCGAGTTCTCCACCGTCGTCGAAGCCGCTCGCGAGATCCGCGACCGGCTGGACGAACTCGGGCTCGTCAGCTTCTGCAAGACGACGGGTGGCAAGGGACTGCATGTGGTGACGCCGCTGGCCGTGCCGAAGGGCAAGAAACTCGGCTGGGACATCGCGAAGGGCTTTGCCCATGATGTCTGTGAGCAGATGGCTCGCGACAATCCGGATCTCTATCTGATCAAGATGGCCAAGAGCCAACGTGAGGGCCGCATCTTTCTCGACTACCTGCGCAACGATCGCATGGCGACGGCGGTGGCGCCTTTGTCTCCGCGAGCGCGGCCCGGCGCCACCGTGTCGATGCCGCTGACATGGACCCAGGTCAAAGCGGACCTCGATCCGAAGAGATTTACGGTCCGTACGGTCCCTGCGCTGCTTGCGAAAAGCTCGGCGTGGCAGGATTATTGCGACGGTCAGCGGCCGCTTGAACAGGCCATCAAACGCCTCGGAAAATCCAGACAAGCAGCATGAGCGTTCGGCCAAATCCGAGGCCACAATGTTGCGGTAAGGAAGATGGAAGAGCAACCGAACGACACCGCCCCAACTGAGCCGCGTGTTGGCGCAACGACCGACCTGCCGCACGATCGCATAACTGTGCAGCACTTTCGGGAATCTTTCCCTCGCGCACGCTGGAGCGACAGCCTGAATGCCTGGTTCGTGCCCGGCCGCACCGCCGAGAGACGCATCGGTCGCTGGCTCGCCGAGATGGAAGCGGAGGCCGATGCGTTTGCCGACGAGAAGGGCAGGGACGCATTCGCCTTCGATCCGATCGAAAGCCGCTATCTCGAAACCACGCCTTCGGCCTTTCAAATCCGGACGCCCTACTCGCGCACGGTCGTGAACGAAATTCGAGAAATCCCGTCTGCGCGCTGGGACGCGGATCGCCGGCTGTGGACTGTCCCTTACCGATCATACGACGAACTCCGACGACGATGGCCGGCGATCGAGGCGGCAGCTGAGCGCAATGAACCCGAGGCAAGGAAAGCGCGTCGCGAGGCATTCAAGGGCACGGAAGAAGAGGAGGCATCGAAGGCGAGATCAAGTGAGCGTCGTCGAAAACGCTATCCGGTGCCTGCGCATGATGTCCCGCCGTTCGAGCGTGCGGTCGGTACGCATGTCGGTGTCGTTATCTTCATCGGCACGGATGGTGAGCTGGCAGATCCCGCGACTGTCAGTGCGTTCTATTTTCCTGCAGGCCAGAGCGAGGAGCATTTTTGGGTGTCGTGGCGACCTGGTTCGCTCGAGGAACTGGTGACGACCTGGCCGGCACGTACGTCACCCGGGGAAGAAGAACGCGCGCGAGGATGGTGGCTGCCAGACCTGGAGGAGTTGCGGACCGCTCGGCAAAAGGCCAGATCAAAACTGCGCACTCAACAGCGTAGGGAAGAGCAGGGCGATTCGGCGTGAATAGTCCCTCGCATCACCGGGAGAGGAGCGTTCGGATTGAGTAGGCAGATGCAGAACGCGCTTGGTGAGTTTCAAAGCTTGCCGCCGATCGAGCCGCGCGAGATGATCGGACTGTGGACCGGTCGGACCTTTCCGTCCGGCCATCCGTTCGACGGCGTGCTGGAAAACCTCGGCTGGTTCGGCAAGCGGTTTACGCCGGACATGCGCGCCGATGCGCTGCTGTTTCGTTTCGACGAGCGGCGACTGATCCCCATCGATCCGGCAAGAATAACGCTGCGCCTCGCCCTCCGTTTTCACAAAGTTGGCAGGACGCGTGCCGCAAAGAACCTGTTTTCGTATCTTCAGCGCGGGTTTCGGGCGAAAGGTCCCGTGGCTTCGCTCAAGACCATGTCGTTCCAAGGCGTGGCGAGTGCCGCGATGGTGTATGACGATCAGCCCATCGTCGATCATTTCCGCAGAGTGGGTGATCGGAAAATCATGGGAGCAATGACGATCCAGGTAGACGATCGGATCTATTTCTTCGAACTGGAACGGGTTGATGAGCCGTGAGCGTTGATTGGTTGGGCAGGGCTTGAATTTCCTGGAGCGAGCTATCATCTATCGGCCACTACCCGTTTTGATGACCGCTTACCGAGCAGCTTGTCTGTCGCGTGCGGTTGTCCGGGTCTGACAGGGCGCTCCCCGCAAGGGTCGAGCGCCCTGTTCATTTTAGCTGGCCGGCCGTTCGCTCATGTCAAAGACTGCGGCATTATCCTGAACCTCGCGAAGGCCCTTATAAGATGCGTGGCGCAAACTGCCGTCGTGGGTCCAGCCCCGGAAGTCGATCTCGGCGATCAACGTCGGCTGGGCGAACACAAGGTTCTTGCCCTTGAGCGGCACGACTGGTTGTGTTGTCTTGAGCTTGTCGAGTGTCTTGCGAAGGTATTCGGCATCCTTCATGTTGAACCCGGTTCCCACGGAGCCGACGTAGACCCAGTCGTCTCCGTTTCGGCCAGCGAGAAGCAGGCTGCCGACTCCGCCCCGGGCCGACGCCGATTGCTCATAGCCGACGACCATGAAGCTCTCGCTCTGCACGCATTTGATCTTCAGCCAGTCGCCGGTGCGGCCGGACCGATAGGTGCTGTCGCGATGCTTGGCGACGATACCTTCCAGCCCGAGGGCGCAAGCATTTTCCAGGAGCTTGGCACCGTCGTCGCTGACCTCCTCGGACAGTTGGATCGCGCCGTCGGCGCCATCCAGCAGATCCTCGAGCAGATGTCGTCTCACAGAGAGCTCCGTCCCCGTAAGATCGTGGCCGTCGAAATAGAGTAGGTCGAAGGCATAGAGGATGGATTCCGTCGATGTCCGCTTGCCGCCACGTCCGCCCAGTGATTGCTGCAGAGCCCCGAAATCCGATCGGCCGTGTTCGTCGAGCACGACGGCCTCACCATCCAGAATGGCTGTTGCGACGCTCAGGTTCTTAGCCGCCGCTGCGATTGCCGGAAACCGGTGTGTCCAGTCATGGCCGCCGCGCGTGATGATGCGAACCTCCTTCGGCTCGATATGGATCGCCAGCCGATAACCGTCCCACTTCACCTCATAGACCCAGTCTGGTCCCGCCGGCGCAGTGGTCTTCAGCAATGCCAGGCATGGTTCGACACGGTCGGGCATCGGATCGAACGGAAGGTTCGGCTGGGCTGGATCGCGGCGCCGGCGTGGCTGAGACTTGGCGACCTGGTCGTCCTGGAGAAGCGGTTTGGCACGTCTGCTCATTTACTGGTCCGGTTTTCCGCCGCGACCGACTTGCGCAAGGCATCCATGATGTTGACGACGTTGTTGGGCGGCGGTGAGGATGCGGGAGCCTTGGTCGTGCTCTTCGATGGCTTCCTGAGCGCTTTCTTTTTCGTGTTGATGATGTCGAGCAGCCGATCCTGGACTGGGTCGATGACCAGTTTCGGCGTCCAGTCCTGGGTCTTCTTTTTGATCAGCTGCTGGATAAGGGGCATCATGTCGGAATCCGCCTTCTCATCGCCAATGCCCTCGAAATAGCTGTCTTCATCCCGGACCTCGTCACCATACCGCAATGTCCAGAGAACGATACCCTTGCCGCGTGGCTCCAGCATGACGGCGCGCTCGCGCCGGGTGATGACCAGCCGTGAGATGCCGACCATGTTCTGGGATGCCATCGCATCACGAATGACGGAAAAAGCTTCCTGACCGACCGGATCGTTGGGGGAAAGATAGTACGGCGTGTCGAGCCAAATCCACTCGATGCTATCGCGAGCCGTGAAGGTCGAGATATCGATCGTCTTGGTGCTGTCCAGCGCGACATTCTCGAGCTCTTCGTCTTCCAGGATGATGTACTCGTCCTCACCGCGCTGGTAGCCTTTGACTTCGTCCTCTTCCTTCACTTCTTTACCGGTGACGGAATCCACATAGTGGCTGACGACACGGTTCTGTGTCTGGCGATTGAGGGTGTGGAAACGAACCTTCTCGCTCTCGGAGGTCGCCGGCATCATCTGCACCGGACAGGTGACCAGAGAGAGCTTGAGATAGCCTTTCCAGTAGGGGCGAACTGCCATGACGAACTCCTCCGGTCAGCCGGCCCGACGCGTGGGCGCCGCGGCGGCTTTTGACTTCGCGACGGGCTTTGCTGCCTTCGCACGAGCCGCACCCTTATTGGCGTTTGCCGCGGTGCGCTTTGGTGCGGCCTCCTTTGCGCCCAGACCGGCGCTTTCGCGCAGCGCATGAAGAAGATCGCTGGGCTTCGACGCCACGGGAGCCTTCTTCTTTGGCAGCGAACGGCCTTCGATCTTGGCTTTTACCAGCTCGGCAACGGCGGCTTGATAGCGGTCGTCAAACGTGCTCGCGTCGAAACTGCCCTTCTTTGTGCCGATGATGTGTTCGGCAAGTTCGAGCATTTCGCCTTCGATCCTGAGGTCGGGCATGTCCTCGAACGCTTTCTCGGACGATCGGACCTCGTAGTCGAAGTTGAGCGTGTTCGCGATCAGGCCCTTGCCGTGCGCGCGAATGAGAACGGTGCGCATCCGGCGGAAGAGAACGGTCCGAGCGATGGCTGCGACCTTTTCGTTTTTCATGCCATCGCGCAGAAGCACGAAGGCATCGGTGCCCATCTTGTCAGGCGCCAGATAGTAGGGCTTGTCGAAGTAGGTCGTGTCGATCTGCGAGCAGGGGATATAGGCTTCGATCTTCAGGGTCTTGTCGCTCTCGGGCACGGCTGCCGCGACTTCATCCGGCTCCAGGAGGATGTACTGGCCATTCTCGATCTCATAGCCTTTGACCTGGTTGTCGCGTTCGACAGGAAAACCGGTCTCGCTGTCGACAAACTCGCGTTTGACCCGGTTTCCCGTTTTGCGATTGAGCGTGTTGAAGGCGATACGTTCCGAAGACGATGCTGCCGTGTAGAGCGCCACCGGACAGGAGACCTCTCCGAACTTGATGAAGCCTTTCCAATTCGCTCTTGGGCTAACCATGATAACGCGACTCCTGACGCAACTCAGGCGATTCAAGCGAATCAACAGCGAATCGTTCCGAGTCAAAACGAATCATTTTTCAATGACTTAGCTGGTGGCCGCCGCTCGCATTGCGAGTCTCGCGTAGAGTCCTGATTCGCATGCATCTTTTTGAAGCCGCGCGCGTTTCCAAGTGGAACAACCCCAAGGGAGTCCTGCCATGAGCAAGCGTGAACTTGTCGATACCGGTACTGATAAGCGCTATGTCCGCCGCGATGAAGACGGCAAGTTCAAGGAAAGCGTCGATGTCTCGCGATCTCTGTCAGCCGATGCGCGTCATGATGCGAAGAACGACGCCAAGCCGGGTCAGGGTGATCAAGGCGATCGTAAGCGCTGATATCAGGTGAAACTCGCCACCTACAATGTCAACGGCATTAACGGCCGCCTCGACTTGCTGTTGCGTTGGCTCGCCGAGGCGGAGCCAGATGTTGTGTGTCTTCAGGAACTGAAAGCCCCGGACAACAAGTTTCCACGTCGGGAACTGGAGCGCGCCGGCTACGGCGCCATCTGGCATGGTCAGAAATCCTGGAATGGGGTGGCCATTCTAGCGCGTGGACAGAATCCGCTCGAAACGCGGCGTGGTCTTCCGGGCGATCCGGACGACAGTCACAGCCGCTACATCGAGGCAGCAATCGACGGAGTGATTATCGGTTGCCTCTATCTGCCCAACGGCAATCCTGCTCCCGGGCCGAAGTTCGACTACAAGCTAGGCTGGTTCGAGCGGCTACATGACTATGCGGCGGAACTGCTCGAGCTAGGTATTCCAGTCGCTCTCGTCGGCGACTTCAATGTCATGCCGACCGACCTCGATGTCTACAAACCTGAACGGTGGCGGGACGATGCGCTGTTCCGACCGGAGGTGAAAGCGGCCTACGCCGCGCTCGTTGACCAGGGCTGGACGGACGCGGTGCGGCACCTTCATCCCGATGAGCGGATCTACACATTCTGGAAGTATTTTCGAAATGCCTTTGCCCGCGACGCGGGGCTGCGGATCGATCACTTCCTGCTAAGCCCCGCACTTGCTGACAATCTCAAGCAGGCCAAGGTCGACAAGTCGGTCAGAGGCTGGGATCACACCAGCGACCATGCGCCGGTGTGGATCGAGTTGCATTAGGCTCCAAACCCAATCAAACTATTGATTGTATTTTTGCCTTGTGATTCACTGCCATGACAATGGGAGCTTTGGATCATGGCAGGAGAGTTCTGGCTTAGCGATCAGCAGTGGGCCGTCATTGCGCCTCTGCTTCCGACCAATCAACCCGGCGCGCATCGCACTGACGACCGCCGGGTGATCAGCGGGATCATTCATGTGCTACGGTCGGGCTGTCGATGGCAAGATTGTCCTGCCTGCTATGGACCGGCAACGACAATCTACAACCGGTTTCATCGCTGGTCGGCACGGGGAATCTGGCGTCGGTTGTTTGAGGCTTTGGTGCAAACCAGCGATCGGGATATCCATATGATCGACAGCACCTCTGCCAAGGCCCATCGATCAGCGGCCGGCGGAAAAGGGGGGCGGATGGCGAAGCAATCGATCGCTCGCGAGGCGGCAGATCGACAAAAATCCATGCTGTTGTCGATGGTTGCGGCCGTCCCATCGCACTGCGAATAACGCCTGGACAGCGTGGCGACGCACCCGTTGCCATTCCGCTGCTCGCGCCTCTGCCTCCGAGCCGCCTATGCGCCGCAGACACTGCTTACGACAGCAATGCTTTACGCGACTTCCTCATCAAGCGCGGCACCGAGCCGGTCATTCCCAACAATCCTACTCGAAAGAGGATGCAACCCTTCGACCCTGTCGCCTACAGGCGCAGAAATATTATTGAACGCACCTTCTGCCGTCTCAAGGATTGGAGGCGTGTCGCGACACGATATGACAAGCTGATGCTCAACTTCGCAGCGACATGCTACATCGCTGCTCTTGTCATCTGGTGACCTTGATTGAGTCTGGAGCCTAGACCGGTCAGGCTCAGAAAAGGCTCGCCGGGGCAACCGGTTCTCCGGCCTTCGTTACGATCGTCGAGCCGTAAGGCTCCCGGGATGCCACGATGAGCGCGTCGTTGGGCAATGGACGGGCAAGCGCTTTGGCCTCGTCCCACGGCGCGCGCATCCAAACATCGGTCTCCTCGTTGGTCAGCAGGAGGACCGGCATGGCCTTCTCATGAATTGGCTTCACAAGGTCATTCGGATCGGTGGTCAGGAAACCATAGAGATCATCGGTCGTCAGTCCGTCCTTAACCTTCCGTACGCTTGTCCATTGTGGGACATGGATGCCAGCAAAGAACATCAGGAGCTTGCTTTCATCGCGCGCGAACCAGGCGTTTGGGGTCCTGCCGCCCTCTTCCTTGCTGGCTGGATCGGGCTCGGCAAAACTGGTCACAGGAACAAGGCAGCGATGCTCGACACCAAACTGCTTCCAGTGCGGAAAATTGAGAGTGCGGACATTCGTGGTGCCGCCATCCACCTGATCACGCAGCAGGGCCTCAAAGTCGACCTCCTTGCCCTTGGCTCGTAGTTTTTCGGCTTTCTTTCTCGGCCTCTTTCTTCAGGGCGAATAGCGGGGAGGGCAGGCCCCAACGCGCATGCACCAGCTGCTTTCGACCAACGGCCGTATTGCGCACGATCGGCCCCATCTGATCCGGGTTCATTTGGTACGCTGGCATGAGATTGATCATGCTCTCGGCATCCTGAGCCCATTTGGCAACCCAATCCTTGTCTTCCATGCGGTACAGATTGCACATGGGCAGTGACCATTCCCGTGAACACTGCTGGTATCGTAACCGATGGAATTGCCAAATGCCAAGCGGCGGATCACAAGTTGCGAATCCGGGAATTTATTTCCACTCCGACCAAATCTCCGCAATCGGTCCAGGGCCATGATTCGCAAAGCGAATCTCTTGGTTTCCTAAGTTGAGAGATAATATTCCTATTCTTGGTTGCTTGACTCTTTGACGACATCGGAACAGATAGAGAACATCTGCATTCGAACGACATGAAGTCGATACTCCAACACGGCCTTCAAGGGACGCGTGAATGATGACTGCTGCCCGCAACAGGGTAATTACCGATCTACGCGATCGCATCGCTTCTCTTGAGAGCGGTTCGACGAGAAAGGTCGGCTGCCTTGCTTTTGGGGTTTCCGAAATAGACGCAGTGCTTCCGGGCGGCGGTCTGGCCAAACGTCCACACCACTTTCAGAACTTTCTGCCGGTTTTTGCTTTCGCTTGGAAAGCCTCCAGCGCCCTTGAAGGGCCATCATGACCAATCAGCCAACCAACGCTCCAGAACTCGCTTTCGATTTCGCGCTGGCCGTCGTTCTATCATCCGACACGCCCCTACTGATGCTCGACGAAAACCTTCTCATTTTAGCAGCCAGCGAGTCCTTTTGCCGCGCGTTCCAGATCAATCCCGCCGACGTTAACGGCAGGCCAATGGCGGAATTGGGCTCGGGTGAGTGGGATATCCCACAGCTTGGCTCCCTGTTGAAAGCGACAGCGTCTGGATTTGCAGAAGTTGAGCATATGAGATGAAGCTACAATGTCCTGACCGGCCTGTAAATGGCCGGGCACATCAATGGGTGGAGCTAGAACACCACCGGCGACAGGGTGGATTCCTTAGTGAAAATTCCTGGCCTTCACCTTCAGCGTATCGATATGAAGGTCGGGGACGAAAAAATCCCTCGGCTTGACCGCCGGCGCTCGATCCCGCGAATCCGGACTTCCCGGCGAACCGTGGGCAAACTCGTCGCCGCGGCCCGCCGGCAGCTTGAACGCCCCATCACGATCGGCCAAGGCCGATAGGTCGCCCGAAAGATCGAACAGCTGCTGGGCGATGAGGTGCACGACCTCCCCTTCCCGTTGAATGCAGCCATTGATCGCCATCATGCTCGATCCGAGCACGACGCATCGACGCCGCTCGAAGAGCTTCGGCCAGACGACGACGTTGGCCGGACCGGTCTCATCCTCGATCGTCAGAAACATCACGCCTTTAGCCGATCCGGGCATTTGACGGACGAGAACGAGGCCTGCCGTCATCAGCCACCGTCCATCAATGTCGTGACATCGCCCGATGACGACAACGGGACGCCCTCTTTCGGATCAACGGAACTCGTATCGCTTTCCGCGCATTGTCGCGGCACAGAAACTCTCCGGATGATGCAATGGAAGCACCTGCGCCACTCGGCAGGAAAACCCTGCAGGAAAGCCCAAGCTTTTTCAAGGCGCTGGGACCGGGGCTCGTTACCGGAGCGGCGGATGACGATCCGAGTGGGATCGCCACCTACAGTCAGGTGGGTGCCCAGTTCGGCTACACCCTCGGCTGGACGATGTTGTTCACGTACCCCCTCATGACGGCCGTCCAGGGGCTGAGCGCGGGCATCGGCGCGGTGTCCGGCAAGGGCCTCGCAAAGAACCTAAAACTCCATTACCACCGACGGCTGGCCTACGGCGCGATGGCTTTGCTGTTCACGGCAAACTTCATCAACATCGGAGCCGATCTTGCCGCGATGGGAGCGGCGCTCCGGCTGCTCGTGGGGGGGCCGGAAGTCGCCTACGCGCTCATGTTTGGCATCCTCTGCGCCATGATTCAGGTCTTCGTGCCTTATGCCGCTTATGTCTCCATTCTGAAATGGCTGACGCTGTCGTTGTTCGCCTATGTGGCAGTCGTGCTGGTGGTCGGCGTGCCATGGGGAGAAGCACTGGGCGGCATCGTGATGCCCACATTCGAATTCTCCGGGGACCACTTCACCGCCTTCGTCGCCATCCTCGGCACCACGATCAGCCCCTATCTCTTCTTCTGGCAGGCGGGGGAGGAGGTTGAGGAACTGAGGCGCCGGAAGCTCGCCCGCCTGCGGCGCAACCCCGAGATGGCCGAACCCGAACTCGGCCGCATTCGGATGGACACGCTCGTCGGCATGGGAGTCTCCAACCTCGTGGCGCTCTGTATCATCGTGGCGGCGGCAGCGACGCTGCATGTGAACGGCGTCGACAAGATCGAGACCTCGGCCCAGGCTGCGGAAGCGCTCAAGCCGGTGGCGGGGGAGTTCGCCTTCGCGGTCTTTGCGGCGGGCATCATCGGAACCGGACTGCTCGCTGTCCCGGTGCTGGCGGGTTCAGCCGCATACGCCGTCGCCGAGAGCTTCGGTTGGCCAGAAGGCCTGGACAAGAAGCTCAAGGAAGCCAAAGCCTTCTATGCCACGATCGTTGTCGCCACGCTCGGCAGCATCGCCGTCACCATGCTGGGCATCGACCCGGTTCGCGCCTTGTTCTGGAGCGCAGTGGTCAACGGCGTGCTCGCGGCGCCGATCATCGTCCTTATGGTCATGATGGCGCGGAACCCCGCCATCATGGGAGAGCTGAAAGCCCCGCGCTGGATGGTCTTCATCAGTGGCTTCACCGCGCTCGTCATGAGTCTCAGCACCATCGGCATGCTCCTGTTCTGACCCTACCGCGCCGCGTCGCTTTGTGGAACGGCAATGCTGCAGGAGGGGAGATCACCCATGAAGTCTGCCAGACGGACATCTGAGTTCGGACCCCACGTCGAAATCAATTCATGGATTCGATTCCACGTGAACGGATCGCGGGACATCCGAGCCAGCCCACGATGCGGTTTCAACTCAAGCCTGATTTCGGGGACGTCCGGCAGTCGGGAAAAGTTTTTCGTTCACGTCTTGGACTCTTCAGACCGAAACCCCGATGTGCCAGATTCGCGTCCTGCTTCGGACAACCGTCAGGATGCCGAGGGCAGGGAGGGGGAGGCGGCTTCCCCCTCGTTCATTGATTGTGAGAACTTCGTTCCGAGCTGACATCTCGACCATCACCTTGCGCCGGAGAAAGAGCATGGCTGTTGAACGAATACGTACAGGAGGATGCCTTTGCGGCGCTGTGCGCTATGAGGTCCGAGGCGAGCCTAATCAGTCGGGGCTGTGCCACTGCCAAACGTGTAGAAGGATCACCGGCTCCGCGTTTTCCGCAACCGCGAACTGGCGAGCCGACCAATTCCAGATATCCGGAGAAATTCGCACCTTCGAGAAGAGGTCGTTCTACCCGGTCTGCGGCTCTCGGCTCTTCTATTTTCTGCAGGACGGCGTTGAGGTGTTCTTGGGGACTCTCGATGATGCGCCCAACGCGATCATGCCGACGGTCGAAGTGTGGACCGTTCGACGTGAACCTTGGCTCGCGCCGGTCATTGGAGCCATCCCTCACGACAAGAACGAGATTCCCTTCTGCCGTTCGCTTTAAGAACTTTCAGCATCGTGTCCTCGGTTCAGATTGGTCGCGTTCAGGCGTGCCAGGGCGCAAGCATTATTCGAGCGGTAGTAATCATAACTTCGGGACGTGCTAGAGTATTTAAGGTCGTCGCGAGGAAGAGCTCTTGGAGCTCAGGTCTGATCCTGGGCTTTTGGGTCGGTGGCGCGCGCAGCTGACCCTTAAAATTGCGAAGGGGAGGCCCGCCAGCACTCCCCTTTTGCCCCGCGGAGTCCCCCTAGACGAAGCATGCGACCAAGTTAACCCTGAAAAACCCTGGGTGATATCCCAACATGTTGCGAGTCAGGCCGCGGCCCACGTTGAACATACAGGAACGACGATGGACCTCGCGGCACCCTTCGAACCGCTGGTGGGGAACTATGGCGCGCTGGCTGGCCTATTCGCCACCTGGCTGCGTCACTCGCTCGTAAGAAAGTAATTTTCCAATGAACGATTACTGCTTGCGAAGCGTCTACACAAAACGGGAGCAAGCGCGTGACCTATTCAGCCGGGATGGATTTAATGTGGGACCCGATTACCAAGCACGTGACGGTTATCTTCAACGAAATACCAGTTGCGCTCCTGGGTCCGTTTGCGGACCGTCAGGAGGGTATCGCCGCGGGAGAAGAACGTTGTCGAGCGCTAGGTTGGGACCCCGGCGATCAGGACCGCGAATAACGCTCCCTCACTGTTGGTTCGCAGGCGGCGAGCAGACCCGCCGCCTCAGTGTATCCCTGACGATACCGGCGCATCACCAAATCCGAAATGTCCTGCCGGCTCTCATCAGTATCGTAGAACCAATCAGCGGAACTCAGCGCTTCATATACCGTCTTGATAATCTGGAATTGCGCCTGGTTTGCGCTCGTTTCTCTCGAGATTGCCTGCATATCGGGCTCCATCGTTTCTTTGCAGCCGATACGACAACCTGAACTGCGACTTGCGCGCACGATAGGGCGAGCGCAGTGAACCTAATGTGAACGAAGAGAGCGACCGAGGCGGCGGGCCATAAAGGCGCGGGTAGTCGCCGGCCGGTCTGCTCTTACCTCGAACAATTTGGTCCTGTGGGCAATTACTAAATTTAGCACTCGCGCAAATGGCAGTAGGCCGTCGCCATCAATTCTCTGCTGGAGGCGCCGCGTTCAGTAAGCTGGAAATAGCCGGGACAGTGCGCCGGCGCGCATGGCTTCCCAAGTTCAACGGCTTTCTCTGAAGAAGGTGGATCCAATGGAACTTCATGCAACACCGTTCTATCACAAGTCGGTGGTATCATTTCGCGCGCTTCGTAGGAGGACGGAAAGCCCGGACGAACCGGGCCTCAACGGTGACGGCATGCTGAACGAAATCCGGCGCAGCGCGTCCGCGACCAGCGAGGGCTCTGTCGAGGATCTTGTCAATGAACTTGGAAATCTCCTTACGTCGGCGAGCGCCGCCCCTCGATCGAATGAGGCACCGCCGCACTCAGCGATGCGATGAACCCTTGGTCCGCTCGCTCGCGGGTGTCTGGAAACATCCTTCAGGGTGCCGCTTTCCACCACTATGCCGGCATCCAAGAAGACGACGTGGTCGGCGACGCGGGAGGCGTAGGAGGGGACGAGCCCGGTCCCGAACGCCAATCGGCATGTAGGCCCGATTCGAACAGTCTCGCCCATCGTCGGGAACAATTTTCTCGCTTGGTCCACAGAGGCCTAAAATTTGCCGCTCGTCGAGAGAGCTGATTTGTCAGCGAAATCAAAGCGAGTGGCCGGCCCCCTTCTTTCGTCACTTGGCCTCATAGTCGATGCCGTAGCCCGAGACAGGGGGCGAGCCGATCTGCGCAGCGGACAACAACAACGAGCTTGCGGCGAGGAACAACGAGGCGACGGCCAACGCCAGTGGGCGTAGGGGACGACGGGGTTCAGCTTTCGGCATGAGAGCCTCCATGGGTTTCCGAGGCAACCTTACCCCGGCACCCATTGTTCCTTCACGTTCGATGCCGCTCTTTAACAAACCGAAATTGGAACGCGAGTGTCATGTTTTTGCAGCTGCCGTTGCGGGAAAGACCGGCTGAAGACGGCGGAAAATCGTAAATAGAACGAGAACCGGAACAAAGACACCCTGCAATCGTTTGCGGCTGGCACCACGCCAATAGCGGCTCGTTCCGCAAGATCTGCAAGGAGAACACAAATGAAAAGCTTAGTAGCCGGTGCCGCGCTGTCGATGGCTCTCGCTGTTCCAGCTTTCGCTCAGGATGTCGTCGTCGTGCCCGATCCCGTCACGACCTGGGTGACCGAACAGCCTATGGATGACGATGTTGTGGTGGAAAAGGATGTCGTGATCGGTGACGCCCTGCCCGACAAAGTCATGATCAAGAATGTCAAGGATCACGACGACTTCGGCTATGCAGTCGTTAACAAGCGCCGCGTCATCGTCGAGCCCAAGACCCGTAAGGTCGTGAAGATCATCGACTGACGGAACCGGCTCCCCGGGGAGGGCGGCAATGCTGCCCTCCGACTTTGCCAACTTCCACGAAATTGAGACCAGATCCCGCGCGCGCCGGCTGCCGCTGGCGCGCCTCGAAGATCGGGAAGGTCGCCGGGGCGGGATTGCCGTGGGAGCGACTCGGAGCGTGCGAATGATCAATGACCGCTGGTACAAAAACGCTGTCATCTATTGTCTTTCGGTCGAGACCTTCATGGATGCAAACGGCGACGGTGTCGGTGACTTCCAAGGCCTGATGCGTCGCCTCGACTATCTCAGCGGCATGGGCATCACGGCAATCTGGCTCATGCCTTTCCAGACCTCGCCCCGCCGGGGACGACGGCTATGACATCTCCGATTACTACAACGTCGATCCTCGCTACGGCACGCTTGGCGATTTCGTGGAATTCACCCATGGCGCCAAACAGCGCGGAATCCGGGTGCTGATCGACCTGGTGATCAATCACACGTCCAAGGATCATCCATGGTTTGAACACGCCAGGAGCGACCGCGAGTCGCCTTATCGGGACTGGTACGTTTGGTCTGACAAGAAGCCGCCGAACGCAAATGAAGGCATGGTCTTTCCGGGCGTTCAGAAGACGACATGGACATACGACGAGAAAGCTAGGGCCTAGTATTTCCAGCGCTTTTACAATCATCAGCCGGGATCTCAATACGTCCCATCCGGAGGTCCAGGCTGAAATCCTCAAGATCATGGGCTTCTGGATCCAGCTTGGCGTTCGCCGGGATCCGAATTTAATGCTGAACTGGACGGAACGGCTCATAAGAATGCGCAAGGAAGCCCCGGAAATCGGCTGGGGTGATTTCTCGACGAGCTGGCGATCCGCTACGACTGGCGCGGCAAACTCGGTGCTGATCCTGCACAACCGGACGCGAACTGATCGATATTGCGGATGGGGCGAGTAGTCACGCGGACGACAAAGGCCGGCATACCGTTGTTCTCGACGCGTATGGCTACCGCTGGTATAGGGCCGGTGGTTTGGATTATCTGCTCGAGCGCCGCGAGATCTAGAACCGCATGACTAAACGCGCGATTGACCGCTTGACGACGACACGGCCGATGGAAATGTTCACGACTGATTCATAATCAGTCTGCTTCGCGAGGACTCTGCGACGCGCGGGAAGGTCCAGGCGGGAATCTTCCCGCAATCTCAATTCTCCGAGCAAAACGCACAATGGCCGAGCGTCTCCTGGCCATTGTGCGTTTGGCTGTGGAAAGCGAGGTTCGGTCTATCGAGCAGGCCACTGCGGCTGCGCTGCACTTTCCCACGCCTTCCACGAAGCGTTGAAGAATGACGACCAAGTCATGGCCGGCAGCAGCGCAAGATGCCAGCTCATCTGCATCAGGTCGGACGATCCGCTGACCGAAGTAGCTTCAGAGACGGGTAGTGCCGACTGGACGTCCTCCGCCAGGGAAGGCAGATTATCGGCGGGCCGGGGCTCTGGTTGGGTATTCTCCCGCAGAGACGGCAGGCCGTCGGCGGTCATAGATGCCGGCTGTTTGTCTTCGATCGGGGACGGCAGGTTGCCAACGGGGATGGGCTCGCCGATTGGGGTCTTGGCCATGAAAAGGCTCCTTTGTTGCGCCGCACCTAAAACCCTCTTTTGTCCCGGCGGTTCCCAACACTGGGAAAAATATCGGCCAGAGCTTGCCAGCGACGCTCGATCAGAATTGTTCCTTCGTTTCCTCCTCTGGAAGATCAGGGCCATTGTCCGCCCAAGCTAGCCGGCTTTCGACGCCGTAATGGCCGGCCGGGCGAATGCCTTCTGGATGATCGAGCGAACCGGCTGTCAATCTGATTAGCTCGTCATCATCATATTGGAGATAGAGTGGCGTCCCGCATTCAGGACAAAAGCCTCGGGTCGCAATGGGAGACGACCGAAACTCCGAGGGTTGTCCCTTCGTCCATTTCAGGTGGCCTCTCCGGGCCTGTACGAGAACCGCAAATGCGCCGCCCGTGGCGCGCTTGCACATGTTGCAATGGCAATATCCGCTGTAGGGCGGATCTCCTTGAAATTCATATCTCATCGCGCCGCAAAGACAGCCACCGGTCCACAATTCGCTCATTTGCGATCCTCCTGATACTGCTCCGCGCCTTCGACCGGTCGAAGCCAACGTTCACGACGTTTGATCCAGAGCTCATAGGTCGGGGTCAGTTTTGTCGGCGCCTCCGCGAGTATTCCGAGCTTGATTTCCGCTTCTCCGTCATCGGCGGAGAACAGTCGGGAGCCGCAAGTGGGACAAAATTGCCTGCCACGAAAGCCTGCCGTCTCGCCCAGATGCTCGAACTTCGCGGCAGGCCAAACGCCGAAAAACGTAAATGCCGATCCGCTTTCTTGTCTGCAGTCGGTGCAATGACATATGCCGATTCTTTTGGGTTCGCCGCGGACCGTGATCTGCACTTGTGCGCATCGGCAGGATCCCGTAATCGTTCTCATGATGTGGGCTCCGTTCGATCATCAACGACATCGGTGGCCGGACGGTCGCCGCCCTCGGCACGTTCGGTTTGCCAACGTCCGTCGGATAGCTGGTAGGTGATATCAGTATCTACACCGCCGAGCTGCTGCCGCGCCGCTGCAGATTTGGCCGCGGCGAACGCGCTGTCATGATCAGGAAACGTCTCGGACCATACGTCGCCCAGACGATATCCAAAACCGCCATCGTGCTCACCAACGTGATAGGTAATCGGCATCTGTCTCTCTCCTTCGATACTGGTGCAAACCCGCCATGAATATCGGCCTATGAACTGCCAACAGCCCATTGAGTTCAGCAAGTCGCGCGACAAGAGATAAAATCTGGCTCTCGGGCCGATGTGAGTCTCTCCTGCAGCAAACAACCTGTCTCCATGAGTTCAGAACGGCGCTTCGGACATGGAACGATTTTTCGCTCGAATTGTTGCGCTGGCTCCACTCAAAGGTCGCGCCACCCATGGCGCAAAGGTCTCTGAGTCTAACCCACAGGAGACCACAACCATGAAATTCATCAGTGCCCTTTTGATTTCCGTCGCGTTGGCCGGCAGTGGCTTCGCCGCGGATAAGGCGACATTCGTGAAGATGGTTTTGAGCAGCACCAAGCTGGAAATAGACTCGTCCAAACTCGCGGTCGACAAGGCGACGTCTCCGGAGGTCAAGGCTTTCGCCGAACAGATGATCGCCGATCACACGAAAGCCGGCGAGGAATTTATGGCGACCCTTAAGAAGGAAGGCGAAGAGGCGCCGGCATCCGAACTCACGACCAAGCATCGCGACGAGCTCCACCAGTTGGAAGGTATAGGCGATCAGGATTTCGACGCCGCGTATGTTTCAATGCAGGAAAGTGCTCACGTGGAGGCTGTCGATCTCTTCCGCACTTATGCTGAAAAGCCTGACGATCCCGTTGGGCGAATTTGCGAAGAAAACCCTGCCCACGCTGGAAATGCACCTGGACCAGGTGAAGAAACTCTCCAAGGCGCAATAAGCTCTAACCCGCGGCGAACGGGATTGAGGTGGAAGACGAGCGGGGTCGGCCATTGCACCGCAAGGAATTAAGACCATGCGCCGCGATTCCCGCAGCCGCGAAGGCTGGCCTGTTCCGTCCTATTGTCGCTGTCTTCCATTCGACAGGTCGATCCATAGACGCCGAAAGGCTGTCCGGGTCTGACAGGGCGGCGCTCCCCGCAAGGGTCGAGCGCCTGTCTTTTCAGACTATCGGCTTTTCGTCCAGATCGAAGAGGGCAAACTCGCCGGCGTCACATTGGCAACCATTTCTGCCCTTAACGATTTGCACCGCAAAGGAGGTCCAAGCAATGAAGGCTGAACAATTCCTTCAACATTGGAAATCGGAACATATCAACAGCGGCACTCAGCAGGCGGACGCATTACACCTTGTCGAGGATCTTCTCGCGGATGCTGAGAAGAAGGACATCAGTCGGGATGTGCTCGCGCAAGCAGCCGGGGGCGGGCTCGTCAGCTATGTCGTTGGCGCTATCAGACAGGCGGTCGAGGAGGAGCTTCGGTAGCCAGATTTCCAGCGACAGGAAGTCAATCGGGTTTCCGTGCTTATCGATGGCACGATACAGGTAACGCCACTTGCCGCGGATCTTGACGTAGGTCTCGTCGATCCGGACCGAGCCACAATGCGGGCGCCGAAACTGGCGCAGCCGCGCGATAAACACCCCGACCCCCCTTGAAGCTATCGAACGCGTCATCGCCAGGACAGGCTATGTGCCGAACCTTCTGGCCGGCGGCCTCGCCTCAAGGCGCTCGCGCTTGGTGGCGGCCATCGTTCCATCGGTGTCCAGCACTATCTTCGCTGAGGCGATCGAAGGTTTGAACGCCGAACTCGTCGCGGCGGGGTATCAACTCCTGCTCGGCCTGTCAGGTTATGACCACAAACGGGAGATGGAACTGACGCGAGCCATCCTCGCGCGCCGGCCCGATGGCACAATCCTGACTGGCATCACGCATCTGAAGGAAACGCGAGCGATGTTGTCGGGGGCAGGCTTGCCAATCGTTGAGATCTGGGATTCGACGCCGTCGCCGCGTGATATCGCCGTCGGGTTTTCGCACAATGAGGTCGGAGCCTTGGTCGCCGAATATCTTATGACGAAGGGCTATGACCGCTATGCGCAAATCGGCGCCAACGATCCTCGTGCTATTCAACGCAGAGATGGATTCATAAAGCGGCTCTCTAATGTGGCAACGGTGGAGCTACCTGAAATCGAGATGAACTCGCCCTCGACCTTTGGCGACGGACGAAAAGCTCTCAGTCAATTGCTGGGCCGGGGAACGGGGTCGCTTGCGGTGTTCGGAAGTTCCGATGTTGTGGCGCATGGGGCGCTCACGGAAGCGATCGCCAGGGGGTGCAGAGTTCCGGCGGATGTCGCAATTGTTGGGTTCGGCGACTTCGATTTCGCACCTCACACTTATCCGTCGCTGACAACAGTCCGCATTGATCGGCGTATGATCGGGACCAAGGCCGCTCAGTCGATTTTACGGAGAATCTCTGGCGAGACGGTCGAGCCCATGATTGAAATCGATTTTGAGATCGTAGCGAGGCAGTCGGCGTAGTCACCAATGGCGGTGTCTGCAGACCCGTTGTTCGTTTGGATCGCGGGACCAAGCAGTAACGCAAGATCCTGCTACCCAGCAGAGCTACTAATCAGGAGCGAGTCAGCCACCGCCGACTGGCGGAATAGATGCATCGACATAATCTGACGCGGCCGAGGAGAGGAAAACAGCTACTATGCCTATGTCGTCCGGCCTGCACCAGCGTCCGGCCGGATTCGACCGAGGACCGCATTTTTACAGGCGGACCGTTGGGTTCAGCACTGATCTCGAACTGCTCGCGAGCTAATCAAAACGATTGGCCTCGCCCTTGCCGCCGATCCGGAATACGCGCCGCATCAAATGCAGGGTGTGCAAAATTCTGGGATTACGGGATCGAGATCCCGCATCAAGACCATCACCAGACCCAGTGGGGGACTTCGCCACGCTAACGATATGCGAGTTCCATAACCTATGTTATGCGATATGTTATAACATTACACATCACTTGCGCTATCCCGTTCGCCCTTTGATCCGCCTGCCATATACCCCATGCCCCTTCAATGTTTAGGTCGCTTCTCAGCTGGATAGGAACCGCTTCAAACTCAAACCGGCAAGTAAGATGTAAGGTGGCACGGCAAGCGAATAGTGGCCACAGTTTAATTCCAAAATATTTGGCTTAGCTCCGGCGTTTTTCAGCCTCTGCATGAATCTCTCCGACAGCTCTGGCAAGACCACCTTGTCTCTCTTGGCCAGCACAACGTGAAGATCGAGATCAGGCCGTGCCAAACGATGCACGTAGTTCTCCATGTTAAGCGGACCCCAAGCCCTCCTCAGGTCGCTCAGTTCAATTTCAGGCTCAAGGCTGTCGCGTATCAATCGTGTCGCGCGGCCCGTCCAAACCATGTCCGCTAAACTCCCGGCCGTCAAAAACAACGAGGCTTTAGATACAGCCGAGTCGTGAGCTGCAATACCCCCCGCGACCCAGGAACCCAAGCTCATACCGAGAACCGAAATCTTTCGATAGCCTTCGCTTTTCAACCAACGTATGAGTTTTCGCCCATCCCATATTGCCTGTCTTACAGATTCAATCGTTCGACCGAGATTCGCACTGAGCATGTAGTCGGCGTGCAACGAGCTCGGACGTCGGCGCTCGAAATGATAAGGCATAGCAATCTCAACAACCGTGACGCCACGCAGTGAGAAAAACTTGGCAATCTGACGATTTCGCGCGGTTGCATTCCAGTGGTGAAAAACCACCATCACCTGATCGAGCGAGGCGCTATCTGTGATCTTCGCCCAAACGATATTATTCTGTTCAATATCGGTAGAAATACCCGATGGAAATTTGAGCCACCCATCTTGCCTTTGAAAACCTTGCTCGCTTGGACTCGGTTCATCGAAGAAGGCTGGATCAGCGACAGCCTGGTCCGCAAGGCCACAAAACTCGTCGAGACTTGCAGTCTCCTTCGCGTCTGGAAAGGCGCGTTCCGCGTCAAGGACGAAATCCGTTGTTTCCTTCCCCTCCTCTCCGCGCCGCGCCCGCCGCTCATCCCAACGATCAAGCCAATTATGATACATTCTGATGATTTCCAAATTCGCTCGCTCGCCATTGCCCGAACCCTGGATCAAACAGACCGTATGTCGCAAGCAGCACGCCAACGCCCAGAAGGATCGAAAAGCCAGCGAACGCGTCGATCAGCAGGTAGCCAGCAAAGAGTAGGGCTACGATCGCCGACATCCTCCACAAAGGAAAATGACGCCGACGTCCGACACCTAGACGGATGGAGCCGTATAAAAAAACAAAACAGGCCGACATAGCGATAAGCAGGCTGCTGTAATGCGTCGGCATTATATAGCGAGACCCGTCGCTCACAGCGCTGCGCCTCTGGAATCCTGAGAACATATCACCGACCAACCAAGCCCCAATGTTCTTTCCATTCGACGTTAGGTAGGCGCTTTGGGCCTTCATGCATATGGCGATCAGGATCCCCAAGATAGTGCATCGAAAAATTCCGCGCATGACCCGTAGGCCGACTTCATTGACCTCGCACTTAGACCCCACTCCCGGCTGGCTCTTCGAGAGCTCTCCGATTTTCCAAAGGTCATGCACCATCGTATGAAGCAAAATGAGACCTACGAAGAACAGATAGAAGCACAAGCACATGTACAGGTAAGCGAGCCCTGTGAACACAATCGACATTGGCACTGATATGACTTCAGGGCGCACCAGTGTTAACTTGCTCCAATCGATCGCATAGTCGCCACCGCCGTTGATCAACGGGATCAGGCACATGCCGATCCACTGAAAAAGACCAGCGAACAACACACAGATAAAAAAGACCGCCCAATATGTATAGGACGAAGCCTCGACGGTGCGCGCCCAAGCATTGTCGCTTTCCATCCGGCCCTGCGATACAAGCTTCAAACGTCCTTCATGTTTCCAGAACACGAGCAGTTCTGCCACGAGCGCAAAAAACAGTGGGAGAAACACCATGAAGAGGATTGTCCAATTTGGCGCCCACAGAAATCCAACCTGCTTAACAAGGCCATCCGAGCGGCCATAGGTAGCGTTGTGAATCCCCGTAATATAAGACAAAAACCCAAGAGCGGTGGCGCCCGCAAACACCGACACCGGTAGGTTCAAGGGAGATCCGTGGCTAATAAGCGCCTCCGATCTCCTCGCCAAACTGAAATGCCGACTCGGCTCTTGGGCGACCATATCGCGTGTCAGGCCTGCCTTGGACTTCGTCTCATCGGCGGTCGCTGTACGCTCCAGATCTGCAGCGTCTAGCGCTTCGCTGTTTTCCGCTTTCTTTGAATCTCGCCTCTTGGCGGTCAGCCGAGACTGCGCCAAACTAAGCTCTATCTGCCATTCGCTTGTGGCCGCCGGATCATCGCACCCAAAAATCCTTGCCAGCCAACGAATGTTGGCGGTGCTAATTCCCTTATCGTTCTCTTGAAACCAAAGTTGCACTGTTCGCATTTCGACCCCCGTCCGGTTGGAATCGATTTGCGAAATCGCCTCTGCAAGAAGCTCGGGCGTCCATGGGCCTGCAGGGAACCCATCACTGGCCAATGGCCGGCCCGCTCCCGCCGCAGCTAGTTGTTTGAATAGCTCTTTGAAATCACCCCCGCCTTTCGACGGAGGAAGGAAAAACTTTCCGTTCTTTATCAACGGCTTACGGGCCCTAAATTCGTTTCGCTTCGCTGGATTTCGTATCTTATCGTGCTTTCGTCCTCAATCAACGGTTTTATTAGCTCGATGTAACTGAACAGCGCTTCAAGATGAAGCGCACAACTTTGAGGTTTGGAATGTCAGCCTTGAAGCGTGCTATACAAACCGACTTATCAAACTCGCTTGGGTCGCATAACAGCGAATGCGCTTACTCAAGCTGGCCGAGCCGCTCTCTTGGCGCGCCGCATATCCGGTGAATAGCGCCTGCGCCCGCACACCTATCGGCGCGAACCAAACCCAACGGTCGTATCCCCAATCGGAATTCAGGTCATGGAGGTGTCCCAATGTGCGAACACGTCGCGGAAGCGTTCGTGCCGGTCCGGTGTGCGGAATGCGTCTTGGAGAAGGTGTGCGCCCGATCCGGCGAATATTGCCGCTCGATCGCCGCCATCGGTGCTGACAAAGTTCTCGATTTTGGCGAAGCGCGAGCGATCCTGACGCCGACCAAAGAAGGTCTGCACTTCCGGGTCGAAGCCCATGACCCCATCACCTTCTATGGGGTACGGACGCTATTACAGGGAAGCCTTTCAATCGTCACGTCATTCCTTGGCGAATCCGTCAAATGGTATCCGCCCGACCATGTGTCTCTTAGCGTCCTGCGCAGACATCCCTGAAACGGACATGCCGGACCGGGGGCGAGATGGCCCGGCCTGGCATGTCGGGTCGCTTTCCTGGTTCAACGGCGAAGATGCAACTGGTTGCCCTGTGTTCGTTCGCGGTTCTGGCGAAGTGTCGTCTCCTGCAAAGTCTTGGCGCCCTCATGGATCTTTCGCAACGAAGCGCCCTGCTCCGCGCTGATGGCGAAGGACGAGGCCACCCGGGCGATATTTCCTTCCTTCAGAACCGCTTTCTCGGCTGGAGAGAGGCGTTTGGTGATCGCGAGGGAGAGGGTTTCAAGCTCGCGGTGCAGGGCTGGTTCGGTGTTTAGCCGTCGGACTTTTTCGGGGTTCTCGGCCCCTAGGACTTCCGACAGCCTCGCCGACGGTCGGGGAATCTCCACCCGCTGCCTCGCCTGTTCCTCGCGATGCTGTGTCACAATCCGGTGTCGTTCGAACTCCATTGCGAGTCCATAGTCGGCCAATGCCGCCGCAAGACGGGGCGCGTAGGCCTCCGCGGCCTGCCGCTCCGGGCTCGGCCCGCCAAGCCATCGCCTCCCCTCGCCGGCCATCTCTCCAAGCCGACCCTCACGCACGTCGGCGCCGGCGGCCGCACCGCTGCGTCCATCGCTGATACGCTGTACCGAGACTGCCTCACCATCGCCGAAGACCAGTCGGGACAGGTTCTCGATCTCGGCGCGCTTGTCCGCAAGCCGCGCGGAGCGTTGCATCCGCTGGCCGATTTCAGATTCCGTGAGGTCCGGCAAATGCTTGGCCGGGACGAGGGCTGTGCCAAGGGCATGAGCGCGATCCCGACCCAACCGATGGCCCAACCCAAGGGCGAGTTTCCGCTCGTTCTCGGAAATACCGTTCGCGAATGCATCCGCAGTTCGGCGCAATCCCGGATCGAGACGGGTATGCCGCGCTGCTTCTTCCAGGGCCGCCTCCATCATCGACTTGGCGCGCGCGCGGTTCTCGATGACTGGGGTCCGAAGCCGCAGATCATCCCGCATGGCGCGAAGCGGTTCCCCCTTCCCATTGAAGATAATGGTCGCGATGGCCGCACGTTCGGCGAGCGCCATATTGCGCTCAAGCCGGCCCTGTGCAGTAGCGATCGCGGCCGCATATCCTGGCTCCACGATTTTTGACATCGCTTGGTGGGCGGACATGCGGCCATTGGCTACGCCATTTGCCGCCCGAACAAGGGTCTTGCGCATGCCGGCCGCCACTGTCCAGGAATCCGCAACGTTGGCGAGACGCGCCATCCGATCGGTCGGGCTGAACACGTCACGGTCGATCGCCACTCGATTGAGCTCCACGGCGAAATGCTCCGTCAGCCGGCGGCGACGCCCATCCGCCGTTTCGACAGCGGGATCCGCCGGCATCCGATGGGCCGCCGGAAATTCGGGAGCTCCACGCTTGTCCTGCACCATCGCCCGCGTCGCGACGATCGTCCCATCCTCCGGCAGCAAACCGAGGTCTCGCGCCACCTCGACCAGTCGCAGTGCCATGTAGGTCTGTGCGAGGCGCCCGATCGCATGCGCCTCGACATTGCCGATCGGTCGGCGCTCGGCGTCACGCACCGCGTTGTCGTAGAATTCGACGAAGAGCCGATGACGCTCGGCGGGCTCTTGGGGGATTGTCCGTCCACGGCGCTGGCTCTCCGCTCCATCTGCCTCGTGACGCTGCGAGAGCAGGTAGCGCACATCGTCTGCGGCGCGCGTCTTGACGTCAGCGATGCGGTCGTTGGGCGCCCGCCGTTCTTCCATGCGAGCCAGCACATGGTTCCAGTCGTCCGCGAAACGCTGCAACTCGCCCCGCGTCATCGGCCGGCTCTGCTCGCGTTCCAGGACCAGTCTGCTGCTGGGAGCATAGAACCATTGCCCGTCGCGGCGTTCATTGTCATAGACAATCGCACCGCCTCGGGTTCGCAGTTGTACCCGGTCGACCAGCTTTTCGCCCTCGAGCTTTTCCAGACTGACACGAAGCCCGTCGACGGCCGCGTCGTGAACGTGCTGTGGCGGAATGCGCGGCCCCTGCCCGGCATGCAGCATTTCCTCGAAGCGATGATGGGCGCCCTGCCAGCTGAGGCGTGGATTGACCGCAACAGCGCGCACCTCCACCGCGTATCCAGCATCGCGTGCTGTGCCGATTGCCCGGGCGACATTCTCCGGCGTGCGCATCGTCGTCTCAAAGACGACATTGACCTGCCGCTCCGTAGCAGCCGCCAAAAGCTTCTCCGTCCAAAGCCCCGCATCCATCTGCGTGTAGCGGGAAGCAGTCTCCGGATCCTGCCTCTGGAAGGCGAGATACTCGGGGTGATAGGACCGCAGATCGTCGCCGACAATGCGGATGGTTGGCCCGGACTGGGCAAGCTCGTTCTGGCTTGCCGTGAGGACGGCCGTCTTGCCCGCACCTGGCTGCCCGCCGAGCAGGATGAGGTGCGGTCGCTCCGCCCGACCCATGGTGTCAGGCAGATAGTCGCGCAAAATGTCGTTTCGGAAAATGGTCTCGTTTCTTGCCGGTGAGAGCAGGCCGGGCTCGTCCTCCGCCATGGTCAGAACTCCGCCCAAAAGCGGAGTTCGTCCTTGACGCGCGGTCCCCAGACCGCGATCACGTCCTCCACCGCATCGGGCGCGTCGGCCTCGAGACGCTCCTGGAGATCGAGAAGGCCACGGCGGCGCTCACGCAACTGCTCCGCAGCAGGGGGGTCCTGCTCTTCAAGTTCATAGACGCGCGCCGTGACGATCGCCCGGGCTTCGTTGAGGATCTTGATGGCGACCTCGGTCCGGATGATCGCGTCGTATGGGATTTCTTGTTCGGCCATGATCTCTTCCTTTCTTTCTTCAGGCTCTCAAAAGATGACGCCGCGCGCGCGGTTGATGATGTGCTGTTGACGCTCCGATATGATTTGCTGGCTTGCCTGCATGCGGACGGTCTGCTGCAAGATCATCAGCCGCTCGTGCATTGCCTCAAAGGCACGACGCTGCGCCGCCGGCACACGATTGACGACGTCCTTCTCGCCGCGGAGGATGGCGTTGCGGCCGAAACGTTCGTCGAGTGCGCGGCTGACCGCGGCGAATTCCTGGCCAATGCGCGGATCAATCGAACCGGCGGCAACGGCGAGCTTGTTGCCTTGCTTTTTCATCTGCGCTGCCAACTTGCGCAGCGCGTCTTCGGCGGCTTGCGACAATCCGGGAATGGCAACCGCCATGCGGCGTCGTTCTTCCGTGACGGACCGGCGCTCGGCATCGAAGGCGCTGACATAAGCCACGCCGAGCGAGCGCAGTCGGACGGATGCTTCCGGTACGGCTTGCAGCGCATCCTTGCGCTCCCGGCCGACGGCGAGCATCCGATCCATCAGGCGATCGGAGCCGCGCAGCGCCCCGTAAGCAGTGGGGTCGTTCGCGACAGCCGCCGCGATCCGCTCGGCCGCAAAGCCTTTGACGATCAGACCCTCTATTCTGTCGACGGCGCCGGCCGGATCGCGCCAGATGCGCGTGGCAGTCTCGGCCAGAGCAGCACGATTGTGACGATAGTGCTGAGTGGCGAGCGCGCGTGGACGCGCTTCATCATCAATCGGCGTCCTAAACTCCGTCACTGCGGCAAGCATTGGCAGCACGGCGTTAGGCTCCTTGCCGGCTTCGATGCTGGCGCCGGCGACGATCTTCGACTGGTCCTTGCGCTCGGCAAGATGCTGCTCCTCACTGAAGCGCCTGATAACCTCGAAGAGCCGCGTCAGCTTCCCCCTCCGTTCGTCCGTGAGATCCTCCGGCATGCGCTCGAGTACGTTGCGCTCGGCAATCGCATCGGCCTTTCCGGTGAAGGCGCTCCAGCCGAAGCGTGCCGTCAAAGCATCGCTCACGGCCTTGACCTCCTGCACGAGAGAGCGATCCTCGGTGGCAAAGGCGAAGGCAGTTTTCCAGGCGTCGTCGCCACCTCGGCTGCGCACTGCTTCAATTTCGACAAGACGTTGCATGGCCTGTTTAGAAATCGCCGGGATCGACAAGGACATATAGGCACGGCGCGTCTGCTCACGTTCGCGGAACCGGTCGGCATTCCGGCGAAACTCGGTCGCGTGCGCACGAATCAAGGGCAGCAATTCCTTGAATGCCGCCACAGCAACACTGCGCTCGTCGCGCGCTGCGCGCGCCTCGACGATATTGTCGGACCCGCGCAAGCGGCCGAGCCGATCCGGCGCATTGGCGAGATCGCCGGCGAGCGTGCGGGGTTCGATCCTGGCATCCGAGGCGAGCGCGTTCAGGTGGGTGAGCGCGACATCCGGATCGCGATAGATTTTTGCGAGCAGCGGCCGAAGGATTTCCTCCCGCTCGTTCCACCGGGGTGACGAAAGCTGCGCGCGGCGAGCGTCCTCGTCGACGCTTCGCGCGAAGTCAGTGGTGGGCGGGATCAGATAGCGCCTACCGGTTGGGATTTCTGCAGAGACTGATTCCGCCCGGTCCTCGCTGTAGGAAATGCGCCGCTCGCGTTCGATCGCGAAACCGAGTGCCACGCTCGCGCGCTGCCAGAGCTCCGCCACCTGCTCTTTTTTCTCAGCAAGCCACGCCAGCCGCCGGGAAACGCCCTCCTCCATCCCGGCCGCGGCCGAGGCGAGCGTGTCGATACCGCGCCGCCGCGCGAAATCTTGCGCATGCGCCTGGTAGCCGGCGGCGCTCTCGAAATCGAGCGTGGTGGTCTTGGCGCCAGACCGCGACAGGCGCTCGACGAGTTGCTTGAACAATTCCGGCCGATGGCTACCGCGCTCGATCCGCTCCTGGCGAGCCTCGACGGTTTCGACCTGTTTCGCCGTCCAGACATTGCGCTCGACTTCCCGTTCCTCAAACCGCTTCTGTCCGGTTTGCTCGTCAATAATCGGAATCTGGACCTTGACCTTCTCAACGCCGTTCTTGCGCAGCGTGACCGTGTCGCCGTCCGCGACGCCGGCATCCTCGATCGCCTTCGGCAGGCTGACGCCCCAGAGACGATGGACCGTTCCGTCGTCCGTCTTGACGTCAGCATAGGGGCTGTCATCGGCATCCTCATCATTGGGCCGGAACTTGGCGAATCCGGTTTCCACCAGCGCGCCTGTAACGCCGGCCGCGTGATCGGCGCGCGGCTTGCGGTCCCATTCCGTCTTTGTCTCAAAGTCCTCTTTCGCAGCATAAAGATCGGCGCGATCGCGATGCCGTGTCATCGCCACATAGGCCAGGTGCTGGTCCATTATGCCGGTGGCGAGCACGAAGGTCCGGTCGACCGTCGACCCCTGCGATTTGTGTATCGTCGCGGCATAGCCGTGATCGACGTTGCGATAAGTGGCCTCGCTGATGACGACGTCGCGGCCATTGTCGAGACGCACCGACAACAACGCATCACCCCGCTGGTCACCGGTGGTTACGACCGTACCAAGCATGCCGTTCTTGACGTATTGCGGACCGAGACGGCGGGCGCGCGGTTCCAGAAAACGCGCGTTTTCGAGGAAGATGATCCGGTCGCCAGCAGCGAACTCGCGAACCCCGCGCGCCGTCTGGAATTCGCGGGCGCCGGTCAGCGCGCCCTCCTCCATCATCACCTTGCGCAGGGATTCGTTGAGACGCTTCACATCCTCATTGGTATGCGCCAGCACAAGAAGTTCGTCGCCACGAAGCCGGGAAGCCTCTCCTCCACCGGCGGTTTTCTGAAGGAGGTCGCGCCGGGCATCCGTCCAATCCGCGACAATACGCGAGACGATTTCTGCGCGTGTTTCGGCTGCAGCGATGCGTCCATGCTGCGCATAGGCGTCGAGACCCTCCTCGACCTTGCCGCGGGCGAAGAGCCGCGAGGCCTCACGCGCCCACTCATCGCGCTGGCGGCGGACGCCGGCAAGTTCCGCAAAGCCGACACGCTCCGAAATCGCCCGGAAGGCAGCACCGGCCTGGATCGGCTGAAGCTGCATGGCGTCACCGACCAGCACGGCTTTCGCGCCTACGCCTTCCACGGCTTTCAGGACACGAGCCATCTGATGCGAGGACACCATGCCAGCCTCATCGACGACAAGGACGTCGCCGCGCTGGAGCGTCTCGCGCCCGCTCGCCCATGCCAATTCCCAGGAGGCCAGCGTGCGCGACCTGATGCCGGAACTGTCCTCCAACCCTTCGGCCGCCTTGCCGGCAAGTGCTGCGCCGATCACCCGCCGGCCTTCGCTTTCCCAGGCGACGCGCGCGGCGGCAAGCAGCGTCGATTTACCGGCGCCGGCTAGACCGACAACGGCTGCAATCGCGTTGTTGCCGGTGACATGACTGACAGCATCGACTTGTTCGGCATCGAGCTTGAAAGGATTTGCCGGATCGGCCGTTTCGACGCTTTTGACAGCTGCAGCGACTTGGGCACCGGAAACACCAAAGCCCTTGCGCTCTGATAGAATCTCAGCCGACCGCGCCATGTCATATTCGATCCGCAGGATCTCTCGCGTGGTGAATACTGCCGGTTCCGACGCCTTGCCGGTTTCGGCATTGAGCTGCTGCGGCCTCAGCATGACCAGATCGTCCGACGCCATCAAACGCGCCCGGATATTGGCAAAATCGACGGGATCGTCGACATAGCGATGCAGCGCCCTGGCGATATCCTTCTCGTCGAAAGTAGAGCGCTCGTTGCCAAGCTGCTTCAAGAGAAGCTCCGGCTCCGACAGCAGGCGGTCGGCCATCTCCTGCCTTCGGGCGAGATCGGCCGGCGCGAAATACATCTCGACGCCCTTTCGGGCGAGCGCCGCCTTTTCGGGCCCGAGATGTTTTTGCGCGATCCTGTCGAGGCCCTGTTCCGCATAGGAGCGGCCGTCGAGGCGAATCTCATGGCCGGCGAGCGCCAGATGCTGGTTTGCGGTTTCTGCCCAGGCGATCTTCCACGCCTTCATGGTTTCCTTGTCGCCGGCCCAGAGCTTGTAGACGATCTTGCCGTTCGGCCGATCTGGTGTGGCGACGCGCAGCGGCTCGCCATCCTCACCAAGCACAGGGACCTTCTTTGGTCCGAACCCCTCCTCGGTCAGCGGACGCAGCGTCGTCATCAGATGGATGTGCGGATTGCCGTCCTTGTCGTGATAGACCCAATCGGCCACCATCCCCTTCGACGTAAAATTGTCTCGGACGAACGCGCGGACAAGCGCAATGTTCTCCGCCCGCGTCAACTCTTCCGGCAGTGCGATAATCAGCTCGCGAGCCAGCTGCGCATCGACCCGCGTCTCGAAGGCATCGAGTGCATTCCAGAGCGCCTCGCTTGCCTTGGCGACGGATTGGCCGTCGATCGCCGTCTTCAGCCAGCCCGGAACCTGGTCCGGCAGCGCCATCTCCTCATGCACCAGTTCGGACGCGCCGCCCCGGTAGCTGAAGGACGTTCCAGCCTGATCGTCCATCATCCGGGCGCGGTGGCGATAGGCGGCCGCCGAGACGATACTGCGTCCCGCTCCCCTGCTGATCACCTGCGCTCTGACGAACATGATCGCCACTGTGGTCTCCTGAACTTCCAAGCACGTCGCGCCAGCGACGTATATTGCGCCCTCAAACCGATCGGACCGCAGGGCCGATGCCGCTTTTCCGGAACACGGTCATCGGCCGGATTTCCGCTGCGACATTTTCGGGTGAATGCAACATAGCCTATTTTACTATCAGAAAATAGATAGTATGATCGAAATCGTTGAGATTGTTCCAACAGGAAAGGACGCTGGAATGGCTGCAAAATCATCGATCACCGACATAGACTCCCAGATCGAGAAGCTGCGCGAGCGCCGACGCGCGATGATCGCCAAATCCGCCGAGCGGTTTGCCCGAGCCGCCACCAAGTCGGGGCTGGCCGAAATGGAGATCGACGACGAGGAGATCGAGCGCCTCGTCGAGGAGATCGCCGCGCGATTTCGGAAAGGGGAGAAAAAGGGACCTTCCGGCCCAACTCCTACGCCGCGTCGACCGCCAACTGGCGGCACTGGAACGACGGCGGAGGTTTCTCATGACGGCTGATCGCAAGTATGAGGCACGGGAGAAGTTTTTGCTCGGCGGCATCGTTGTCAAGTCGGGTCTTAGCAAGGCCGACCGGGCATTCCTGCTCGGTGGCTTTCTCGAACTGGCAAGGATCGCTCCGGGGTCATCGGAGTATCGGCGCATGCGCGATATCGGCGAGGAGGCGTTCAAGATGCCCATGGTCGATGTCGGATCGCGGCGCATCGGGGAGGCAGCAGAATGAGTGGGCCAGGAAAACTGCATCCGAGCCTGTTGCTCATTCTGGTGCCGCTCACTGTCACTGCGTTTGCCGCCTATGCGGTTGGCTGGCGGTGGCAGGAATTGGCCGTTGGGATGTCGGGCAAGTCGGCCTATTGGTTCCTGCGGGCAGCACCCGTTCCGGCGCTTCTATTCGGGCCGCTCGCGGGTCTATTGAGTGTATGGGCTTTGCCTTTGCACCGGCGAAGGCCGGTGGCGATGGCGAGCCTTGTCTGCTTTCTGGCTGTGGCCGGCATCTACGCGCTGCGCGAATTCGGCAGGCTCGCCCCGTCCGTGGAGAGCGGCACGGTCACATGGAACCAGGCGCTTTCCTATCTGGATTTCGTTGCCGTCATCGGCGCGCTGATGGGCTTCATGGCGGTGGCGGTGACGGCGCGCATCTCGACCGTCGTGCCCGAGCCAGTGACGCGCGCCAAGCGCGGAACCTTCGGGGACGCAGACTGGCTTTCGATGTCTGCTGCCGGAAAGCTGTTTCCGCCGGACGGCGAAATCGCCGTCGGTGAGCGTTACCGGGTCGACAAGGAAATCGTCCACGAACTGCCCTTCGATCCAAACGATCCGGCGACCTGGGGGCAAGGCGGCAGGGCGCCGTTGCTCACCTACAAACAGGACTTCGATTCCACGCACATGCTCTTCTTTGCCGGGTCGGGTGGATACAAGACCACGAGCAACGTGGTGCCAACCGCGCTACGCTATAGCGCGCCGCTGATCTGCCTCGATCCATCGACGGAGGTCGCGCCGATGGTTGTCGAACACCGAACCCGCGCCCTTGGGCGCGAGGTCATGGTGCTCGATCCCACGAACCCGATCATGGGCTTCAACGTGCTCGACGGGATCGAGACCTCGAAGCAAAAGGAAGAGGACATCGTTGGCATCGCCCATATGCTGTTGTCGGAGAGCGCGCGCTTCGAAAGCTCGACCGGCTCCTACTTCCAGAACCAGGCCCACAATCTTCTGACCGGTCTGCTTGCCCATGTGATGCTCTCACCGGAATACGAGGGACGGCGGACCTTGCGCAGTCTGCGCCAGATCGTTTCGGAGCCTGAGCCCTCCGTGCTCGCCATGCTCCGCGACATTCAGGAGCATTCCGCCTCGACCTTCATCCGAGAAACCCTCGGCGTCTTCACCAACATGACCGAACAAACGTTCAGCGGAGTCTATTCGACCGCATCGAAGGATACGCAGTGGCTGTCGCTCGAAAGTTACGCGGCGCTCGTCTGCGGCAATGCGTTCAAATCGAGCGATATCGTCTCGGGCAAGAAGGACGTCTTCCTCAACATCCCGGCATCGATCCTACGCTCCTATCCCGGGATCGGCCGCGTTATCATCGGCTCCCTGATCAACGCCATGGTGCAGGCGGATGGTGCATTCCAACGCCGGGCGCTGTTCATGCTCGATGAGGTCGATCTTCTCGGCTACATGCGGGTGCTCGAGGAGGCGCGCGACCGCGGCCGCAAATACGGCATCTCGATGATGCTGATGTACCAGTCGGTCGGGCAACTGGAGCGGCATTTCGGGAAGGATGGCGCGACGTCGTGGATCGACGGCTGCGCTTTTGCCTCCTACGCGGCGATCAAGGCGCTCGACACCGCGCGCAACGTCTCGGCGCAATGCGGCGAGATGACGGTGGAGGTGAAGGGCAGCTCCCGCAACATCGGCTGGGACACGAAGAACAACGCATCGCGAAAATCCGAGAGCGTGAACTTCCAGCGCCGTCCGCTGATCATGCCCCACGAAATCACCCAGTCGATGCGCAAGGACGAGCAGATCATCATTGTCCAGGGCCATAGCCCCATCCGCTGCGGTCGGGCGATCTACTTCCGGCGGAAGGACATGAAGAAGGAGGCGAAGACGAACCGCTTCGTCAAGCCGATCCCGTGAGGGGTCGCAGACCTCGCGTCGGCAAATGTCTCCTACCGATCGGACCGGCGATAGCGGGCGAACGGGTCCTCCGCGCCGGGCGGGGTGAACCAATCGAGGAAGATCGTATAGCCGATCGCGAAGGCAACGAGCCCGATCGCCATCAGACCGAACGCGAGAGATGGCATCCCATTGGCCGCATCGGGATGGGCGTGGACGACGATCGCCATCGGCACCATGACGATCGCCGTCAGCATCAGGAAACCGGTGAAGGGGCGGAACATGCAGAGGAGAAAGAAGGCAAGATACCACGCGCTGTAGACCGCAGCTCTGACGATGCCGAAGGCGATCAAAAAGGGAAACCGGACGATGAACCGGAGCGCGCGGGAAGCGTTGCTGCGGCTCGTCGCGCCGGTTTCGGGTTCACCACTTTGATGCTCTGTCGACATCACGGACTGCCAGGGACAACTGACTATCAGGTTCCTGATAGTCTAACCGCAAACCTGGATCAAAGCAAGAACCTGCTGGTACCGCTGACGTAACCGGCCGGAGAGCGAGGGGTATCCCATCGCAATGTCGCGGCCGATCGATCCGGCCGCAGCTTTCCGCGAGAGGGGGCGTGACCGGAGGCGGAGACCGTTTGCGGGCTCCGTGAGCGGAGCGAATAGCACCCGGTCGGCCATCGGCCGGCTCGCCCAAGTCCACGAACCTCAGATCCGACAATCGACCACGAAAATGAATCGACGGAGGCTGACCGATTCATAAGTCTCGTTGGACGCAAAAGCTCGAACGCGAGATTCTTTCGCCATGCTCAGTCAGCCCTACCAGCTTTACATCGAACGCACGGACGCGACGAAAAATATGGCGCGCTTCTACGCGCTCGCGATCGAACCGACGTTGTTCGGCACGCCGTGTCTGACGCGGCGATGGGGCCGCATAGGAACAAGCGGACGGGCCATGGTGCATCACTTCGACAGAGAAGAGGATGCTGTCCGCTTGTTCCTCGATCTGCTACGGACGAAACGATCTCGCGGTTACAGACCGAACGCAAGTGTGCAGCGTGAGCGCATGGCCTGATGTGGGAAGCGCAGCTTCGGGCCGGTGCGCCGGTCGATCCGGCGTGCCGATCCAGGGGAGAAGGCAAACGCCGCCCTCAGAAGGGCGGGTCGGCGTCGATGGTGCCGTCCTGCTCGGCGATCGCTGCCGCCAGTTCGGCCTGTGCCAGTTCCAAATCCGCTGCAATCTCGCGGCGTTCGGCCGGATCGGCATTCCTGAGTTCGGCGCGCAGTTCTTCAACCTGAATTTCGAGTGCAATCGTCATCGTCGTCATCTCCTGATGATGTGAAAGATGACGCCCGGGGTCGTGAGGATCGGGCCGGGTCAAGGAGCGCGTCAGCGACCGGCGGAGCCGGCGAGCGGAGGAACCGATTTTCTGACGGTGCCCTTCGGGGCATCGGCTGAAAATTGGAGGGGCCGCGAAGTCCTTGAGGCGGCACGAGCCTCACGGCACACTCGCGTATCTGAGCAGACAGTCCTTGGTCTCGTGTGGGCACCGGCAAGAGAAGTAAAAGCGGGCTCGATGCCCGCTTTTACTTCCGGTTCAGCGCGCAACAAACCGCAAGGCGAAGTCGGCCCCGATCACTCGGGGCCACTCGCTCGTCGTTCAGTTTGGGTTGTTCCAGAGGATCACCTTCTTGTTCGGTTCGCCACCGGGCGCCGGCGCGAGGTTGCCGAAGATCACGCCGATCTCGGGGGCTTCCAGCTTCACCGAGAGGTATTCCTCGCCGGTCTGGCGGGCGATGCGGTTCCAGCCTGCGCCGATCTCGAAGCCGGTCTTGCGGTGGATGACGCGGTAGTCGGGGGCTTCTTCGCTCGCCTTGCTTGCATTCGGGATGATGGCGATCGGGGCATTGACCCGGATGGTGGCGAAGATGCCTTCGAGGATGCCGTCGGTCTTCTGCGTCAGGGTTGCGATCGTGGTGGCCATTGTGCTGTCTCCTTCGGTTGCATCGGGAACCATTCCCGATGGCGCCAAAGAAGGCGGCCCTCGGCCGCGGTCACCGAGCCTTCGGGCGAGGGCGAACCCCTTCAGGGGTTGACCGCATAGGTCCGGGGGTTGCCTACAAAGGCGACATGGACAGGGGATGGCTCTCGATGTAACCGAAGGTCGGGGACGCACATCGATCGGCCGCCCGGTTGCTGCCCGTGCCCAGATGCTGGCTCAGCCCGGCCATGTCCCCCGATCGGCGTCAACCCCTCGCGCGACCGGCGCGGAAACAAGCGGAAATGAGAAGGTTCCAGCGGATCAGGCTCCATACCCGCACAATCGGTATCGGCCTGGCTTGCTGCCGCCGCGCTGGTGCACGTCGGGATCACCGGGCTGCATTGCGAACTGGCAACCCGCGCGCTGCCGGCGATTGGCCGCTACGTCGCTCCAGCTCCTGGCGACCAGTCTTGCCTGCAGGAGACTGGGTTCGCTATGCGTACCGACCAGACGCCGCCGCCTGCCAGCCGTCCGGCATTCGCCGCAACGCGCGTTCTCAGGCTGCCGGCTTCTCAAGACCCTATTGAACAATGTCGCGTCAACTGTCATATATGGAACGACAGATGACGTAGGAGAGTTACGGTGGCAATTGCAATGGAAAAAGGCTTCCCGGATGCAGCCGGCGGAGAATTGCAGAAGGTGGCAGCGCTTCTCGGCGGGACGCGTGTCCTGTCGCGCAGTCTGACGAGTGCGCTCGATGCGCATGAACTCCTGCTGCATGGCTTGCCAGCGTCTGCGATCGATCACCTCGTCGGATGCCTGGTCTTCATCGGCAAGACCGAATCCCTTGAAAAGGCCGTCGGTATGAGCCTCAGGACATGGCAGCGGCGCAAGGATGCGCCGTCCAAGCCACTGAGCCAAGAGCAAAGCGGCCGGGCATGGAAATTTGCCGAAATCCTGGCCAAGGCGACGGATGTCCTGGGAACGCAGGCGGAAGCCGAGCAATGGCTGGAGCGTCCGGCAATCGGGCTCGACCAGCGCCGCCCGATCGACCTCCTGGGAACGCCTGCCGGCGTTGAACTGGTCGAGGACTATCTCCAACGGCTCGAATACGGCGTCTATGCATGACGCCTCTGCCGATTGCGCTCGGCGGTTCCGAGCTGATCGCCTGGCGGCTCGACCAAGCCGCCTATGCCCCGACATGGGATAGCGGTGAAGGCGCCTATCGTGTCGGCGGCCGCTGGAATAGCAAGGGCGTGCGGGCGGTCTACTGCTCGATCGACCCGTCGACCGCGATCCTCGAAGTCGCGGTTCACAAGGGGTTTCGCGCGCTGGATACTGTTCCGCACATCCTGACCGCGGCCGTCGTCGCCGATATCTCCGCGGTACATGTCGTCGACCCGTCGACCATTCCCAATCCCAACTGGCTGCGCCCCGGAATTCCGAGCGCCGGCCAGCAGGCGTTCGGCGACGAACTGCTGCGAAAGCATGCCTTTGTCGCGATCCCGAGCGCGGTGTCGACGCATAGTTGGAACCTCCTCTTTGTGGCGAGTGCCGCGACAGGCGCCTATTCGCTGAAGTTTCAGGAGGCTTTCGCTCTCGACACAAGGCTGCACCCACCATCGGCATGACACAGGCATAACCGGGCACGAGACGCACCCGATTACACCATACGCTTCCGTCGTCGCGCTCACGCGCCGTCTCCCTGGACCTGCCAGACCGGGATGCCGAGTTGTCGGGCCTTGTCGACGAGATTGCCGGTGATGCCGGAGCCGGGAAAGGCGACGACGCCTGATGGCATGACCGAGAGCATATCGTCGTTGCGGCGGAAGGGTGCTGCCTTGGCGTGCTTCGTCCAGTTGGGCTTAAAGGCGATCTGCGTCACCTTGCGGGTTTCCGCCCAGCAGGCGGCGATGCGTTCGGCGCCTTTCGGCGATCCGCCGTGCAGCAGCACCATGTCGGGATATTTGGCGAGAGCCTGATCGAGTTTCGCCCAGATCCGGTCGTGATCGTTGTAGTCGGTGCCGCCGCCGAAGGCAATCTTGGTACCGGCCGGGATCAGCACCTCGGTCTCGGCATGCCGGCGGGCAGAGAGGAAATCCCGGGAGTCGATCATCGCCGCGGTCATGTTGGCGTGATTGACCTTCGAGCCGGTGCGCGGCCGCCAGGGCGTTCCGGTCTGCGCCTCGAAGAGATCGGCTGCGTAGTCGCGCATGTACTCGAAGGCGTTGCGGCGCTCCAGAAGCGAGATGCCTTCGACGATGTGTCGCTCGAGCTCGACCGACTTCACCTCGGAGCCGTCCTGTTCACGCTGGCCGTTGCGCTGTGCGTCCTCGTTGCGCTGAAGCTCGCGCTGGATACGCTCGCCGGCGCGGTGGAAGAGATTGACCGTCGACCAGAGAAGATCTTCGAGATCGGGCTCCAGCCGCGTGTCGCCGAGCATCTCAAACATTGCGGAGAACATCGCGGTCAGCGCCGACTGGACGACCGGCTCTTCTGGTAGCAGCCGCGGATCCGGCTCGTCCTGAAACGGGCGGTAGCCAAAGACTTGCATCTCGTAGATGAAGCGGTCCGTCGGGGAAGACGCGTGGTGCGGCTCGAAGGCGTCGGCGATGGGAAGGGTCAGGTTCATGATGGTCTCCGTCGGGTTGGGCCGCGCCTCTCGCGGCCTGACGGCGATCCCTGTTCAGGCGGCGGGCGGGGCCGGAACCGCGAGCGCAGCGAAGCGGCCCAGCGCAGCGCCGGGCGGTTGAGGGAGGGTTTCTTGGCCCGCGAGGAGCGCCGGCTGCCGCATCGGCCCGAAAAGTGGGAACCGGTTTTCGGACCGGCCGATGCGGACTAAAAAGCCGGCGCGGGGAAGAAACCTGACTGACCCGCTGAAGGCTCGCCCGCCGTCTGGTAAGGGTCGCCTCTCGCCAGGCCCGCAGGCGCGCGCCATCCGGACGGCGACTGGCAGAGCCCCCCTTCTCTACGCCCCCGCGCCAGCCCCTCGCGTTCCTCAAGGCCAAATCAGGCGGGCAGAAAGACTTGAGCGTCCTCCTGTGCGAGCTGTGCCCGAAGATTTGCGATGAGCCGCTCCGGTCCAAGCCGGCGCAGATCCTCGTTGAAGTCGCCGAGCTCAGGGGTGAGCACAAGCGGCAGGATGCCAAACGCCTGCGTTCGGCGGCTCAATCCCTCGATGCCATGCCGGCCAGCGGCATCCGCGTCAGCGGCGACGTAGAGGCGCAGGCACCCGGTTGGCGGCCGGAACGCGGCAAGGTGATTGGCCGTCAGCGCCGAGACGATCGGCATATCGGGCATCACATGCGAGAGCGACAACATGCTCTCGAGCCCCTCGCCCGCCGCCACGACAGGCACGAGGCCATCGACAGGAAAGCGGAACCGCACGGCGTTGCCGAGCAGCCCGCCAAGCGCACGGCGGGGATCATCGACCCTCGCCTTGCCGCCACCGTCCGGATCCAGCCAGGTGCGATGCACGCCGGTAATCGCGCCGGCTTGATCGGTCACGGCTGCGATCAGCGCTGGATAACTGCTCGTCCTGCCGCTGACGAGATCACGATAGTAGCAGGACGCGTGGAAGCGGAGCGAGGGATGCAACGACGCGCGCAGGATGCCACGCTGGCGCAGGTAGCTGTCAGCAAGCGTGCCGGAGAGCGGCTGCGTCATACGGAACAGGCGTGTTGCACGTTCCCCAGCCGGCCTTTCGACCGGCAGGCTGTCGAGGGACTCCTCCCTGCGGGACGAAACCGGTCTGGACTGAGGTTCGTTCAGGAAACGCCGCGCCTCATCGGCAACGTCGCGGAAATCGACCAGTCCACAGGATTCGCGCACGAGATCGAGCAGGTCACCATACTGGGTGGTCGCCGCGTCCGCCCACCTGCCCTTGCGGGGTCCGCAGAGATGAACGTAAAGCGACTTCCCCTTGCTGTTGGCGTCGTCGCCGACGACCCAGTAATTGCCGGCCCGATGGCCGGCGGAGAGATAATAACGGCAGACCGCCTCGGCATCGCGCGCCAGACGATCCGCCAATTGCGAGGCGGAGAGCATGGTGTATGGCCTCCATCACGTCCGGCCGGCGACATCGACGACGCGATGGCGCTCGATAAGCCGTGAAAGGATCGCGGGCCCCTCGTCCGTGGTCGGGACAAAGAACCTCACCTTCCAGGCGATCATTTCGGAGAAGAGACCGATGGACCTCAGCCTGTCGCGCATCCCGTCGGTGAAGCCAGCGAGCTCGACGCGATAGTCATTCATCACTCGAGCGCGCCGCAGCGTCATGTTGCCGGCGAGTGCGACGACCGAGGTCCCGCCGAGCAGCGATTGCCAGACCTGTGCGGCGGTGATGACCTCCGTTTGGTCGAGCCCGAAATTCCGGCAAAGCCGGGAGAGCCCCTCCGCCGATATCAAGCGGCCGACGATACGTTCGCCCTCGTCGGTCTCAAGGCGATAGACCCGGCAATAATCCTGCGGCAGCAGTTTCCAGATCGGCAACAGGAGGCCGGAGACGACATGCATGGTCGATACGGAGAACTCCGGAAGATCGCCGACTTCCGCGTTCCAGGCGGCGGAAAAGCTCTGCTCGTCCGCTTCCTCCCAGTTCGTTTCGGCGAGCTGGCGCACCTCGAAGCGGTTTTCGTCCATCGGTCGGATGAGCGCCACGCGCGGCTGGATCGAGCCGTCATCGAGCATGACCGACCGTGTTGGTATCTGCACGGCCGCACGGCCCGGCTTGTCGTTGAGCATCAACATGGCACGGGGATCTCGCGCAGCGAGTCCCAAGGCGTCACCAAGCGGCATCGGCTCGTTGCGGTCCATGCGTTCGATCGTCAGGAGATGCGACTGCGCTCCGGTGACGGGATGGGTGTACACCAGTTGTCTGGCCGTCACCGTCATCCGGTCCGCTGTCAGTGTCTCCAGGCCCTTGTCGTAGACTCCCGCTGCGATCGCGCCCTCGATGCGGGCGGCCAATAACTGCTCGAAGGCGTCGAAGAGCAAGTTCTGCATGGCGATGGTGAGCGCCAGCATGCGGTTGAGGAAGGTATGGATCGGCGGCAACTCGTCCTTGAGGCCGCCTTCTTCCGCGCTCAGCGACAGGCCGGTGATGGTCTCGAATTTTTCCAGCGAACATCCTGCGACCCCGCCGCCGTGGATCAGCTTATAGAACTGCCGGAGCGCATCGCGGGCATATTGGGATTCGAGATTATCCTCCGAGCGCCCGAAACGCATTGTTTCCAATGTTCAGACATCAAAAGGCCCGACGTTTAGTCGGGCCTCCATTGAGCGATGGGTTTGGGCGCGATTATTCCGCCGCTTCGAGGTGCGCGTCACCACCCTCTGCAAGATCGGTGGATGTTTCTTCGGCATCCACCCCTTCTGTCAGGAAGGCAGGAAGTTCGACGTCGGCACTTTCCATGACTTCGTCATCGATGCCATCCGCATCCGACACTGAGGCATCGTCGGGTTCGGCGAGGGTCGCGTCGACCGGAAGCCGCAGCACCTCGGGGAGCCAACCACTGCCTTCCAGCAGCCGGGCGGCTTAGGGCATCTTCGTCAGCAAGCTCCTCGATCGAGACGCCTGCCTTGACCTTGCGCACGTTCTGCTGGCTGAGCACGAGCTTGCTGAAGGGGATGTCGCGCCCTGCATTGAGCGTGATTTTCTGTATGGCCTGTGCCATGTCGTTTCTCCGTGGCGGGCTGGCCGAAGCCTCTCTCCGACACCCTCAACCCACCGAAAACGCCCCTTCCCCCCTCTCCCTCCCGCTCAAACCGCCGCCCTCACTGTTTCCGGCCGGCATCCGCCTCATTCCAACCACCGGTGACCGTCTGTTCAGTTTGCCAGGATGATGGAATCGGGTACCAATGACGTGTGATTGACCGACTAAACGCGGGGCAAATCGTGCGGACTTCGCCGCCCTCCGCCTCCTTGCCAACTTCCCTTCCCTGCGGCCGCGGTCTCTCAATCTACTCGCGGCCATCGGTCCAGGTGCCGGGGCATTGGGGCGGAAAAGTGAAGAAATTTCATGACAAATTCAATGAGATACAGCTTTGCGCCGAAGCAGTACGCACTGTTCCTGCTACCGGTTGGTGCCACCCGAAATGGCATCGAGTTCCCCGATCACCAGGGGTCAATGAGCATGGGACGGCGGGGGCGCACCGCCGGAAATGCTCCCGGAGGAACCGTTGACTGAGCCTCTTTCCATCACCTTCTACACCTACTCGCAAGCCGGAGCCCCATTAGAGGAAGTTGTTGTCCTGCATTGATCTCACCGTTGCGCGTGGTTCGACAAGCTACCAAATCACGGCAACTTGCAGCCAGTCGCCATCCTAGACGCCCGAGCGCTCGACGCCCCAGATTCCGTATAGACGACAGTGGAAAATCACATCAATCGCTGGCTCTTGTGGTGGCCGGATATTGTTCCTCGGCAGGATCCTTCGGACCAAGCTGATGGCAGAAAAGGCGCTTTGATCAGAAACTGGAGATCACCGTCAACGACAAGGGACTGGAGTCAACCGTCAAAGCTCTAGCGGGATGGATGAAGCTCGGCGACCGTGCTGTGTCTCACGTCGCGAGACCAAAACTCATGAGCAAGAAAGACTGTCTTGGCCTCGATGCAGTTCTCCAGCGCGGTGCCTTCAAATATCAAAGTCCGAAGACCTTCCACCTGCCGCTGAAAACGTCGCCAGATCGAGCCGATAGCCATCGCTTGAGATGGCCTAGCAACATCAGCGCATGCTTCAAGTGAGAACTTGAGTTCCGGGAGTGAAATCTGGTGTGGCAAGAACCTTTTAAGGCCTTATTCGAAGACCGATAGCGTCCAGCTCGAAAAACAGTTATTTTACAGTCGGTTAAGAATGTAGGCAGCTGCCAACGGCTATCCCGCCTTCAAGCCAACCTCCCCGTTTGATTTCAGCAGCGCCATAATCATCGGCCCGAGCGAAAACTCTTGCCGCTCGACCCGCCGTGTCAGATCTCGCAGGTATCCCCCGGCCGAGTTGATGAAGTTCGCTCGCTCCAGGATGCAGGCCACGGCCACGGCGGCATTCTCTGGCCCCATGGCTTCACAGGCATCCTGATAAGCCGAGGGGCTAACACCCAGCATCGATCGAACCACCACTGCAGCGGACATGAGATCCCGCCAGTTCTCAATTGCCCCACCCTTGCCGTAATCGGCTATCGTTGGGCAGGCCCTCAGCACCATTCCAAGCGGGAATGCTTTTATCGGATCGCGGTTCGGCAGGCCCGTTGCACTCGGCTTCGCGCCCTGCTCTTTTTCGGAGCATGGTTCAAGTTCATTTGGGGATTCGGTGTTTGAATTCTGTATGTGCTGCTCATTGTGAGCAGCATTGGCGATATTAATTTCCGAAAACTCCCGAATTTCCAATCGGTTGACGACTTCCTCGTGAAGCATTTGCATCTCGTCGAGTACCGCGGTGATTTCGGCGAGCGTCGGCACGCGCGGGATCCTGGCGACCAATCGAACGTACATCTCTTCTATACCCTCCCAGTCGCCGTCCGCACCCTCCTCCATCGCCGCGGTAAGCAGCTTGCGGACGTCGCGGCGGCAAATCGTCAAGCTCTCCTTTGCCTTCCTGAAAGTGGCGCGATCAGCCATGACCTTTTGCGCCATCAGCGCCAGCTCCTCCGAGCGCGCCAGAAGGGGAGAAAGATCGAAGCCGAAAGCGGCTTCGACGGCCCCTGTATTGTCCTTACGAGCGTATCGCTTGCCGTTGGCGCTATCCCTGCGTACGATCAGCCCGGCCTCCACCAGCACGGCGAGGTGCCGACGTAACGTGGCGCCAGCCATACCGTGCGCTCGCAATGCGAGCTGGGTGTTGGACGGAAATACGATCATTTGCGCGTCCTGGCGCAGCTCGTTCTCTGGATAAAAGGTCAGCAAGGCATCGAGCACAGCAAGGCTATTCGACTGGATGGCGAGCTGACTCATTGCTGCCGATGCGTCGCGGAACACTTTCCACTTTTCTGCTGTCTTCCCAGCTTTGATTTCAGTCGTCTGCCGCCGCACGAGCGCGAGCGTCATTGGCCGCCGCCCGAATGGCGTCGTTACAGTTCCCGTTTGCATCATCTCTCACCTTTCAAAAGGCAAAAGAAATTCGCTCACCAAAACGGTGCCAAAGGCTCTTGACGAGAATTCGAGGAAATGCGATTCTGTAGCTGCTAGACTTACAGATCGGGTTCCACGACGGCGACGTTGTGGGGCCTTTTCTTTTGCGGCTTACTCTCCCCGTTTCTGTTTGGCTGCCCGGTGTGCCTCATAGAGAGCCGGGAGTTGTTCCACGACGAAGGCCGCAAAATCCGGCGTCGCCTTCTTGTCAATCGTGACTTCCATCTTGATCTTGTTTTGCTTCATCTGTGCGAGACGTTCGCCCCCTGGTGTCGTCAGAACCTCCGGGGCGCCACGGGTGATACGCTTTGGCTGCAGATGAGCGACAACACGCCTGAACCGATCCTCTGAGGCGAGTGCCTGCACAGAATCCGACTTTGCAAATTCCGTCGCATCGGCCGTCGACGAACCCTTCTCTACAAGATCAGCCAATTGCTGCCAGTTGGGCCGACCCACACTTGGTGCGGGGCCAATCGCATCAATCAGATCAACCGGCAGCGCATCGACAAGCATAAGCATTTTTGAGAGCGTGCTCTTGTCGATCGACAACGAAGACATAATCACATCGCGTGGAAAGCGATTTTTCAGCCTGGCAGCGAACCGTGCCTTCTCGATGAACGTCAGATCCTGTCGCTCATTGTTTTCCTGGCCTTGTGCTACGACAAGCTGTTCGTCGGTCAAATCGCGGACAATGGATTTGACCGGAAGACCCAACTCACTCACGGCGCGGTGTCGCCGGTGGCCAAAGGCAACCTGATAGCGGCCCGGTGCCTCCGGGTGTGGGCGAACCAGAATGGGGACCTGCTGACCCTGCTCCTTGATAGAAGCCTTCAGGCCATCAATGTCTCCGGGCATTCGGTCTTGCGCGAAAGAAGGATCGATATCGGCGGGGTCGAGATCAACGACCGCCTGTCCTTCGGCCAGACGCTTTTCGATCTCGTCGGCTCTGCGAGTGCGGTCGTTGAGGCTACCGATAGTTTCGCTCACAGCGGCCATTGATTTCGGCTTCATAAGTGGTCGAGCAGGCACGGCCAGTTCATCGTTTGAATCATTCAGATGGTCAAAGATCCCTTTTCGACTCATGATCTTCCCCAAACCTGCTTTATTAAACCTTCGATCTCGGCATTGACGTTGTTCATCGATTCCAGAGCCCGGTCATAAGTCGTTCTCGTGAACTGACCACGTTCGACCTCAAAAAGGGTTTGGTTAGTCAAGCCAGCGTCCGAGATCGCCGTACTCTTCAGCATGGAATTCACCATAACGTCATCATCGAACATGCTACGGAGAAGGGCGACCATCTGGTTTTGCGGCCCGTCGGTAGGTTCGAAACGGGTGATGAGAAATCTCATCCAGTTGTTCCGATCATCCGCGCCGACGCTAGCTATCTCGTCAAGCAGATCGCTCGTCATTGCGAGGAACTGGTTCATGGACATTACATCCAGCATCTGCGGGTGCACGGTAATCATGACCGAAGTCGCTGCGGTGAGGGCGGACATCGTGAGGAACCCGAGCTGCGGAGGGCAGTCGATCACCACCACATCGTAGTCGTCCCCAACTTCTTCGATGACTGTCTGGATCCGAGCAAAGAAAATCGGTTCATTTGGTCTCTTCTGCATCAGCGCCTTGGGCGTGGTGTGCTCAAACTCCATAAGTTCAATATTTCCCGGTATTAAATCGAGACCAGGGATGTATGTCTTTCGGATCACGTCCCGCATCGGCCGGCGCTCGTCGTCATAGCGAATAGCGCCATAGATCGTTTCGTTCTCGCCCACGTCAAGTTCGGGCTGAGTTCCGAATAGGGCTGAAAGGCTCGCCTGCGGATCAAGGTCGATTGCGAGCACGCGATATCCACGAAATCCAAGGTACTGGGCCAGATGAGCAGCGGTCGTCGTCTTCCCGGAGCCGCCCTTGAAATTCATCACGGCGATTACCTGAAGATCTTCACCTTCCGTCCGGTTCTGCACGTATCGACGGGGCACTCTTGCTCCACGCGTGGTCTCGTCCAGAAGCCTTCGCAACTTTGCCATATCATCGACAGTGTAGACGCGGCGATTGCCGGGGCCGGTTGATGGCCTGAAATCATTATCCTGACGGGCTTCCAAGTCTGCTACGACCGTCCGGAGGTATCCCTCTGCCAGGCCAAGAAACTTAGCCACTTCAGCGGGAGTAAAGTTCCTGATGGTTTTTTTAGCGAGCGGAGGGAATATTTTCGCTTGATGGGCTTGGAGTTGTTTCGACAGGGTGTTGGAATGGCGTCGCACTACCTCCCGCAACGGGGATGCTTTCGGGCTTGGTGCTTGCTTGATCTTCGCCAT